>JBEKQO010000144.1:0-61678 GCA_049519635.1 Terriglobia bacterium | reverse complement strand
GTGACCAGCGTGAGGACATCGCGAACCAGAGACCGAGGCCCGGAGCGACGGGCCGAGACTGCGGTCTTTGGGCTGCTCTTTTTGCAGGGAATGTATCATTATCGCGTTTTGGCGAAGTACACAGTGGCAATTCAGGCGTCCCAGTTCGGCCAACACCATGGCCATGGCGCAGGTTTATAACTTATTGTTCCCAAATGTGCCGGGTTTCAGGAATCCTCGTAAGAGGCAAGCCCTAACTGATTGAAAACGCGAGTCCAAAGGTGGTGGATCCTAATCCCGATACGGAGACCCAAATCAAATTGCATGAAACGAGGGCTAACTTATTGAAAAGATTGGCTGGGAGGCAGGGATTCGAACCCCGATACGCAGATCCAGAGTCTGCAGTCCTACCGTTAGACGACCTCCCAGTGGAGCATGCTGATAGAAGTAAACGGGTGGCCAGGCGCTTGTCAAGGTTTCTTTTCCAACTCCTTGACGCCCACTGGCCGAGCAAAGAGGCAGGGTGCTCAAAATAGTCGGAAGCTGACTTCCACCATAACGCGCACCGGCACCGCCGTACCGTTTCGCTGGGCAGGCTTGAACTTCCACGTCCTTACGGTTTCGACAGCTTTCTCGTCCAAGCCGAGACCGAGGGGTTTTACGACTCGGCAATCCGTGACGGCTCCTGCGGCATCGACGACGATCCAAAGCACGACGGTGCCTTGGTATTTTGCCTTGCGGGCTTCCTCGGAGTATGCGGGATCGGGCTTGTAAATGGGAACCGGCTCGCTGACGCCACCCCCCACGCTATAAACGCCACCTCCAACGCCGCCGCCCTCGCCGGGACCGAGGCCACCGCCCTTGCCGGAACCAACCCCTCCGCCTTCTCCACTCCCGATACCACCGCCAAATCCCGGGCCGTTTGAGGCGGGCCCTACCACCCCATTCGGATCACCCCAGGGCATGTTGGAACTCATTTGGGGAAGCTTCAATTCCGGCGGTCCCAGCAGAGTAGGCGGAACCACAAGCTGTGGGTTGGGGTTGGGAATTACCGCAGCGGGCGGCGCTAGCTGCACCTTGGAGAACTTGGGGATGGCGCCTTTCGACGCGGGTGTCGGCGAGCGGTCTCCACCGCCTCCGCCGCCACCGGCCTTCTTGCCCCCCGTAGGTGTAATGAGCGGGAGATAGGGCGAAATATCCACGACCGCGACCTTGCTGGCGGCCTTTACCGGTTGCCACATGCGGGCGAGGATGAAGGGCAGCAAGAGTAGTGTCAATGCGACGCTGTGCACCAGCACGGAATTGACCCAGGAGGCCGCTTGCATATGATAGTCGTGCCAAATGTCGGGAGGGTACGGCCGATTCTTGAAGATCAGCCAGCCTGTCAATTCGCCCAGGGCAAACCCCGCGATCACCCCTAGAAGCAAACCGACGTTTCGCATCCAAAACCAGCCGCCTACCCCCAAAACTAACGCCAAGGCGAATGCGCACAGCGCGCGCTTTTCCTGCTGCGCATAGTTGTAGATTCCGATCGGGTCGCGTGGCTTCTCAAATGCGATCTTCAACTGCGAGGGGATATCCACGAACCAGGGGCGCATGTCCGTGGCCGGCAGATTGGCTTCGCCGCGATAGTATTGCGCGGGCACCGTCACCTTCGGTTCGTGCAGCCAGTAGCGGATCTGCCGGAATGCCGAAACGAAAAGTGTCGGGGACTCGACGAGCGTGACCTTGAAAGTCTCCTCGAGCGAGTGCACTCTCTTGGGTGGAGTCTTTTCCGGGCCGACTTCAACCTGAAGGTTGGTGGTTGACATTAACCTTTGTTCCCATTCCTTGGGTTAACCCCGCGCCCGGCGCGAGGTCTTACATCACACTTTACAGTGATGGCGGATGGCGCAACTGGGTTGTATCGGCTTGGGCATCCCAGTTCGTCCGCTACGACCTTAAATAATGAACCTAAACAATAGTACCACAGCAAGCGGGAGATGATAAAGCCCAAGATGCCTCGGGGCAGGGGACCGTCAAAATCTAATGGGGTTGAAAGGGATCCCTCACCTGCCCTCCTCCGTCGGGCACCCTCTCCCCTGGGAGAGGGGGGTGATTCTGATTTCTTGCCCTCTCCCTTGGGGAGAGGGGGGACCGCAAGGCGGGGAGTGAGGGGTCTCTTCGCGGGTGATGCATTCATAGCTATGGAGGTATCCGGTGCCTGCGACTTTGACGGAACCCTGTGCCTCGGGGCGAGAAAATCACTCGATGGTACACGTGGCGGGGGGTAGGATGGGGTCCATATCCTATGCCCAAACCATCCGGCAAGACGGGTTGCAGACCTTGCCTGGGCGGTAACGGCGCCTGACCCCGGACACCCGGTCAAGGGATGGTGAAGTCTGCTTGGTGATTCCTTCGCCGACCAGCTTGTGATAAGCACCCCGAGTTGATACACTGTTGCCTCGACTTCATTTCGATTTGCGGACGGTCACCCTCTTATGCCAGCACGAACCAGTTTTCTTGACCCGTTGGAACCAGCCAATGGCGATCATGGAAAGCTTTACGTCGTCGGGACTCCCATTGGAAATCTTGAGGACATCACCCTGCGCGCCATCCGGATCCTTAAAGAGGTGGACCTGATTGCCTGTGAGGACACTCGCCGCACCCAGAAACTCCTGAACGCCTACCAAATTCAGACGCCCACCGTGAGTTATCACGAGCACAACGAGATGACGCGCGCGCCCGAACTGATTATCCAGATGGAAGAGGGCAGCAGTATTGCCCTGGTCACGGATGCCGGCATGCCCGTGGTGTCAGACCCGGGCTTCCGGCTGGTGCACCTCGCTGTTCGCCACAGCATTCCCGTCGTTCCAGTGCCCGGCGCCTCGGCCTTCGTAGCGGCGCTGGCGGCTTCCGGATTGCCCGTGGACAAGTTCCGTTTCCTGGGATTCCTGCCGAGCAAGAAGGGCGAACGCAGGAAGGCTTTGGACGAGCTCAAAGATGCCACCAGGACGCTGGTCTTCTACGAGGCGCCGCATCGCTTGCTCGATATGCTCAAGGACGCGCGGGAAATCCTGGGTGAACGGGAAATCGTTATCGCCAGGGAAGTGACCAAGGTTCACGAAGAGTTTGTGCGGGGAACCATAGGCACCGCCCTTGAGTACTTGAAGAGACGGCCGGTGAAGGGCGAAATTACAGTGCTGATTGGCCTGCACGCCGTATCGGACGCTGACGCCGCCGCCCCGCGTCCGGCGTCCATCATCTCCGAAATCCAAACCGTCATGGCGGGGAGCAAGGTCGATGAGCGCGCTGCCTTGAAAATTGTCGCCCGCGCCCGCGGCGTCTCCAAAAGCGAAGCATACCGCCTGCTGCAAGTGGAAAAGGGTCGCAAGACCTAGCCTCGATTCCGCAGGGCAAAGATAAAAGCCGGGACCGCCTTGGATTCCTCGGGGCGCGGGGCTGCCGTCGAAGACCCTCGCGAAGGATGTCGCTCTGCCGTTCCGCACGCTGCAAGATCCCAAGGTTTGCCGCCAAGAACAACAGCTATTCCCCTTCCTTTCAATTGCTTATCACCGCAATAAGGCTAAGTCATTTGTTTTCATCAAACCATCCAGAGCACTTTATTTGCCCCTTTGTTTTCAACGACTCATCCAGACCTATCTTCATTTTTAACATCTTTTGGGTCAGCGTCTTGTTCCCGAACAGCGTCAGTATAACTTCCGTGTTTTCAAACACTTGATTTTTCATGCCGATCATCGTGATTCCCCTCATTCTCAGCTAACACCCTGTGTTTTCATGAACTCATCCGGATGGAGAAAGGAAGGGTAGCGCAGACCTGGTTTTTAGGTCCGCGGCTTTTCCTTGTCCATCGGGGACGAGCCGCGGACCTAAAAAACAGGTCCGCGCTACACCTGCTCCTGTCCCAGCCTTCTACGCTAGTATATCACGAATGCTAGCCTTGTCCAGTTTAAGATAAGCCTACTCAGCACCACCCCGGCGCCGGGCGCGCCACCCCTCCTCACCTGAGGCGGGGAGTTCATTAAAAGCTCCCCTCCTGATTCAGGAGGGGTGGCGCCCTGAGCGCCGGGGTGGTTATCTGCGGTGGGGCGATTTTTCGCCGGCTGTTTAGGTCCGCCCTTCCGGCAGGTCCATCCCCGCGTGGTGAGAAGTGTGGGCTAGATTCCCTCGGAGCTATACATGGGAAGGGTGGCTCCTATGAAGCGAACTCCTACGCGGTAGAATTCCTCGTCTTCTTTGACGCTGCCGATTACGGTGGCCTCGGTGAAAAAATCGGTGGGGCCCTCATCGGGCCGCACCGGACCGCGGCCGGGAATGACGACGGTGAGAGCAGCGCAGACGGCCAATTCGCGTTTGGTAAGGAAGGAGAGGCCGCGCCGGCTTACTTCCACGGCGGTGGTGGAATCGTCGTATTCCTGGCCCGCCACATCTAATCCGCGCACCTGGATGGGGATGGCCGCTTCCACCCGGCGCTGACTTCGCGTACGATCTTTGGAAGGTTCCATTAACGTCACCTTGCCCGGTCAGGAGGCGATGGCCGTTTCCGGTCTGCCTGGGTTGGCGGCGAGCGAGGCAAAGAACGTGTCCACGCGCGCCAGCACTTCTCCTGTTTCGCGCGCGCTTTGCACCTGCCGCCGTAATTCCGTTCCGTTCCGCACGCCATGCGTAAACCAGCTTGCAAATTGCTTCATCTTGCCGATGGCGCCGGGAATTTCCTCGGCGACCAGCATGGAGTAGTAAGTGCGGATCAATTCGTAGCGGTCGGCGTCCGCCGGTTCCCGGTAAGCGCCGCTGGCGGAGAATTCCGCAAGTTGGCGGAAGATCCAGGGATTGGAGGAGGCCGCGCGCCCAATCATCACCGCGTCGCAGCCGGTCTGATCGCGCAGTGCCAGGGCGTCCTGGGGTCTAAACACGTCGCCGTTGCCGATTACGGGAATGCGCACGGCTTGCTTGACCTGCTGGATGATTTCCCAGTGCGCCCGGCCGCTGAAACCCTGCTCGCGGGTGCGCGGATGGACGGCTAAAGCCTCCACGCCGCAGTCCTCCGCCAGGCGCGCCACTTGCAAGGCCACAATTTCCTCGTCGCTCCATCCGGAACGAAGTTTAATGGTGAAGGGAATCTTCACGGCGGCGCGAATCGCGCGCAGAATGTTTTCCAGCAATGCCAGGTCGCGCAGCAGTCCCGAGCCGCCGCACTTCACCACCTTTTTGGCGGGGCAGCCCAGGTTCAGGTCCACGATGTCGAATCCCAGGTCTTCGATCTGGCGCGCGGCGTCCGCCAGATGCGCCGGGTCGGCGCCGAAGATCTGCGCGCTAATGGGCCGTTCTTCCTCGGTGTAGTAAAGATAGCGCCGCGTGCGGAAACTCGGCCGGATCATCCCCTCGCTGGAGACAAACTCCGTCATGATCAGACCGCAACCGCCCTGGCGCTTGATGAAGCGGCGGAAAACCGTGTCCGTGATGCCCGCCATGGGCGCCAGGATGTGCGCGGGCCGGATCGGCACGTTGCGAATTTGGAGGTCTCGAAATAGCATATTGATAATTATTTCGCAAAGGAATTACGTCCAACTTTAGGCAATCCCTGAAGTAATTGTGGGCTGTTCGGGGAAGGTTGTCAACTGGCCGTCACACGCGCTGGGTTTCCATCGAGCCCTCAATAACGCCCGCGCTCCCGGGCGGCGAGTTCCGCTCCGGTCACCTCGACGGGCCTGTTCTTACAGATGCCTTTGAGGCGGGCGAGAAAATCCGGCATCCGCGGGGGAACGGCAGGCGGGGAGGGAATGAGCTTGGCAATGACCCGCTTGCGCTTCGTGATCAAAATCTCCTCCCGCTCGTCGAGCAGGCTCTCAACCTCACGGAGACGATAGCGTAAATCTCGCACCGTGGCTTTCTTCATGTGATGCATCATAGCATCGCATTAGGTTTTAACCTGGATTTCCCACTACGACTCTGGAAGGGCGGGGCTTTACAGGCTGCGGAAAAACTGTCCTCGGCGTACAACCACCCCGGCGCCCAAGGCGCCACCCCTCCTGAATCAGGAGGGGAGTTGTTGAAAACGCTCCCCTGCTCAGATGAGGAGGGGTGGCGCAGACCCCTGGTTTGTGGGGTGTGCGCCAGCCTTCCTACTTCGCGCCCGGCATGACATCCTCGGCATTGGCGATGCCGAAGCGCATTTGGCCCTCGGCCACCAATTCGCCATCGCGGAAAATTGAGCCGCGCAACTCGCCGAACTGCGCTTTCATCCGGACCACTTCGGCTTCTACGCGCACCGTATCACCGGCTTCAATCGGTTTAATAACCCGCGCTGAGGGAATATGCAGGATCATAGCAATCTTGCCAGCCATCTCCGGGCGCTCCATCACCAGCACGGCGCCCACCTGCGTGACCAGTTCCAGAATGACGCTGGTGGGGATGATGGCGACGCCGGGGGGATTCCCCCGCGCGGCCTGATCGTCGATGGAAAAATGCTTTACCGCCACGATGCGCTGCCCGGGAACGAACTCCGCCACCTGGTCGACAAAGAGGAAAGGGAAGCGGTGGGGGAGGATGCGAGCGATGTCGGCAGGGGAGAATTGATTCATTTGATCATCGGGCCATTCAAAGGCGAAATTCGAAACTCGAAAATCGAAACTCGCGAGCCGGGTGCCGAATTTCGAGTTTCAAGTTTCGACTTTCGTCTTTTCCTTCGGCGGTTTCAGCAGTTCCCGCTTCAGCGCCGGGTTGCGGCTGGTCCAATCGCCGGGCCGGTTCTGGTCCGCCGCGTACTGCTGGCGCACCGCTTCCAGCTTGGAATCCATCTCGTCCAGGAAATTGACCACCATGGCCTCGGCAAACATCGGTTCCTTGGGGGAGCCGAACTCCAGCTTGCCGTGATGGGAAAGAATGATGTGCTCAAGCTCGTCCTTAAGTTCGGCGGGGAAATCCGGGATCTGGCGAATCTTCGCCTGCACCATTTCGAGCGCCATGGTGATATGCCCGATCAGTTGTCCCCGCGTGGAGTAGCGGAAGCCGCGGGTGAAACTCAGCTCTTCCGTCTTGCCAATGTCGTGGAGCACCAGGCCGGCCACAATCAAGTCGCGCCGCAGCCAGGGATAATGATCCGCCACGCTGTCGGCCAGCGCGACGAGCGATGACACGTGTTCCAAGAGGCCGCCCAAGAAGGCATGGTGGTAGCTCATCGCCGCGGGGGCCAGCTTGTACCTTTCCGCCAGAGCCGCGTCTTCCAGGATGCTCAGCAGCAGGGCGCGGAGCGGGCCCTCGCCCATGCGGCGCACGCGCTTGACCAACGCGGCATACATCTCCTCCGGGTCGCGCTGGGTACGCGGAAGATAATCGAACAGGTCCACTTCCCCGGCCGGGCAAAGTGCGATCTTCCGGATGCGAAGCTGCGGCGTGCCGCGATAGCTTTCCACGTGCCCTTCCACCTGCACAACTTCGTCAGCCTCAAAAGCAGGAGTGGTGCGTTCAGAGTAGTCCCAGAGTTTGGCGGGAATGACGCCCGTGGTATCTTGCAGGCTAAGGTCCAGATAGGCGGCGCCGGTACTTGTGATCTTACGTTCTTTGGACCGGACCAGGAAGGTACTGCGCACCGGTGAGTCCGGCGTGAGGTCCTTCACAAAGATCTGTTTCATTGAGTTCTTTCAGAAGTTAATGCCGCGCCCGGGGTTTCTTCGCCCGTGTCAAGGTATCCCGGCGCCTTAAAAATGTAACTGTCTTTGCGAAGCTGGCTTAGATATTCGCGCAGCTTGGGTTCCATGCGCTGGTTGTAGAGAGTCTCTTGAACGCGCGATTCAACTTCTTCAAACTTGGGGACGCCGGGACTGAAACGTTCCATGAGTCTCAAGATGACGTAGCCGGTCTTAACGTGAATCGGCTCGGTATAATCGTTGGTATCGAGCTTGCTGAGGACCGCGGCGATCGAGGGGGGGAGGGTGCTGGTTTTCTGGAGGCTGATGTCTCCTCCCTGGTCGGCATCGGGCCCGTCGGAATACTTCTTCACCACATCCTTAAACCGCGCGCCGCCCTTCAGTTCCGCCTCCGCGTCATTGGCGCGTTTCTCAGCCTCGTCCGGCTTGTACTTGTCCGTGGAAATCAATATTTCCGCGAGGTGGACGATGCCCTCCGTTTTAAAATCTTCCTTGTGCTGATTGTAATATTGCTGCTCCTCCGACCTTGTGATCACGATGCGGGAACCGACGTCGCGGCTGATGACTTCCTGCATCAGGATTTGGCGGCGGATCTTGTCCTTGAAGTCTTCCCAATTAACGCCTTGTTGTTCCGCATCCTTTTGCAGGTCCTCGATTGTCGGCAGGTTGTCCTGTTTGCGAATTTGATCCAGCTTCTTGATGATGTCCGTTTCCACGTTAATATCTTCGTCTTTAGCCTTTTGGACCATGAGCGACTGGTCGATCAGGTTGCGCAAAAGGTTCTTGCTTTCATCATTTAACTTGGAATCGAGTTCGGGGCCGGAGAATTGCTGTGCAAGCTCCTCGCGAAGCGAGGCCTTTTCCCGTTCATACTGTTGCTGGGTAATGATCTCACTGTTGACACGCGCAATGATGCGTTCAAGGACGTGGGCAGCACGAATCTGGGGTGCCGCAAAAATCGCCGCCAGCATGGCGCCGGCAAGAATTTTGACCATTCGTTTCATCAGTTCCTCCAAGCTGGGGGCTGAGAGCTAACAGCCAACAGCTAACAGCCAACAGCTCACGGGCCACAACCAACCGCCAGCCGTTACTGTAAGCTGTCGGCTGTTCGCTGTGGGCACCCTTTAATAGGTTACCTTAAGGCTGCGGGCGCAATTCCTGCAAGACGTTTTGGACTTGCGTCAGCAAGTTGCCCTCGCGCTCGCGCCCGCGGAAGCGCAGGACGCGGTCAGGGCGGAAGCTGGCTTCTTTGCGGCGGCGCACGAATTTCGCCAGCGCCTGCGGATCAACCGGCGCCTGTTCGTGGAACTTGATCCAGATTTCATCCCCTTTGCGCTCAACCGTTTGTACCAGCAAGCGCTCCGCTGCGCTTTTTAGCAAGGCGTAGTCAAGCAGGTTGGAGACGGAAGGGGGAATGGGGCCGAAGCGGTCGGCGAGCTCGGCTTCCATCTCCGTCCGCTCGGTCGGTGTGGCCACACTCGAAATGCGTTTGTACATACGCAAGCGCTGATTCTCGTCGGGAATGTAAGCGTCGGGAATCTTGATGTCGAGGCCCAGGTTGAGCGAGGTGCGCACTTCGATCTTGGCCGGAGCGCCCCGTAATTCCTCCACCGTTTCCTCCAGCATCTTGAGGTAGAGGTCGATTCCCATGGCGTTCAAGTGCCCATGTTGCTCGCCCCCCAGGATATTCCCGGCGCCGCGCAATTCCAGATCCAGCGCCGCCAGGCGGAAGCCCGCGCCGAGATCGGAGAACTCCTTCAGCGCCGCGAGGCGCCGCCGGGCAATGGGGGTTAGGGTGTCTTCCGACGCAATCAGGAAAAAGGCGTAGGCGCGCCGGTTCGAGCGGCCCACGCGCCCGCGGAGCTGGTAGAGATCGGCGAGGCCGAAGCGGTCGGCGTGATTCACCATGATGGTGTTGGCGCGGGGGATGTCCAGGCCGTTTTCGATCAGCGCCGTGGCCACCAGCACGTCGTATTCACCCTGCGTGAACTTCAGCATGGCCCGCTCGAGCTCTTTCTCGCCCATCTGGCCGTGCGCCACGCCCAGGCGCGCCGTGGGCAGCAGGCGCTGCAAAAGTGCGGCCATGGGGAAAATCGATTCCACGCGGTTGTGCACGAAGAAGACCTGGCCCTGCCGCTGCATCTCCTGCATGATGGCGGACTGGATAAGCGTCTGGTTGAAGGGCGCGACGGTGGTTTGTATGGCCAGGCGGCCGCGGGGCGGAGTTTCAATCACGGAGAGGTCGCGTAATCCGCCCAGCGACATGTGCAGCGTGCGGGGAATAGGCGTAGCCGACATGGTGAGCACATCCACGCCGGATTTCAATTTTTTCAGCTTCTCCTTGGCCGCCACGCCAAAGCGCTGCTCCTCGTCCACAATCAGCAATCCCAGGTCGCGCAGTCGCAGGTCCTTGGAAAGCAGCCGGTGCGTTCCAATCAGGATGTCCACGCGGCCGGCTTCCACCTCGGCAAGGACTTTTTTCTGTTCCGCCGCGGTGCGGAATCGGCTGAGCATTTCCACGCGCACGGGGAAAGCCGCCATGCGCTGGCGAAACGTGGTGTAGTGCTGGAAGGCCAGCACCGTGGTGGGGACGAGCACCGCCACCTGGCGGCCGTCCTGAATCACCTTGAATGCGGCGCGCATGGCGAGCTCGGTTTTCCCATACCCCACATCGCCGCAGAGCAGCCGATCCATCGGTTCGGGGCTTTCCAGGTCGCGCTTGATGTCGGCAAGAGCGGTGAGCTGGTCAGGCGTCTCCTCAAATTCAAACGCGTCTTCGAACTCGCGCTGCCAGGGTGTGTCGGGAGAAGCGGCAACCCCGCCGCGCATTTTGCGCTCGGCATAGTGCTGCAAAAGCTCCTGTGCCATGTCGCGTAAGGCGCGTTTGACACGCGTTTTGGTGCGTTCCCAACTGGCCCCGCCCAGGCGGTCCAGCGGCGGTTTGGCGCCTTCGTGGGAGCGATACTTCTCTACCAGGTCCAGCCGTTCCAGCGGCACGTAGAGCTTGGCCTCGCCCTGAAAGGTCAGCAGCATGAAATCACGCGCCGCGCCCGTCACGGCCAGTTGACGCAGGCCTTGATAAATGCTGATGCCATGATCGATGTGCACGACGTAGTCGCCGACTTTAAGGTCGCTCAAGTCGGAGATAAAGCTGGAGATGCCTGACCGCTCGCGCCGCCCGCGCGCAGCCCAGTCAAAGCCTCCGAATAAGTCCGCGTCCGCCAGCCACAATTGCTTCAGCTCGGGAAAGGCAACGCCTTCGCCAATCTCGCCCCGCGCAATGAGCACACCGGATGAATCGGGTGAGTGGGTGAGAGGAATCGGGTGATCGGTTGAATGTTCCGCTCGCTCGTCACTTGTCACTCGCCACTTGTCACTGCTTCCCATCACCCGATCATAGGGAATCTCATAATCCTTCAAAATCTCTCTTAGACGATCCACCTTGCCACTGGTCGGAACCACGAAAATGACGGAATCTCCCCGCTTTACCCGGCCGCGCAGGTCTTCCACCAATTCCTTGATCCTTCCTTGATATTTGGGGGGAGGTTGGGAGAGGAGGATCAGTTCATCGGGCCATCGGTTCATGGGGCCATCGGACGGTCCGGTGATCGGGTGAGAGGAATCGGATGATCGGGTGATCGGGTGATCGGGCGATTGGAGATTGGCGATTGGAGATTCGCGATTCTCGATGTCGCTGTCATCCTGAGCAGCAGGGAAGGATCTCGCCCCGCCTGTCGCACTGCCCTCGGATTTTGGCTGCTTCCCGTTTTTCATCACTTGCGGGTTGTCACTGCTCTCAGCACTTGTCGCTTGCCACTCGTTACTGCTCGCAGCGCCTTCCGGCGGGAAGTATAAGTCGCCACCGATAACCACCGCTTGCGCGCTGGTTTCTGAGGCCGGCGAAAGATTTTCCAGGCTCAGTTCTTTCAGCGCAATTTGTGGAACACCCTCGACTGTCTGGATAAATTCCGTCTCGGCGAGACAAACTTCATGGGGTTCGGGGCGGGGAGGAGTAATGTCGCGAACCTCTTCGAAGCCTGCCTTCAGACCCTCGATCGTGGGCGCGATCTGCGCGCGGCGATCAAGGAGTTCGTCCCAAACGAGCACTGGGCGCTCGAGGAGGGAGAACAGCGTGTACGGATGCGCCTCGACGAGTGGAACAAAGAACTCCCAGCCCGGGAAAGTATTGGTATGTTCCGCGGCCCACTCGGGTTCGCGTTCGGGCAGGGGTGTTCCTCGAGATTGGGCGTGCTCGCGGGCCCGCAAAGTTAGCACGCGGACCAGTCTCTCGAAAAACTTGGGGGAGCGCTGTGCTTCCGAAAGGGGCAGAAGCAATGCCTGGGGTACAGGTTTGCGCGAGCGTTGCGATGACGGGTCGAATTCCCGCACTGATTCGAGTTGGTCGCCAAAGAATTCCAGGCGGAAGGGCCATTCGGCCTCGGGAGGGAAGACGTCCACAATCCCGCCGCGCACCGAGTATTGGCCGACGGCAGCCACGGGTTCCGCGGGTTCGTACCCAACGCTCCGCAGGTGCTCCACCAGGTCGTCCAGACCCAGTTCGTCACCGACCTTTAGTTCGAGGGCGAGCGAGGAGTAGAAGGCACTTTCGCGGAAGCGCCCCAAAGCTGCGGCCACAGGGGCGAAAATCACGCGCACCCGGCCTCGCGTCAGACTCCAAAGCGCTACGGCCCGCTGCTCCTGGATTTCCGCATGCGGCGAGCGGCCCTCGTAGGGTGAGCAGTCCATCGCCGGCAATACTTGGACGGAGGCGCCGGCGCCGGGCTTCAGCCATTCCAAAAATGTTGCCGTCGTTTGGCGATAGTTTTGGGCGGCCTCATTGTCCTGGGTCAAGACTACCACCGGCCGATTCACCTGGTGCGCCAGCGCCGCTACCACCAGCGCCTTGGCCGCGGGAGTCAGGCCCGAAACAGCCATGGGTTGTGCGCCAGGCTTGGACAGAGCCGCAACTGCCGCGCGAACGCTGGCATGCTCAAGAATTGGCTGGAGTAAGGAATGAAGATCGGCCATGGAATTTGAAGGATAAAGTTTAAAGGGTAAATCTTAGTGCTGGCAATTTACCCCTTATCATTTACCCTTCCCGCAAACTGCTCTCCTCGCGGCCTCGATGATGGCGGTGGTGGAGTAGCCGTACACGATCGGGATGGAAACCACTTGCCCCCCGGCAGCCTCCACTTCATCGCGACCGACGATTTGATCGAGAGTGTAGTGCCCGCCCTTAACCAGAACATTCGGCAACATGCGTGCCACGACTGCCAATACAGACTCGTCATCAAAGATTGTGACATAGTCCACGGCGGCCATGGCGGCGATAATCTCCGCGCGCTCCGCTTCCGGCTGAAGCGCTCGATTCTTTCCCTTGAGGGTGCAAACGCTACGGTCGCTGTTCATGGCAACGATCAAAACGTCGCCCAGCTTGCGCGCCTCCGCAAACAGGCGAGTGTGGCCGGGATGGAGCAGGTCAAAGCAGCCGTTGGTAAGAACCACCCGCAGGCCGCGTCCTTTGAGCTCGTCAACCGTCCTATAGGCCTGATCGAGGGGCAGGATTTTTTGGATTCCCATGGGGTTATTACCTTTAGTTCCCCTCCGCCGGGTGGTTGTGTGCGGTAGAGCGTCTTTCCGCAGCCTAGGAAGCCCCGCCCTTCCGGTAGCCCCCTCCAAGTGAGGTGAGAGATGCGCGCTAACTTTTCTTCTAACCTTCAGTTACCATGCTCCGCAGGAGGCCGGGGAGTTGTTGCGTGAAGGCCGAGCGAGCCATGACCACATCACACCCGGCGGCCCGGGCTCCGGAAATCAGTTCCTCCTGGACGTGCGAGACAAACCCCACAATACGGATGGGGCGGGTTGCGGGGTCGTTTTTGAGCGCTCGAATCCAATCTACGGCGGGCAATCCGCAGGAATTGAGGTCCAGAAAGATGGCTTGCGGCTGGGCCTCGGCGATGGCAGTCGATCCGCCTCGCGCGTCGCCAGTAACCACCCTAACGCCAACAGCTTTCGCCGTTTCTTGAATTTTCGCCAGAAAGAAGAGGTCTTGCACCAAAGCTACAACGGTCGCGGCCATGTTAAGTCTCTCCTTGGTGTAGTGGATTGGCAAAGGTAGAGATTTCCCGTTTTATGGTTCTCCCGGCGATCAAAATGTCCTCTCCCATCTCCCATTATACCTCATGAATTGCTACGGCACGGGGACGGTCAGAATGGTCATCTTACCCGAACATCACCCCACTGACGGGGTGTCGGGCACATTCTTAGTCAACGACCCGCTCGGAATTAATGTGGACCGGAAGGATCCCGCCCGGCGATATGCCTTGTCACTGCGGGCAACGATCTACATGCTTTCGGTGTTTTAGAGATAGGGAAATTGTAGACGTTCTAAGAACTGCCCCGAACGTAAAATTACTTTTACACTTTGTGCGATAGATGAAGCGTAACCCTAAAGGCGTGGAGGACGTCTCAACTACCTATGAACCCCGAAAATATTTCAGACAACGGTATTGCCGGAGCAATTTCACTCCGCCTCCACAGGCCGTCGATCGTCGTGCTTTGCGGCCCTGCGGCCTGCGGGAAATCCACCTTTGCCCAACGCCACTTTCGGCCCACTCAAATCATTTCATCGGATTGGGCGCGTGCCCATATTTGCGACGACGAACGTGACCAGCGATTCAACACGCAGGCCTTTGCGTTGGTGCATTTCCTTGTAGAACAGCGGCTTATGGTGAATCGACTCTGCGTGGTTGACTCCACGGCGGTGACCTCTCCGGCTCGGAAAGACCTGGTCGATTTGGCCAAGAAGCACCATGTTCCATCCACTCTGATACTCTTCCATGTGCCTCTTGAAACTTGCATAGAGCGCGACCAAAAGCGCGAGCGCTCCGTGGGTAGCGCCATCGTTGAGCGTCAGTTTCAAGCCTTTGAGCAGAGCAAAGAGGCGATTCGTCAGGAGGGATTCGACCAAGTTGTAGAGTACCATGATCGGGATCTGGAAAGGGTCCAGATCGAAATCCTTTTCCGCCCTGTTGTTCGGCCCGCGCCGCGACCCGAACGGCCTGACCCAGGCGCCCGGCGACGGTTTGAGCGCTCGGCTCACCCTTCCAGACCCCGACCGAGCGGACCGGGAGATTATGGCCACACCGATTCGGCGGCGCCCGTTCCCGCTGTAGCCCAGTCTGCGGCAGCGCTTCGGCCAGCCATGATCACGGGTTCCGTTTCCACGCCAAAAACCGCAACACCGCAGCCCGAAGGGGTTCCTGCACCGGTGGGGGTCTCGCAATCCACCTCTGCCGCGCACCCGCCTGCTTCTCTAGGCATCGCCAACAAGCCGAGTTTGCAGCCCCAGGGGGTTGTACCTCCCAAGCCTGCGCCGACTGCCGCTCCACGGCCAATTCCGCCAGGGGCACAAAACTCGGGCACAAGTTAGAGCCAAGTTGCAGAAATGAGCGACCCTAATTCCACCCGGACGGAACGGGGGCTTTACAGGTTGCGGAAATACCCGCAGGGTTTTCGTGCCCTGTAAGGGCAGAAGTTAGTAGCCGGGGCAACGCCCCCGGAAAGCGCGATGCACTTTCCTCGACCCTGAAGGGGTCGCACAACACCTGGCCAGGGGCGGAATTTTTTGTGTGCTACCTCGCGGATTCGACCTTTTCAGGGTCGGGTTCGGATCGGGGTGCTCTTTCCGGGGGCGTTGCCCCCGGCTACATAATAGATCCCCTGCGGGGATCGGGGATGGGCAGCCTCGGCGGATTATTCCGCAGCCGGTAAAGCCCCGCCCTTCCGACAGCCATAAATATTCGTGCTATCAAATGCAATTAGGCACTAGACCCTGTGGAATTCACGGTTCGGCAGATCGCGGAAAGTCTTGGATCGGCGAGGGAATCTGCCCCGACATGACCCGGGTGTGGCGGCATCGGGGTTATCAACGGTCAGGACGTCCCGCAAGGCGGTCGTAGACGGTCCGCGCATTCGTCGATCCCAGGGACTCGTTGTAGAGGCTCGTGAGCCCTAAGATATAGCGCACTTCTTCGTCGAAGCGGTGGAGGATTTCCAGATCGACTTTGCGGATGGGGAAGCGTTTGCCGTCAGGCTGGGAGTACCAGAACTTTTGATAGCCGCGGTCTTCCAATTCGCAATTGATGCCATGGACGACGAGGTACGGCGGGCCGGCGTAAATCCAACTTGCCCCACGCTTCTCCAGATAGGCCACGCAGCCCGACTTCTTCACTTCGATCCTGCCTGTTTGGACCTCGGTCACCGCGAAGCCTGCCTGCTCAAATTGCTTTGGGATGCTTTGCGCCACTGCGGTTTCAGTTGCCATAAAAAGTGGTTCCTATCGACATTTTGAATTGGAGATTCGCATCTCCGGGCACTTACCTGGGCTTCAACTGGGTTCCGTCAAAGTCGCGGGCGTAGCATACCTCCTTGGCCACGAATGCATCCCCCGCGAAGAAACCCCTCACCCCCCGCCTTGCGGTCCCCCCTCCCCCCATGGGAGAGGGATAGAAATCAAAATCACAGCCCTTTCCCAGAGGAGAGGGGTCCCGACGGAGGAGGGCAGGAGAGGGGTCCCTTTCAACCCCATTGGACTTTGACGGTGCCGTGCTGGGTCCCGAGCCGCCCGTTGACACAATTCGGAACCTGCCCCTAGAATAAGAAGTCTATTGCAGTGACGGCAAAAAACGCAAGGGCGGCGACTATTCAAAATTCCAAAATACTTCGCGGGCCGGCAAATCTGCTGGACCTGATTGGCAACACGTCACTTGTACGCTTGACGCGCATTCGCCCAAGGTCGCCGGATGTTAAGATTTACGCCAAGGCGGAATGGGAAAACCCCGGCGGCTCGGTCAAGGACCGCCCGGCGATGAGCATTATCCGCGAGGCGGAAGCCGCCGGATTGATGTCGCGGGACAAGATTCTAATCGACTCCACCTCCGGAAACACCGGCATTGCCTACGCGATGATCGGGGCCGCCAAAGACTACCGCGTGAAGCTTTGCATGCCCTCGAATGTGAGCACGGAGCGTAAGGGCATTCTGAAAGCTTACGGCGCGGAGATTGTTTACACCGACCCCATGGAAGGCTCCGACGGAGCGATTCGCCGCGTGCGTGCCCTGGTCGAGGAAAATCCGGAACTCTACTTCTACGCCAATCAGTACGACAATCCAGCCAACTGGGGCGCGCACTATCGCACGACCGGGCCCGAGATTTTCGAACAGACTGAGGGCTGCGTGACCCACTACGTGGCGGGGCTCGGAACCAGCGGCACGTTTATCGGCACGGCGCGGCGGCTGAAGGAGCTTGACCCGCGCATCCAATGCCTGTCGTTCCAGCCGGACTCGCCCTTCCACGTTCCAGCCGGACTCGCCCTTCCACGGCCTGGAGGGCATGAAGCACATGCCCACCGCCATCAAGCCGGGGATTTACGACACGACCGTGGCCGACGAAAACCTGGAAATCGCAACGGAAGACGCCCACATCATGACCCTGCGATTGGCGCGCGAGGAAGGCCTGCTGGTGGGCGTCTCCTCCGGCGCCGCCTTGGTGGCCGCACTCAAGGTGGCGAATCGATTGACCAGCGGCATGGTGGTGACGATCTTCCCCGACAGCGGCGACAAGTATTTGAGCGAGCGGTTTTGGGACGAAGGGAAGTAAGGGATCGGGTCCCTGGTTCATCGGTTCATCGGTTCATTGAAAGCCTGTCCGTGGTCCGCTGTCCGTCGTCGGGGGCTTAAGACCATCGATTTCACCGTATCTCTTGCAACGGACAACTGACTACGGACAACTGACAGCTTTTCAATGTCCCAATGTACCAATATCCCGATGGTTCGATGACGCGATAATTCTATGCCTCTGCGACTAAACAAACCGCAATCGGAATCCATCCGCCAGCACGGCGTGCGGGATTATCCCAGCGAGTGCTGCGGGGTTTTGTTGGGGAAGGCGGACGGCGACGCGAAGCAGGTGACGGAAGTGGTGCCTCTTACTAACCTGCGGCGCGATCCCGCCCGTGCGCAGGAGCTTCTGCCCCTGGACGACATGGGCAAGGAAACGGAGTTGAACCGTTTCCTGATCGATCCGCTTGATCAATTGCGTGTGGAAAAGGGGGCGCGAGCGCGGGGACTTGACGTGCTGGGGTATTACCACTCCCACCCCGATCACCCGGCACAGCCCTCAGATTATGACCGTGACCACGCCTGGCCGTGGATTTCTTATGTTATAATTGCCGTTGAACAGGGCGTTCCAAAAGAATTGACGAGTTGGGTTTTAGCCGAGGATCGGTCCGCCTTTGGGGCCGAAGAATTGACGATTTTCGATTGACGATTTTCGATTGCCTGACCTTTTCAGGTAAAGTTGGTCAGAATCTTTCGGTTTCGAATTGCATCGAAACATTAGGGGTTGGCAATACGAATTGCCGTTTGAACAATCGCCAATCGGTAATCGAAAATGAAGGAGAGAGAATGCCGGTCAAGGTCATCATCCCGACTCCACTGCGACAATATGCGGATAAGAAGGAGTCGATGGAAGTGCAGGCAAAGACGGTGGCTGAGGCGCTCGGGGCTATCACCTCGCAGTACGGTGATCTCCGCAAGCACCTCTATAACGATGAAGGCAAGCTTCGCAGCTTTGTGAATATTTACGTCGGCGACGAAGACATTCGCTTCCTACAAAAGGAACAGACTCCCCTGAAAGAAGACGATGTAATCAGTATCGTACCTTCCATTGCCGGCGGCACGGCCCCTTCGCTCTGCTCAGGGCAGGCCCTGCGTTGTATCTGTAGCTAGCCTGGGTTCCCACCCTGCCAAGCCGGAGTGGTGAATCCCGGGCGCATCCCACCCGAGAATTCCCCTAGCACGCAGTCATCGGTTCTCACATATTAGTGCGCAAAACCGGGGATTACTGATGACTGGCAACTGAAAAAATGACGACTGAAAAGGTTTTGAGGGAAGGATTGGAAATGAGCACAGCTACAATGATTCAGCCTGCGCAATTGAGCAAGGATGAGATTCTGCGTTACAGCCGCCACCTGATCATGCCGGAAGTGGGCATGGAGGGCCAACTGAAGTTGAAACAGGCCAAGGTTCTGTGCATCGGCGCGGGTGGCTTGGGATCGCCCCTGGCGCTTTATCTTGGCGCCGCAGGCGTGGGCAAGCTCGGCCTGGTGGATTTCGATGTTGTGGATTTCACCAACCTGCAAAGGCAGATCATTCACGGGACCAGCGACGTGGGCCGCACCAAGCTCCAATCGGCGCGCGATACCCTGGTGGAAATCAATCCTAACGTCGAAATCGAGACCTTTGAAACGCGCCTCTCCAGCGACAACGCGCTCGACATTTTCCGCGAGTATGACATTGTTGCCGACGGCACCGACAATTTCCCCACACGCTACCTGGTGAACGACGCCTGCGTTTTGTTGGGCAAGCCCAACGTTTACGCCAGCATCTTCCGCTTTGAAGGCCAAGCTTCGATTTTCTATGCCGAGCGGGGCCCGTGCTACCGCTGCTTGTACCCGGAGCCGCCTCCGCCCGGGCTGGTTCCCAGTTGTGCCGAGGGCGGCGTACTGGGCGTGCTGCCCGGCATCATGGGTTGCATCCAGGCGATGGAAACGATTAAGCTGATTTTGGGCCGCGGCGAGTCCCTGATTGGCCGCCTGCTGCTGTTTGACGCGCTAGGAATGAAATTTCGCGAACTCAAGCTTCGCAAGAATCCCGATTGCCCGATCTGTGGGACGAATCGTACTATCACTCAGTTGATTGACTACGAGCAGTTCTGCGGCATTCGCGGCGAGGAGCATACACCTGTGCAAACCGGCATCCCGGAAATTACTCCGTCCGAAGTGAAGAAAAAGATGGACGCGCACGAACCCTTCGTCCTGATCGACGTGCGCGAACCGCATGAATACCAGATTTGCCGCATCCCCGGCTCGAAACTGATCCCTCTAGGGGAAGTGCCCAAGCGGATGAACGAGTTGGACTCGGCCGACGAAATTGTGGTGCATTGTAAGTCCGGAATGCGCAGCGCTAAGGCTGTGGACCTGCTCCTGAAAGCCGGGTTTCGTAAGATTCACAACTTGAAGGGGGGAATTCTGGCGTGGTCGGATCAGGTTGACCCTTCGGTGCCGAAGTATTGAAGAGCAGTGGCCAGCGGATAGTGGTTAATGCATAGTTGGTGGGGCGAGGTGCGAACGCCTGCCCTAAGGGGGCGAAGGGTCGAGGCGCCCGGTAGTTCGCTATGCGGGCCTTGGTCTGGCCGTGAGATTGCCGAGATTCATGTTGAGATAGGCTTGCTCTGAGCAATTTTTCGCATCGGCTGGGACGCGTTCTGATCCCGAGGCCCGAACCTGGCTGGAAGAGATTTAATGTGAATGAGTTAGCAAACGCACCGCGAAAGCATGACTTAAACGTGGAGGCTGATGCTCCCGGCATGTTTCTGTGCCTTCTCACCCTCTGTTGCATCTGTACTTAGCCTGGGTTCCTGCTTGTCGGCGGGGATTCCAAGGCGTACCACCTCAAAAAACTCCTGACAGTTTCTAACGGATATTTACAAACTCAGTTCATAAGGAGAATTCATGTCAAATTTCTATGCAAACAATGCCGCCAGCATCGGTAAGACCCCTTTAATACGATTGAACCGGTTGGCCGAGGGATCCACAGCCACGATCCTTGCGAAGATCGAGGGGCGTGCCCCGGCGTACTCCGTGAAAGACCGCATCGGCGCGGCCATGGTGTTGGACGCCGAGGAGCGGGGCGTGTTGAAGCCCGGCGTGGAGATTATCGAACCCACCAGCGGGAATACAGGAATTGCTCTCGCCTTCGTGGCAGCGGCGCGTGGTTACAGCCTGACCCTCACCATGCCGGAAACCATGTCGCTGGAGCGCCGCCGCGTTCTGGCGGCCTTCGGGGCGAAGCTGGTTCTGACACCCGGACCGGAAGGCATGCCTGGCGCCATTAGGCGCGCTACAGAGATTGCCCAGTCCGACCCCCAGCACTACTTCCTGCCACAGCAGTTTGAGAATCCCGCGAACCCTGCGATTCATGAGAAAACCACCGGCCCGGAAATCTGGAACGACACCGACGGCGCCGTTGACGTGCTGGTTTCCGGCATCGGCACGGGCGGCACGATTACGGGCGTTTCGCGCTTCATCAAAAACACCAAAGGCAAGAAAATCATCTCCGTCGGGGTTGAGCCTTCGGCGAGCCCCGTTATTACTCAGCACCAGCAGGGATTGCCCCTGAAGCCCGCGCCCCATAAAATCCAGGGCATCGGCGCCGGGATCATCCCGAAAACCCTCGACCTGTCGCTGGTCGATCGCGTGGAACAGGTGTCGAACGATGAGGCGGTTGAATTCGCCCGGCGCCTGACGCGCGAGGAAGGCATTCTGAGCGGCATTTCGTGCGGAGCCGCGGCTGCGGTGGCCGTTCGTTTGGCCAAGCTACCGGAGTTTGCCGGCAAGACAATTGTTGTGGTTTTGCCCGATTCCGGCGAGCGTTATATTTCCACGATCCTTTTTGAAGGAATTGGGTGAAAGGTGCCGGGTATCAGGTGTCAGTGAAAGAAGGCGTTAGGTATCAGGTGTCGGTAATGCCTTGAGGCCTGGCGTCTTCTTTGCAGAATGTGTGTCAGGTCGCAGCGGTCACGAATTCGCTGACACCTGGCACCTGACACCTCCGCTGGAACCTGACGCCTATTCGGGGAGGTTCGAGAATGAGTGCCGATGAAATGAAGTGCCTGGCGCAGGAGTTTCGCGCGGATCTGGATGCGCAACTGGCCGGGGATGAGCACAGCGATTTCAACTTGCCGAGGCGCGAGGCGGTGGCCACCCTCTGCCACCGATACCTGGAAATCCTTTTCCCTGTCTATTTCCCCGGTAGCGTACGTGCGGTTCTGGACACGTGCACCTCCCTTTCCCTGGCCGATATTCAGACCCAGCTCTCGAAGCAGATTTGCAGTGCGGTGCGTTTTGAGTGCCGCCGCAGCGGCAAAACGACACCCGCAGACCTTGAGCAGCACGCGGAAGAGGTCCATAAGAATTTGTTCGAGCAGTTGCCGGAACTGGCCCACCTGCTTGCCACCGACATCGAAGCGGCATATGACAACGATCCGTCCGCCTCCAGCGTCGAGGAAATCCTGCTGGCATTCCCATTCATTGAGCCCGTCACCGTGCAGCGTCTTGCCCACCGCTTGTACCTTCTCGATGTGCCGTTCATCCCCCGCATGATGACGGAGATTGCGCACAGTCACACGGGCATTGACATTCATCCCGGCGCCTCCATCGGCGAATCGTTCTTCATCGATCACGGTACCGGCGTGGTAATTGGTGAAACTTCCATCATCGGAAACAAGGTGACGCTTTACCACGGCGTCACGTTGGGAGCTTTCAACCCGCTCAGTAAGGATGACACGGGCCAACTGCGCCGCGGGCAGGAAAACAAGCGGCACCCGACCATCGAGGACCACGTCACCGTGTACCCCAACGCCACCATCCTGGGAGGGAACACACATATTGGCCATCACAGCGTGATTGGCGGGAACGTGTGGCTGACCCACTCCGTGGCGCCTTACAGTAGAGTGACCGTGAAGGATCCCGAGCTTTTCATCTTCAACGCAGGCGACCAGCCCTGGAGTATTTATGGAGGCATTTAATATGTAGGGGCAGGGCTTTCCGTGCCTTTTGGGTTCGGTCAGGCGATAAGAGTACAGAGGGTACGGCGAGCCGTACCCCTACAAGCACTAGGAAGTACCCGTTCTGAGGATTGAGCCGCGAAAGCTTGCAAACCTTCAACACATCGTCGCGGGAGGAGTTGCACGGGCTGCGATTCTTCCTGCAGGGTTCCGTCAAAGTCCGATCGGATGGAAGAAGACCCCTCACCCACCGCCTTGCGGTCACCCCTCTCCCAGGGGAGAGGATGCCCGACAGAGGAGGGCAGGTGAGGGGTCCCTTTCAACCCCATTAGACTTTGACAGTGCCCTGATTCCTCCGGCGTCGCACTTTCTTTTCCCGCGTTCCTCGGGTAGAATTCCATTTCTCACATTGGACAGAATACGAACGAATCCTGTCCGTTCGGACCCCCAAGGGCGGGCCGCCGAATTGAGGATGAACCAGGGAGGTGGGTATGGCACTAAAAGTTGGTGATCCGGCGCCGGACTTTAAACTGACTTGCGCCACGGGGGAGTCGCAAGGCGAGTTTGAGCTTTCCGCTCACCGCGGCAAGAACGTTGTCTTGGCATTCTATCCGCTCGACTTCACCCCGGTTTGCCAGAGCGAACTGGGCTCATTCCAAGCGGACCTCGCCAAGTTTACGGACACGGATACCGAAGTCGTGGGCATTTGCACTGACTCGGTCTTTGCCCACATTGCCTTCCAGAAACATCTGGGCGGGCTCAAGTTTCCTTTGGCCACGGATCGCTGGCCCTACGCCGAAGTAGCGACCGCCTACGGGGTTTTCCCTCCTACCAAACATCCCATCCCGTTCATCAACGACCGAGCCATTTTCATTGTTGATAAGGGCGGCAAAATCGCGTGGTCGAAAATCTACGAACTGCGGGAACAGCCGGACAATGGGGAGATTCTGGCGGAAATCAAGAAGCTTTCCTGAAATAACTATTCGGGGCGGTTCGGGAACCGTCCCGATGTGATTCATGGGCGGGGAAACATTATGGACTTGAAGGATCTCTTCCTCACACAAAAGGCCAGCGAACACGAGGGAACACTCTCCGTCTATGAGAAGATTCCGCGCGATCGCCTGGATTGGCGGCCCGCGGAAGGTATGCTTTCACTCGGGCAGATGGCGCGGCACGTCTGGCGGTCCGAGGAGGGGACTCGCCACATCGCGCTCGAAGGCGATTGGAGTTACTACGAGACGCGCATTCCCCAGGGGCTCTTGGCGGTTCTCGGCGAAGTGAAATCACTGGATGAGGAATTGCAGGAAATCCGACGCGTCCATCAGGATACGCTGCGTGCCGTGCAGGCGTTTCCACTCGATCGCTGGGAAGAAATCCGCGAGAACTCCCAGTTCCACACTTGCCGGCCTGCCGGCCTCATGCTCTTCCGCATTATCGAACACCAGATTCACCACCGCGCCCAAGTTGGAACTTATCTTCGCATCCTCACCGGCGGGCGCGCCAGCCCCTACGCGGATTGAGAAGTGATCCGTCACCCGCCTGCGGGCCGAAGCGCGAGTCGCGGGTTCCGCCGACATCGCTCTTCATGTCGGCGAACCTTAGAGGCCTGGCTACGACCTCCCCAGTTTGCAATCCACAGCATCGTAAACCGGTGCACACGTCCGAGACAAGGTATGCTCCGCCCGCGCAAATCGCGAAGCTGGCACCCGACACCTGGCACTTGGCGCCTGAAGACAGCCAACTTACCTCTGGAACCGAAGCCCGCGGGCCGTTATGATGTCATCGAACCAAGCGAGTGGAGGTAATTGCCCATGCGCCCTGTGATGCTCGTTTTGTCAACGTTGCTGTTGGCCGCCGCCTTGCATGCGGTGGACCAGGAAGCGGCGAAGGCAAGCTACCGGCAGGGCAATGAGTTCTTCGACCAGAACCGGTTCGCCGACGCCTCGGCAGCATACGGTCGCGCCATCGAGCAGGCCCCGCAATTCCTAGAGGCCTATTACAACTGCGCTCTGGCAGATGAGATGGTGGACCGGCAGCGAGCTATGGCGGATTGGCATCGTTTTGCTGACATTGCTGCCAGTTCGTCGGAGTTCAAGTACCAGGTGGGACAGGCCAACGCCAGAATCCAAATCCTGGGAATGCTGCCGGCGTATCCAGCAGCTTTGCAACCCGCGCGCTACCTTCCGGCGGCATCGGATTATTACGTGGAGATCGCGGAAAGCTCGGAATCCGAGAAATGGAACTCGTATCCCATTAAGGTTTCAATCGGTAATGTGCCTGAGGCAAATTGGGCAAAAGGAGCACGGCAGGCGTTCAATATATGGCAGGAGATGCTCCCTCTGGAACTGACTGCGGACCCTGAGGAAGCGGATATCCGCTTCAATTGGGACGAAAGTTCGGCCGAGGAGGGCCACGCCGGAGAGGAAATGGATTGGGTGCAATTTCGCCGTGTGGGAAATGAACTGACGGGCCGCAAAGTGGCTTTCATTTCCGTGGATCTCTCCCGCCGATGGTCCGCGGATGAAATGCGCGCCATCGTCCTGCACGAAATGGGGCACGCTCTCGGCATCAAAGGGCACAGCTCATCCAAGGGAGATATTATGTACTGGCAAGTCCAGGAGAAGTCCCGCCAAGTGAGAATCCCGGGGGTTTATTACCCGTATGCATGGAAAACACTTGTCAGCAAACCCAGCCAGCGGGATCTCAACACCCTGATTCGGCTGTATAATACCCCGGGGGTTGTCGAGCGCATGAGGTAAGATATGCAGTGGCGAGTGGGCAGGGGTTAGTGGCTAGTGACGAGCGGTCAACGCTCCTTCACGGGCTTTGCAGACCAGCCACAAGGCGCTTACCTCTTACCACTATCCACTAGCCACTTACCACTATTCTTATGAGAATTGCTATCACGGGTGCAGCAGGATTGTTCGGGCATGGGCTGGTCGCGGCGTTTTCCACTCGGCATGAGGTGTTTCCCTTGACGCGCGCCGAGGCCGACATTACCGATGCGGATGCCATCCGCGCGCTCCTGGAGCGTGTCCGCCCGGACCTGGTCGTACATCCCGCCGGCATTCCTGACCTTGATCGCTGCGAGGCGGACCCCGCCAATGCTTTTCTGGTGAATTACCAAGGCACGCGTAACGTGGCCGACGCCTCCCGTCATGTGGGAGCGGGGCTCGTCCATATTTCCACGGATGCGGTCTTCGATGGCAGGAACTCAACGCCCTATGTTGAGACCGATCCGACCGCGCCCATCACTGTTTACGGGCGAACCAAGTTGCAGGCCGAGCAGGCGGTGAAAGCCTTGGAACGCTTCTGGATCTTTCGTGTTCCCGTGTTGTTTGGTCCGGGAAAGATCAACTTTTTGGAGAGGGGTCTGCGCAAGGTCGCGGCGGGTGAGGAGTACAAGGTTGCAAGCGATCAGTTGGGTAGTGCCATCCACACCGTAGATGCCGGGCTGAAAATCATGGAGGTCGCGGAATCCGGCCGCTACGGCCTTTATCACCTGGCAAATCAGGGAGCGTGTACTCGGTTCGAACTGGCCCACACGGCGGTGGAATTGGCAGGCCTCGATCCGGGAAAAGTCATCGGTGTTCCCGACGCCTTGATGCAGCGGCGAGCTCCCCGGCTGAGATACTCGGTGATGGCCATGGAAGCCTTGCGGCGCGGCGGCTTTGCGCTTCCTCGGCCGTGGCAGGAAGCGGTGGCAGACTATGTTCGTACGGTGAAGTTGTAAGGCGCGGCGAAGTGTCGCGGTGCTGGCCTCCTCTTGTTTCCGAGGATGCCCGGGCTTCGTGAGCTTTTAAGAATATTTGGTAGCCTCTCGGATTTTCTTCCCCAGCCCCTCCCGGCGTCCTCCTCAGCGCATCAGCCCTTGCCAGGATTCCCTAACCATCCATCGAGGGGAGGAATCCGCCGATCAGCATGAATAGCCGAGCAGCGTTTGCATGTGCCCCCACAGGTCTCGGGCGACCCTGCTGCGTGGAACGTGCGGCACGGCACAGCGCTCCAGTATCGCGAGGGTGTCGGGATCAGATAGCTCGCCGGTAATCACCAGAACACGTCCCACCAAGCTCGGACGGAGTTCGGTGATGGCTGAGACCATTTCCGCCGGGGGAAGATGGGCGGCACGCAGATCGAGCAGAACCGCATCAAATCGATCCTTACGAATCATTGAGAGGGCCTTCTGCGTGTCGTGGGCAACATCACCATCGCAGCCGAGTCCTGCCAGCAGCACATAGAGTACATTCCGAATCGAGGGCTCATCTTCAATAATCAGAACCTTTCGCCGGGAAGAAGTTGAGGGCAAAGGGATCTCCACTAATGTGGGTTTCGGAATAGCAAGTGGCTGATAAGACATAATATTAGGTTCGTTTGACTACCTATCGGCAAAAATTACTCGGTAAACAAAACCATAAGTGTTAAGTACTTTGCTGCGTACCATGTTTTCTATTAAATCCCGCCTCCAGCGTTCGGCCATGTGATATTGCTAAGCATTTTTCACGCCATCTGGCGGGTAACCAAACATGGAATCCTGGGCGGGCCAGGGCAATACCCTCTTCCTGGCCTCACGAGGGTGTGGGTGCCCCGTTGTCGCTGCTCAAAAACTCACCATCATGCCCGGGAAGGATACGTCCCGTCATGGCCAGAATGCGTGCCCGGTCGCGTTGGAACTGCGCCCGATTATGCGGAATCATGGTGAAAACATTCTCATCGTGCTCGCGGGTCAGAAGGGCGTCTCCGGCAATAATGATGGGCTGATCGCCATTATGGACAATCACCGAAGCGTGGCCGGGTACGTGGCCATTGGTCACCAGGAATTCCAGTTCGTCCGGTAAGGGGTGGGTTTCAATCCAGCGAAAGCGCGAGGGGTCTCCCAGGCGCTTGCGGTCCCACCAGCGCAATGCGAACCGCCGCAGGGCGCCCATCAGCTCCGATGTCCTTTCATAGTCAGGCGATTCCGGATAATACTTCAAGCTTAGCTTTTCCCAATTCTGCTCGTCGAGAAGATCGGCGTAAGCCTCGCAACACCAGTCATGCGACTGTTGCGATCCGTAGATTTCGCTTTCTGGGAATAGGCAATTGTTCAGAACGTGATCCACGTGGAAATGGGTGTTGATGATCATTCGGATATCGCTCGGGTGAAGGCCCCTTCTTTCCAAGGCCTCGATGATGCGATAGGCTTCGTGCGGCATGCCGGTGTCGATAATGATGTGATGATGGCCTCGCGAGAGCAGCGTGCAGGTGGCCCCCCGCCAACTGCCGGGAAGCAGGACTTCAGTTTTCCATGAGGAGTTTTTCATGGGCGAATCGTGAGGCTGCGAATCGGGTAAATTTGAGCCAGCTTTTTCCATTGCGATGAATGCGGAAAGGAGCTCCGCTGCAATCTTGCCTCCTTGCACAGTCTCTTGAGTTCGGGCATCGTTGGCGATTCTGAGCGCTTGCTCAAAAAGGCCAAACGGCCCCCACCGCACACAAGTGGATGGTCAGGCGGGGAGGCCACCCATGCTCCGGGCAGACGCAATCTGTGGCCGGCGCGAAAGGGGGCAGGGCTCCGTAAGCCATTCTACCAGTTGAATCAACTTCTGCGGCAGGAATGTATGGGCAAAGATGGCCAAGACTTAAGTCGGAGGTGGGCAATTTGCCCCCATGCTGGGTCTTTCAATCCAGCTTGCGAATTGCTTCTCCCTTCGTTGCCAGGGAATAAATGCACGCGGTATTTGGCGCACGAATTGCATATAGATATTGCCCGTGTCTTGGAGGTGGCGGCGCGGATTGCTCGGCCAGCCGCGCCCTTGCCTGTGCGGGACAGGGAATTTTACAAATTCATCAGAGGAGAATTCATTCATGTCATACGTAATCGTCGAAGGTTGTACAAAGGATGAGAAATGTGTCGAAGTTTGCCCGGTTGATTGCATTCATCCTCGTAACGATGAAGCGCAATTTGCGGAGGTCGCGCAACTCTACGTCGACCCCGTAAACTGCATTGACTGTGGCGCCTGCGTTCCGGTTTGTGAGGCAAACGCGATTTTCGCCGAGGCTGAGGTGCCCGAGAATTTCGCGGCGTTTACGGAAAAGAACGCGCAGCATTATCAATAGCCGCGCGCGGCCCCACGATCTTCCCATGGACGCGCCAGGATGCGTTGCCGGCGCAGCGCCGATTGAACTCCCGCGAGGTTGCCTTCCGGGCGCGTCTTCCCTTTCTTGTCTCCCAGAGAATTTCAGAATCCCTTTATCGGAACCACGGCACTGTTAGGGATGGACGTTTTGAATCCATTGCCGAGCCGCGGCGGGGCTACCAACTCAAGTGACGATTACGGATATGCTGAATGGCACCTCCAGCGCCGTGAACAGCTCCAAACACTTATAGGGTACCTCGAAGCCGGCATGATCACAATTAGAGCGATAGCCACAAAACACGTCAACCTTGAACCGCTGCTTGAGGGCTCTGAGGTATTTAAGTTCGGGCCTGACAACTTGCCAGAGAGCTTCAACGTGCCTCTCCAGGGGTTCGGTTTCGGCCAGTGAGGGTCGAAATACCCACGCATCCTCGCGGTAGACGGGAGACCTCGGATCGCGGCGCTCGCCTTTGCGATGAGCATTCGTCGGGTTGACGCCCAACCGCTGACTGATCTCATCAAAGGGGATGTGGTCGCCGAAAATGCGTAACGACGCCATGAAGCAAAAGTAGTTCGCTTCGTCCGCCTCTTCACCGTTGATGAAGCCCCTCAGCGTGCGAAACTTCTTGGGGTCGTGGGAGTCGGTCGTTGCCATTAAAGGACCTTTCGATTCCCTCAGAGCCGATCAACTTGGCTGCGAACTCCGGCCCGTCCGCGGTGGGGTTATTCATGGTATACAACCTTTCAGATTAATGGCCGGCCCCTCAACAATATCGCATGTCACCCTCCCAATCAACCCTTCGAGTCGAGGGCTGGGTCGTAGCTAGCCAGCAATTCTCACCACCCTGGACGGGGGCTGCCGGAAGGGCGGGGCTAAACAAGCTGCGGAAAAGCCCTACAATGCTGTCATCCTGAGCGCAGCGAAGGATCTCGCTCTGAGCATCTTCAAGGCAATGCGAGATTCTTCGTCGCCGCTGCTCCTCAGAATGACAGCGCTCTCGAGTTTTTCCGCAGCCTCTAAAGCCCCGCCCTTCCAGATCCGTGGTGAGGAATCCGGGCTAGCCAGCCGTTTGCTTGCCGAATTGACGCATATGCCAATCAGCCTCAAACATGTTGAAGAATCCTTCCTTGAAAGGGTGCTCTTTGATCAGGTCTTCGTTCAGGGAGACGCCCAAGCCAGGCCCCTGAGGAAGATGGAAGTAGCCGTCCTGGGGGCGCGGGGTTCCGGGCACGGCCTCGACGACCCAGGATTCGGAGAAGTCATCAAAGCATTCTTGCACCTTGATGTTGGGGGTGCAGAAATCGAAGTGCACGCTCGCCGCGGTGCAGACGGGTCCATTGGAATTGTGCGGCGCCACCATCATGCTGCGCGCATCAGCCATGGCCGCAATCTTCTTCATATCCAGAATTCCCCCGGCGTGGATGACGTCGGGCTGCAAGATATCGGCGGCGCCGGATTCCAGAACCTCGCGGAAACCGTAGTGGGTAAAGTAGCGCTCACCCGTGGCAACGGGAATGTGGGATTGCGCAGCGACCTTCTGGAGGGAGGGGATATCCTCCGGCGGGCAGGGTTCCTCAATCCAACCAGGGTGATAGGGTTCGAGCATGCGGGCAATATCAATGGCCGTGGCGGCGCTGAAGCGCCCGTGCATTTCCACAAAGATTTCCACCTCCGGGCCCACCGCCTCGCGGATCGCCGCCACCAAATCGACCGAGCGGATCTTCTCCTCGCGGGAAAGTTCCATGGCGCCTGGGCCAAACGGGTCAACTTTAAGGGCTTTGTATCCCTTATCCAGAACCACCTTCACGCGCTTGGCGAACTCCTGCGGCGTGCGCTCCACCGTGTACCAGGCATTGGCGTAAGCCTTAATCTTTTCGTGGCATTGTCCGCCCAGCAGCCGCCACACTGGCTGGCCTACGGCCTTGCCGATAATGTCCCAGCAGGCCACTTCAATCCCGCTCATCACGCTGGTCGCAATCACCCCGCCGCGCCAGAAGTCGTTGCGGTACATCCGCAGCCAAAGGTCCTCAACGTTAAAGGGATCAGAGCCCAAAACGTGCCGCCGCACCGCACCGGGAAGGTAACCCAGCACGCCTTCCTCGCGATTCTGGGTGGTGCATTCACCAATGCCCACCAAGCCTTCGTCGGTGGAAACCTTTAGAAAGATCAAATTGCGCCAGCTCGTTCCCAGGACCAACGGCTCAACCGCCGTGATTTTCATAAAATAATTCCTCCGCGTGCAATCCTAGGGTGACTGCCCGCAATGGGTATAGTCATTTCGGAAGTGGTGTCATTTGCTGTGGCACGGCCATCTGAAGCTGTGAAAAAATCAATTTTGGGCCTGTTATCCACGATGTAACTCATTGAAAATGCATGATGCCAAAATTTGAAAATCCGATTTTTTCACGGCTTCTCTTGGCCGTGACCGTTCACGGGCGCGACGCCCGTGCCACTTCCAAATGACACCACTACCCGTCATTTCTGCTTGCGCGGGCGGAGCGCGTCCCGGCAAAGTCGCGAGTCGGGCATTGCGCCTTCAATAACTTGTGCCCGCCCGAAGGCGGCCCGCATGTTTGCCTGCCGCGGCCCTTCAGGGTGGGCTCCCAAAAGTGAATCATGACGCCCACCGCGAGGCCGCCCAGGACTGGGATCAGGAACACCCACGCGCCCAGACGGTTATGGAGCGGGGAGGTTATGGTGAATGACCGCTTCCCATAAAAGAAAATGTTGGTAAAGAGATAGATGAGTTCCAGCAGGCCCTGCGCCACCAAGCCGCCAATGGACCCACCACCAGCGCGTACGCGGAGGTGATGAGAATGTCGGGGTCAAGGGCCTTGCCGAATTCCCCGAACCAACGCGAAGTGTGGGGCGAGTTCGAAGGCATAGACGGTTCCTTTACTCGCTAAGTGCCCGCTGCGGCGGGAACATCACGAGGGCGGGGCTGGGGGGTCTTCATGACCTCGATTTGGAGCGCCCGGAGCTCGGCGATGTTCTTTCGTGAAATCCTGTCAAGAATGGTAAAGCCGCGGCGCGTCAGGTGGACTTTGACGAAGCGGTGATCCTTTTCTCCCTGCGCTTTGCGCACCAGCCCCGCTTCAGCGGCGCGCTGCACCAGCCCCACCACGGCGTTGTGGCGCGCCTGCAAGAACTCGGCGAGTTCGGATATGGTGGCCCAGCCGCGGCCCGTATAACCCGCCACTCCCAGCAGCAGTTGGTGCTGCTGAGGGGTGATCGCAAAAGTCCGCGCCACTTGTTCGCTGAATCGGAGGAAGCACCGTACGCGGTAGCGAAACCACGCTAAACGCCGCACCGCTTCAGAGGGCGGCTGGGGTGAATCATCGGAGTGTGTTGGGCGTTTCATGCCGGGGAATTATATCACATTGTGATTTAAATTCCGAAGGGGCCCCTGGGGGGAGCAGGGCGCCGTCAAAGGCTGGTGCGGTTGAAAGGGACCCCTCACCTGCCCTCCTCCGTCGGGCACCCTCTCCCTTGGGGAGAGGGGGAACCGCAGGGCGGGGGGTGAGGGGTTCCTTCGCGGGTGATGCATTCATGGCCATGGAGGTATGCGACACCCGCGACTTTGGCGGAACCCTAGCCCGCATTTCTCACCAGTTTCGGCGGTTCTCGTTGGGTGGTGGAGCTTTCAAGCCCCAAAGGGGCGTTATAACTTAGCCCCGGCCAGCGGCCTGGGTTTCCAGATTGTTACGCGGCCGAGCCCTGAAGGGGCGATCCAGGAAACTATCCTTCAGACCAACTGCTTAGGACGGATCGGTAAGCGCAAAACAGTTTCGACGGGCGTTGGCGCGCCCCTTCAGGGCTTGGCGTAGAGCTTCCTCCTCGAAACCCAGGCCGATGGCCTGGGCTGTGATATCCCGCCCCTTTGGGGCTTCCCAGCATCGCTGCCCACGGGCTGGTGAGAAGTTCGGGCTAGGGGTGGAGGGAAGCGCCGCGCGCCGGTTCTCTTCCCCCTTTCAGATTCAGCAATGAGGCGGCCTCAGCGCTTTTTGAGCGTCACGCGGATCCCCTTCAACGGCCGAAGGGTCAGGGACGGGGCGGTGGCCACGCGGTGGCCAGGCACCAGCTTGAGCTGAAACTTCTGGACGATGGCGGCGAGGATCATCGGCACTTCCGCCTGGGCGAAGGTATTGCCGATGCACAGACGCGGCCCGGCCCCGAAAGGAAAGTAGGCGCAGCGGGGCAGGGTCTTGGCGAAGTCTTTTTCCCAGCGCTCGGGAATGAATTCCTCCGGACGATTAAAGAAGCGCGGGTCGCGATGAACCACCCACTGAAACATTGCGAGGGTGGCGCCCTTGGGGATGGGATACCCGCCAATTTCGCAGTCGTTCACCGCCTCTCGCACCACGCCGAAGGCGGGAGGATAAAGGCGCAGGGACTCTTTGAAGACCATTTCCAAAAACGGCATGCGCGCCAGATCTTGAAAATTGGGCGCGCGGCCTCCCAACACTGCATCGACTTCCGCCTGGAGCTTCTTTTCCGCCTCCGGGTTCTGCCCCAGCAGGTAGAAGGTCCACGCCAGCGCCAGCGCCGTGGTTTCGTGGCCGGTAAAGAAGAGCGTCATCATCTCGTCGCGCACCTGGCGCTCTGCCATTCCCGCGCCCTTGCCTTCAGCCGCGCTCAGCAGGATGGATAGCACATCCGGCGCGTGGCCATTGCCATTGGCGCTCGCGACTTTGCAGCGAATGATTCGCAAAACAATCTCGTCCAAGCGCTTGATCGAGCGCCGGTAGCGAATGTTCTCGGGCGTGGGAAGCCACTCCGGAATCAGGTACAGCCCAAAGCGCTCGTCATACTGCTGGAAGAAGAGGCCGAAGGCTTCGCAGGCCTGCTCGGCGTCCGAGCTGATTTCTTCCCCGAACAAAACCTTGGCGACAATCTCCATGGTCAGGCGCGTCATGTCCTGATGCACGTCGCGCTCTTCGCCATCCTGCCAAGTAGCCAGCATCCGCGCCGTGGAGTCCGCCATGGTCCGCGTATAGGAGAGGACGTGATCGTGATGAAATGCCGGTTGGAGCGCGCGCCTTTGCCGCTGCCAGAGCCCGCCATCACTGGTGAGCAGCCCATCGCCAAAAAGCGCTTTGCTCTCACGCAGGAAAACCGACTTGATGAAATTGCTGCTTTTGCTGACCAGGACGGTTTCAATGTCACGAGGGTGACTGAGGACGTAGGCGTGATGATTGACCACTCGGACGTGGACCACATCACCGTGTTCGTGGACCTGCCGCATCAGGAAATCCAGTTCATCTCTTTGAATCTCCGGCAATGAGCCGACCAGAAAATGCCCCTTAGGCCCCGGCGGCACGGGGGAAAGCTTCATATGATCCTCCGATGGTGAACAGGTCTGAAGAAAGCGTGAAATTGTAGCATGTATTTGAAATTCTCATTTGCTGTGATGCACGATTTGTCGAACGCGCAGCCTGACGGAGCAGGCCAGGGGGATGCACGGACGATCAGAATGCTCCGAGTAATTCCTCCTTGATAAGGCGGGGGCCAGGGTGGTTGACCGGCGCGATTTGTCGCCTAGCCCACCAGCCCGGCCGCACTTCTACGCGGAGGAGGGAAGCAATTTTCACGGCATCTTGCACCCAGCAAACTCGAAATTCCATTGGGCATTTAAGGCTCGCACGCAGTGGGAACCAAACTGATTTCCGCCCGCCGGCCCCAACTTCCTTCCCCCATCCCGATTTTGCGTCCGACGCTATATCCTTTATTTTCAATAACATCTTGGAGAGAAGGGCTTAACTCGCTTGTTTTCATCAACATCATGGAGAGGCGAAAAGCGGACATTTTTTCTACATGTGTTTTCAATAACTTAATGAAGCTCAGCCTCATTATTTTACCCCCTTTTTTTTCAGGACCGTCTCCACCAAAGATCGCCTAACTATCTTAGTTTCAATAATATATATTTTTCCGAGACTTCCGCTATTCATCGCTAACCCCTTTTGTTTCTAGTACATCATGGAGAGCGGCGGGGCCCCGGCCGCCGAAAAACCATCTAAACCACTTAATTTCAATGACATGGATGGCTGAAACGTTTTCGCTGTGCGCCGCTAACCTCTTTTGTTTCTGACACATCATGGAGAGCATCGGCCGCCTCTGACCTTGCACGCGTTACGGTAGAACACGCCATTGCTGTGATTCTGAGGAGGGTAGCGCGGACCTGTTTTTTTAGGTCCGCGGCTTTTCCTTGTCCATCGGGCACATGCCGCGGACCTAAAAGACAGGCGCGCTACACCTGCTGTGCCAAGGGTCTCGCTCTGCCACTTGGGCGCGGACATGATTGCACCCCGCCGCATCAACCCTTCAGTGTATCAGCCTACGCTATTAATGTCAACATAAATCCACCATTTCTAGAGGCTACAAAATATAGCTGGGCGAGGGTCGGGAGTGGCAAGTTGAAAGTCCGAGGCGAGCGTCGCGGCCGGTTTTGTACGTCCGCGGACTTCCGTTCCCTGGGCAACCTTGCGCTGTGGGGCCGGCCCGGGAAGCGGGCTATGATGCTGAGCGGGCATCGCGGAAAAGGGCTGGTGAAGCGGCCGGAGGACGGGCGCGGGTCGGGTTAATGCAATTCCGCTTGGGACAAGGCTATGGTACTGGCGTGCCGCTATTCTGATTGGCGATGTGCGTTGGCGCCAGTCCGCATTTCTCGCCACGCTTGGACATAATGGGAGAAGTGCTGGAAGGAACGTGAGGCGCAGAGCTGCGCTTTGCGCCGTAGCGCAAGGCTCGCTCTCCAGCCTTGCGGTTTTTCCACCGCGCCGTGAATTTGGCGGCGCGGCCGATGAGGGTCCGGATTATCTTATTTGCGGTACAGCAAGGGCCCGCGCCGTTGGAAGAGCCGCAGGGCCGGAGAGCGGGCCCTGCGCTACCCGCTGTTGCGCCCCGATGCGGCAGCCCAGGCTATCGGCCTGGGATTAGAAGCCCAATGCATTGCAACGCGTGAGACCTGAAGGGACGATCGGGTGGCTCGCCCCTCCAAATCCCGTGGCGAGAAATTCGGGCCAGGACCTAACCCTGGGCTCAGGCAGGCCGCCCCTCGGGGGCTGAACTACCACGCACCGCACATGTCCCTGGCGCAAAATCGCGCGAGTCGTGATATACTTGTGGGCAGTGTCTACCCTGGTTGGAGTGACCCCGCTGTTGATAGTTGTCGGTCTCACCAAGGTTTTCATTGCCGGACGGATCTGTGGGCCGCGCCGAGGTGCGCTGCCGGTGCAGGGAAGTCGTTAGTTGTCCATGATCAGTCTGCAAGCGTGAGCAATTTGGCCTGCAAAGGCAATCACTGACTCTGCCGCACGCCGCACGCGGGGGGGTCAACTAAGGACTGAATGCTGGTAACAAAGAAGAAAAAAAACGGATAGGTGTTGACAAGGTACGGCGTTATCAAGTAGAAATAAAGGTTTGTAACCTGAGGATTCACACGGAGAGTGGAGTGGGTACTTATTTCGCCAAGGCGAGTAGAGCGCAGATCACCTGGAACGTCGTGGACGCAGAAGGTTGGGTGCTGGGACGGCTGGCGGCGCGGGCGGCGCAGGTGTTGGTGGGCAAGAACATGCCGGACTACACCCCGCACGCAGATCACCGTAGCGGTCTGATCATCATCAACGCTGAAAAAATTCGGCTGACCGGAAAGAAGCTCGACGAAAAAGTCTACCGCCACAATACCGGGTATCCGGGGGGGCTCCGGGAAATCACCGCGCGCAAGCTTTTCGAGACACAACCGGAAAGACTGCTCCGCGAGGCGATTTACGGGATGCTGCCCAAGAACCGGTGGCGTGATCGCTTAGTCAAGCGATTGAAAGTGTACGTGGGATCGACCCACCCGCATACGGGGCAGTCCCCCCATGCGCTTTCCCTGGCGCGATAGTTTGAATCCTTCAGAATCTCAATGAGAGCGGAGTAACTGTGGCTGAGCTTGTCCAATATACGGCAACAGGTCGTCGCAAGACTGCGGTAGCGCGGGTGATTCTACGCCCCGGCGAAGGCAAGATCGTGGTGAACCACCAAGCCTTCAACACTTATTTCCCTTCGGAAGCCCTGCGGGCGGAAGTGCAATACCCCTTGGTGCACACGGAACTGACGGGGAAATTTGACATTTTGGTGAACGCCGCCGGCGGCGGGATCCACGGTCAGGCGGGCGCCGCCCAGCTTGGCATCGCGCGCGCCCTGGTGATTTTCAACGCGGAGCTCCGGCCGCTTCTGCGCCAAGGCGGCTTCCTGACGCGCGACCCGCGGGCCAAGGAACGGAAGAAGTACGGTCAAAAGGGAGCGCGTAAGCGGTTCCAGTTCTCGAAGCGGTAGAACGAGAAGGTGCCAGGGGCCAGGTGTCAGAAAGCCTGGCGACCCACGCCTGATACCTGCTCTTGGAAATCGAACGGGTCAGTTGCATGTGCTAGCTGCCAGGAAGATTCTAACCCTGACACCTGACACCTGATGCCTGACACCTGCTCTTAGCGAGGTGAGGGTTTGTCAAACATAACGATGAAAGAGTTCCTGGAGGCCGGTGTCCACTTTGGCCACCAAACCCGCCGGTGGAACCCCAAGATGAAGGAATACATCTATGGGGAACGCAACGGAATTTACATAATCGACCTGCAGAAAACCCTTAAGCTCTTTAAAGAAGCCGCGCGCTATGTTGCCGATCTTTCCCGGGAAGGGAAGACGATCCTTTTCGTAGGGACCAAACGGCAAGCCCAGGACGCCATTGCCGAAGAAGCCACGCGGTGCGGGATGTACTACGTCAATCACCGCTGGCTGGGCGGGCTATTGACCAATAATGCCACCATCCAGAAGTCCATCCAACGCCTGCGCGAGTTGGATGAGATGAGTAAGGACGGGCGTTACGAGCTGCTGACCAAGAAAGAAGTGCTGCGGCTCGAGCGCGAGCGGAAGCACCTGGAACAGAATCTGGCGGGCATTAAAGATATGCCGGGATTGCCGGACGCCATGTTTGTGGTGGACTCCCACAGCGAAGAGATTGCCGTTCAGGAAGCGCGCAAGCTGGGAATCCCCGTGGTTGCCATCGTCGACACCAATTGCGATCCGGACGTGGTTAATCATGTGATTCCGGGAAACGATGACGCCCTGCGAGCCATCCGGCTCTTCACCTCGCGCATCGCCGATTCCATCCTGGAAGGGCGCCAGGCGGCGGAAGAGAAGCGGCAGGAAGAAGAAAAAATTGCGGCGGAGAAGGCTGCGGAGGCACTTGAACAACAGCGCCTCGAGGCGGCTATTGCCGCAGGGGAGATACCTCCGCCGGGATATGAGGGCGGGGAGCAGGCATTTGCGGTGGACCCTGAGACTGGCATGTCACCCGCTATTTTGGCGGCCGAGGAAGTCCTCGACGGCCGTGTCCGTACTCCCCGGCTGAAGCGGAAACCGGGCACCGAATTTAAACCCCGCGGGCGTAAGGCTGAGGACGGTGCGCCGGACCTTCCCTAGTACCCCGAATGCAGATGACGGCCCGGGAAGGCAAGCGGGGTGAGGAACATCGCCTGCCTTTCTCGTGTCGAAAGGATTTAATCCAGAATGAGTGTTACCCCGGAGCAAGTGAAGAAACTTCGCGAGACGAGTGGCGCTCCTATGATGGAGTGCAAGCGGGCCCTTGATGAGGCCCAGGGTGATATGGAGAAAGCCTTCACCGTGTTGCGCAAACGCGGTATGGCCACCGCGGCAAAAAAAGCCGGGCGCACAACGTCCGAGGGCGTGGTGGGTTCCTATATCCACGCGGGCGGAAAGATCGGCGTCCTGGTGGAAGTTAATTGTGAGTCCGACTTCGTGGCGCGGCACGAGGAGTTCCAGCAACTGGCGCATGAGTTGGCCATGCAGATTTGCGCCACGGACCCGCGCTTTATTCGCAAGGAAGATGTCACCGCCGAGGCGTTGCAACGCGAAAAGGAAGTGCTGCGCTCACAGGCGGCGGCCACCGGAAAGCCCGAGAATGTGCTGGAGCGGATTGTGGAAGGCAAGCTGGCGAAGTTTTACGAGGATAACTGCCTCTACGAGCAACACTTCATTAAGGACAGCGGCACAGCGCTGACCGTGGGCGAGTTGATTGCCTCTAAGATCACCAGATTTGGCGAGAATATTAACGTCAGCCGCTTTTCGCGATTGAAGGTGGGGGAGACGGCAGCGAAGCCCGATGCTGGACCTGCCCCCGCAGCATCAGCCTAGGCAGTTGCGGTGGGAATCAGCCGCGCGCGGCCAACGTTTGGGGAAAGGGATAGTTGTCAAGCATCGGCCGCGGCCAGATCGCGGTCCCTCACCACATGAGCGAACCGGTATTTCGACGCATCCTGCTGAAATTGAGTGGCGAAGCCTTGATGGGCAAGCAGGGTTTTGGCGTTGATCCGGAGGTGGCTTCGAGGATTGCCGAGGAAGTAACGGAAGTCCGGCAGATGGGCGTGCAAGTCGCCATAGTGGTGGGAGGCGGCAATTTCATTCGCGGGGTGGCGGCTTCGGCAATGGGGATTGACCGAGTGGTCGCCGACAACATGGGGATGCTGGCTACGATTATTAACGGCCTGGCTCTGCAAGACGCTTTGGAGAAAAAAGGCTCGCATACGCGAGTGGCTACGGCGATTGAAATGCGCCAGATTGCCGAGCCCTTTATTCGCCGGCGTGCGATCCGCCACTTGGAAAAGAACCGCGTTGTGGTTTTTGCCGCGGGAACCGGAAACCCATACTTCTCCACCGACACGGCAGCGGCGCTGCGGGCCATGGAGATCAAGGCTGAGGTCATTCTGAAAGCGACCAAGGTGGACGGGGTTTACGACGCCGACCCCAAGAAATTCCCCGAAGCCAAGAAGTTTTCCGAAATCAGCTACCTGGATGTGCTTTCGCGGGGTTTGGCGGTGATGGATACGACAGCGATTTCCATGTGCATGGACAACCGATTGCCCATCATTGTGTTCAACCTGAATGTTCCGGGTAATCTCAAGCGGGTGCTCCTGGGCGAAAAGGTAGGCTCGTTGGTCGCCCCTTGAGGCCGGGCCGGAAAGGCGGGTGAGATGATCAAAGAAACGATGTCACAAGCGAAAGCCCGCATGGCGAAGGCGGCGGAGGATTTGCGGGTGGAACTCGCTGCGGTTCGAACCGGCCGCGCTTCCACTGCCCTTTTGGAACACTTGAAAGTGGAGTATTATGGAACGCCCACGCCGCTCAATCAGGTAGCCACGTTGGGAGTTCCTGACCCCACCATGCTTACCGTGCAACCCTGGGATCCGAGCCTGCTGTCGGTGATCGAAAAGGTTATACGTTCCTCCGACTTGGGATTGAATCCGGTAAACGATGGCAAGATATTGAAGGTGCCCATCCCTCCTCTTACGGAAGAGCGGCGCAAGGAACTGGTGAAGCACCTGCACAAAGCGATGGAGAATCATCGTACCGCCGTCCGTAATATCCGTCGAGATAGTAATGAAGCGGTGAAAAAACTTCTGAAAGACAAGAATATCGCAGAGGACGATGAACGCCGCGGGCTGGAGGAAATCCAGAAACTGACGGATGAGTTCATGGAAAAACTGGAAGGTCAAGCGAAGAGCAAGGAACGGGAAATTATGGAGATGCGTTGAAAATTTCACCTTTCCCCGCATGCAAACCCTTGACAGTTTTTTGTTAAGTCTGTTACATTTGTAAGGATTTGGTGCAAGCCGAATTACAGCCCATCCATGTGTCCGTTAAACGCGACGCTAAGTAGGGAATGGCGAAAGGTTTTAGAATGCCCACGTTTAGTCAGATGGTTCGTCTCGGCCGGAAGTCGCCACGCTACAAGACCTCCAGTCCGGCGCTGGAAGGGTGCCCGCAGAAGCGCGGGGTGTGTATTCGCGTGTATACGCAGACTCCCAAGAAGCCGAACTCGGCGTTGCGCAAGGTCGCACGCGTGCGCTTGACCAATGGTATGGAAGTGACGACGTACATTCCGGGAGTGGGTCATAACCTCCAGGAACACTCCATCGTGCTGATCCGGGGCGGTCGCGTCAAGGATCTGCCCGGCGTTCGCTATCACGTCATCCGGGGCACACTGGATTCCGCAGGAGTTGCGGATCGCCGGCAAGGGCGGTCCAAGTATGGAGCCAAGCGGCCAAAGGCTGCTTAAGTTTAGAAAAGCGCGCGGAGATTTGGGCGCGAAATTCAAAATTGGTTAGGATATGCCACGTAAAGGTACGGTAGCACGACGAGAAACGGGTCCCGATCCGGTATACGCAAATCCCTTGGTGCAGAAGCTCGTTAACTGCGTCATGTATCAAGGCAAGAAGAGCGTTGCCCAGAATATCGTGTACGACGCCTTTGAGTTGATCAAACAGCGGGCGAATGATGACCCCCTGAAGGTCTTCAAAAAGGCGGTTGATAACGTCAAGCCGGCTTTGGAAGTAAAATCACGGCGAGTGGGTGGAGCAAACTACCAGGTGCCGGTAGAAGTTAATCGGAATCGTCAGACCTCCTTAAGTCTCCGATGGATCATCGGTTATGCGCGTGATCGGGGGGAAAAGTCCATGGTGGAAAAGCTCGCCGCGGAGTTGCTGGATGCAGCGAACAATCGCGGCGGGGCCATCAAGAAGCGGGACGATGTTCACCGCATGGCCGAAGCCAACAAGGCTTTTGCCCATTACCGCTGGTAATCCTGTTTAATCGGGATGACCTCGAGCAAGGCGGGATGTGGCGCCTCCCCGGCCCACGATCCGTTTTGCAGCCGCCGTCGGCGGCTCTGTGGCTTAAATCATCGCGGGGGTTCCGGACCTTGATCCGTTGAGATCAAGGTCGCGTGCGTGTCTTTTTGCTCTAAAGGATTTATGGCGCGAGCAGTACAACTCGAGAAGTATCGTAATATCGGCATCATGGCGCACATCGATGCCGGTAAAACGACCACGACGGAGCGCATTCTCTATTACACGGGGAGAACGCACAAGATGGGAGAGGTGCATGATGGCACCGCCGTCATGGACTGGATGGAGCAGGAGCAGGAGCGCGGCATTACTATTACCTCCGCGGCCACAACGTGTTTCTGGAATGACATTCAAATTAATATTATCGACACGCCGGGCCATGTGGATTTCACGGCGGAAGTGGAACGGTCGCTCCGGGTGCTTGACGGAGCGATTGCAATTTTAGGGGCGGTCGAAGGCGTGGAACCACAAACGGAAGCGGTTTGGCGCCAAGCCGACAAATATCGCGTGCCCCGCATCGTCTTTGTCAACAAAATGGACCGGGTGGGGGCGGACTTTGAGGCATGTGTCAGCCAGTTGCGGTCCAAGCTCCATGCCAACCCGATCGTTATCCAGTTGCCCCTGGGAGCACAGGACAGCTTTGATGGAATCATTGACCTGGTGACCGAGCGCGCCATTGTTTGGCAGGACGAAACGCTGGGTGCCGCGTTCGACGAGATGCCGATTTCCGCTGACTACGCCGAGAAGGCACGGCACGCCCGCGAGCAGTTGATTGAGTCCTTGGGCGAAGTGGACGATGCCATCATGGAAAAGTATGTGCATGGCGAGCCGATCACGGCGGAGGATTTGCAAGCCGCCATTCGCCGCGCCACGATTGCCATGCAGGCCTTCCCCGTGGTTTGCGGGTCGGCATTCAAGAACAAGGGCGTCCAGCCCTTACTTGACGCCGTCGTAAACTACCTGCCGTCTCCTCTTGATGTCCCCCCTATGGAAGGACTTGATCCCCACGACGAAGAAAAGACGCTGACACGCAAGGCGGACGACACGGAACCATTTGCCGCGCTGATTTTCAAAATTATGACGGACCCCTTCGTGGGGCAACTGGCTTTTCTCCGGGTTTATTCCGGAAACCTCAAGCAAGGTGACGCGGTTTACAATCCGCGCCGCGACCGCAATGAGCGTGTTTCCCGCCTGCTTCAGATGCATGCCAACAAGCGGGAAGAGATTTCCGAAGTTTACGCGGGCGATATCGCCGCGGCGGTGGGATTGAAGCATGTCTCCACCGGCGATACCATTTGCGATGAAAATTCCCCCATCGTTCTGGAAGCCATGGATTTCCCCGCGCCCGTCATCTCCGTTGCCATCGAACCCAAAACCAAGGCCGACCAGGAAAAATTAGGGAGCGCGCTCGCCAAGCTCACGCAGGAAGATCCCACCTTTAAGGTCAACACTGATCCCGACACGGGCCAGACCTTGATTTCCGGCATGGGAGAGTTGCACCTGGAGATCCTGGTGGATCGCATGGTGCGAGAGTTCAATGTGGCCGCCAATGTGGGCCGCCCGCAGGTGGCTTATCGCGAGACCATTCTCGGGAGCGCGGAAGCAGAAGGGAAGCACATCAAGCAAACGGGCGGGCACGGCCAATATGGCCACGTTTTCCTGCGAGTTGAACCCTTGCCGCATCCGGACCTGAACGCCATCGCCGAACTGACCCGCAAGAAATCCACCAACAAATTTGACGCTGATTTGAACCTGCTCTTCAAGGACGAAATCGTGGGTGGGGTTGTTCCCAGGGAATATATCACCCCCGTCTACCAGGGCATTCGCGAGGCGATGCAGACCGGTGTTTTGGCTGGCTACGAAATGAATGGCGTTTCCGTGGCCCTCACCTACGGGTCATATCACGATGTCGACTCTTCGGAAATGGCATTCAAAATCGCGGGCTCCATAGGTTTCAAGGAAGCGGTTCGCAGGGCGAAGCCCGTCCTCCTGGAGCCGATCATGAAGGTTGAGGTGGTGGTTCCGGAAGAATCAATGGGCCCGGTGGTGGGAGATCTTACTTCCCGCCGCGCCCGCGTGGAAGGGATGGAGCGCCGCGGCTCGACGCAGATTATCCGCTCGACGGTGCCGCTCTCGGAAATGTTTGGTTATGCCACCGATCTGCGTTCGCGCACGCAAGGCCGGGCGTCGTTCACGATGCACTTCCTCCGTTATGAGCAAGCGCCGGCGGCGATTGCCGAGGAAGTTATCGCCAAGATACAAGGCAAGGCGGTGGAGAAGTAACGAGGTTTGAAGGGTGCTTGGCGGTTGAATCTCCGATTGATGAGGAACTGAGTTATGGCCAAGGAAAAGTTTGATCGATCGAAGCCGCACATGAATGTGGGGACGATTGGGCACATCGACCACGGGAAGACGACGTTGACGGCGGCGATCACCAAGGTTTTGGCGAAGGACAATCCCAAGGTCAAATTCCGGGCGTTTGATTCGATTGACAACGCGCCGGAGGAGAAGGCACGCGGGATCACCATCGCGATTGCGCACGTCGAGTATGAGACCAAGAACCGGCACTACGCGCACGTGGACTGCCCGGGGCACGCGGACTACATCAAGAACATGATCACGGGCGCGGCGCAGATGGACGGGGCGATTCTGGTGGTGGCGGCGACGGACGGACCGATGCCGCAGACGCGCGAGCACGTGCTGCTGGCCCGCCAGGTAAACGTGCCCTACATCGTGGTGTACCTGAACAAGTGCGATGCGGTGGATGACGAGGAACTGTTGGAGTTGGTGGAAGTGGAAGTGCGCGACCTGCTGAACAAGTACCAGTTTCCCGGGGACAAGATTCCGATCATTCGCGGCTCGGCGCTGAAAGCGCTGGAAGGCGACGCGAAGTGGGAGAAGTCGATCCACGAGCTGATGGACGCGGTGGACAGCTACATTCCGATGCCGGAGCGGCAGATTGACAAACCGTTCCTGATGCCGGTGGAAGACATCTTCTCGATCTCGGGACGCGGCACGGTGGTGACGGGGCGCATCGAGCGCGGCAAGGTGAAAATACAGGAAGAAATCGAGATTGTGGGATTGCGGCCGGAGCCCTTTAAGCGGATAGTAACGGGCGTCGAGATGTTCAAGAAGCTTCTGGACGAAGGGCAGGCGGGCGACAACGTGGGATTGCTGCTGCGGGGGACGGAAAAGGACGACGTGGAGCGCGGCATGGTGCTGGCGAAGCCAGGGTCGATCACGCCGCACACGAAGTTCAACGCGTCGGCGTACGTACTGACCAAGGAAGAAGGAGGGCGGCACACGCCGTTCTTCAACGGCTACCGGCCGCAGTTTTACTTCCGCACGACGGACGTGACGGGGGTGGCGACGCTGCCGGCAGGGACGGAAATGGTGATGCCGGGCGACAACGTGACGTTGGAAATCGAACTGATCACGCCGATCGCCATGGAGAAAGGGCTGCGCTTCGCCATCCGCGAAGGCGGCCACACCGTCGGCGCCGGTACCGTCGCCGAGATCATTAAGTAAGTGAAAGCGTATGCCCATGAACATATCTGTCGAAGGGGGACGGACGAGCATCACAGATTGGGAGGCTGTAAGAACCCTTCCGGCCAGTGAGCTACCTCCGCTCACGGCAGAGCAGCGAATAGTCGCAAAGAAGCTGGGAATCGTGGAGGCAGACTACGCGCGAAGTGCCTTGGCTGGCCAGCGAACAACGGAGAAGCTTTTTGACAAGACGGAACGGTTTGGCAGGTACTTCAAGCGTGCGCTTTCGCGCAAATCTCAGCAAGGATTGGTTGAAAGCATAACGTTGAATACGTGGGATGGTAAGTTCGAAATCACAGTTAGGGAAGCGGGCAGACTGATTCACCTTTGTGTCGACGAAGCTATTGTCGACGACTATTTTGATAGCGGATCTCCTGATATGGAGGAGCGGCTTTCTCGAATCTTGGACTTGACCCTCGAACCGCAGGTGTCGTAAACGAATATCGCTCAGCGAGCGGTAACTGCGGTTCTCACCGAGGACGGGAGAGAGGTTCTGAAGCTCGCAGCAGTTGATTTGCCCGAATCGGCGATTGTTCTCTTTTTCGTCCAAGATACGGATGATCTCGGGCTGTGGATCCGCGAGCCGAGAGAAGATGGTCAGCATTTATTGCTAATTCGGTGGGAGTACGTACTAACCCTCGACTTTCCAATTGGAGAGGGGAAGACCATAGGGCTGAGGTCATAGAAGTTCGATATGCGCGAAATCATTACATTGCAATGCGGTGACTGCAAGAACCGCAACTATACATCGACGAAGAACAAGAAGAAGAATCAGGACCGGCTGGAGCTGAAGAAATTTTGCCGCGCGTGCCGCCACCATACGGTCCATAAGGAAGTGAAGTAAGGCGGATAGCTGACAGCTAACAGCCGACAGTCAGCGCCGGACATGGCGATTGCGGTTAGCTGTCAGCTATGAGCTGATTTTAGGGGCGTCAGATTAACGGCTAATCTGCCGGTCTCCAAAACCGGTCATGGGGGTTCAAGTCCCTCCGCCCCTGCCAGATTGATTGGGTGTGAGGATTCCCTTCGGCGAGCGATGAACCGCTCGGCTGGATCGAGAGCGAAATGGGTAATGAAGTCAAACAGGGCAACAACCCCTTGGAGCATGCAAAAGGAGCTTGGCAGCAATTCGAGCAGTATGCTTCCGAGGTGAAAACTGAAACCAAGCGCGTAACTTGGCCCAGCATGCAGGAAGTATATGGCACCACGGTGATGGTGGTCCTGACGACATTTCTTTTTGGGATTTACTTTTACCTCTGCGATTTGGCTTTTGGGCGAGCTGTAAGGAGCTTGCTGAACCATTTCCTGCACCGTGGCTGAGGCAGAATTCCTTTAAGGCGGGTGAAGGTTTGACCGAACAGGAACTCACTACCGGAAAAACGAGCATGGCAAAGAATTGGTACATTCTCCACACCTACTCCGGGTTTGAGAAGAAGGTTGCAGAAACTCTGAAGAGCCGGATCGACGCCGAAGGTCTCACCGAGCAGTTCGGAGAGATCATGGTCCCCACGGAAGACGTCATCGAGATGCGCCAGGGCAAGAAAGTGGTCACTCCCAAGCTCTTCTATCCGGGTTATGTGCTCGTGGAGATGGAAATGAACGACAACACCTGGCACATGGTGCGCTCCACTCCGCGTGTCACGGGGTTTGTGGGTTCCGGGCAGCGGCCCAGCCCTCTCAGCGCCGAGGAAGTTGACCGGATTGTTCATCGCGTGGAAGTGGCGGCCGAACATCCTAAGCCCAAGCTCAAATTTGACCGGGGCGAGAACGTCAAGATTACCGACGGCCCCTTCAAGGACTTCAATGGTATGGTGGACGAGATCAACGAGGACCGTTCCACTCTGCGCGTAATGGTGACCATATTCGGGCGTGCGACGCCCGTGGAATTGGATTTCTACCAAGTGGAGAAGATCTAGGGATTAGGTGCTGGGGTGAAGGCGAAAATCGAAACTCGGCGCCGGGTTCACGAGCTTCGAGTTTCGGATTATTCCGGGTATCCACCCCGCCCAGTGAGGATTAGATAATGGCAAAACGAGTTACCGCAATGGTAAAGCTCCAAATTCCGGCGGGCAAAGCCACTCCCGCGCCGCCGGTGGGGCCGGCCTTGGGCCAGCACGGCGTGAATATCATGGACTTCTGCAAATCCTTTAACGCCAAAACCTCCGCGAAGGATCAGGAAGGCTTGATTATTCCCGTGGTCATCACGGTCTACCACGACCGCACCTTCACCTTTGTCACCAAGACGCCGCCTGCCGCGATACTCCTGAAGCGTGCGGCGGGGATTGCCAAGGGCTCCGGGGAGCCCAATCGCAACAAGGTTGGAAAAGTTACCGAGAAGCAAGTGGAAGAAATCGCCAAGCTGAAGTTGCCGGACCTGAACGCTCGGGATTTGGCGGCAGCGGTGGCCACCATCAAGGGCACGGCGCGCAGCATAGGGATTGACGTCACTGCCTGAGGGAAATGCGAAACGCGAAAATCGAAACTCGAAAATCACCGTGCAGGAAGCCTGGTTAGGAATTTCGGTTTTCGAGTCTCGAAGTAACAGCCTGAAGCCGCCGCCACAAGATACCGGACGGCCGCGCAGGAAGGCGAATTTCGATTTTCGAAGGGGAGTTGCTGGAATGGCTAAAGAAGGAAAGAAGTATCAAGCGTCCGCAAAGCTGGTTGACAAGCCCGCCTACACGCTTGCGGATGCCATGCCGCTGGTAAAAAAGGCGGCGTTTGCGAAGTTTGATGAGACCGTAGAGGTCGCTATGCGTCTGGGGGTCGATCCCAAGCACGCGGACCAGATGGTGCGCGGAACGGTGGTTCTGCCTCACGGGCTGGGAAAGTCCAAGCGCGTGATCGTGATCGCTTCCGGCGATAAGGTGCGCGAGGGCCGCGAAGCAGGAGCGGATGAATCCGGCGGTGACGACATCGTGCAGAGGATCCAGGGCGGCTGGATGGACTTTGACGCCGTTGTGGCCACCCCTGACATGATGAAGTCCGTCGGACGCCTTGGCAAGGTGTTGGGGCCGCGAGGGCTGATGCCCAACCCCAAGACAGGGACGGTCACATTGGACGTGGCGAAAGCCGTGAAGGAAGTGAAAGCCGGAAAAGTGGAATTCCGCGTTGACAAGACGGGCATTATCCACTGCCCGGTGGGCAAAGTTTCTTTTGAGGCCGGCAAGCTGGCGGACAACGCCGGCGCGCTGATATCCAGCGTCATTAAAGCCAAGCCCGCGTCGGCGAAGGGAAAGTACGTTAAGAGTATCGTGATTTCATCCACCATGGGGCCGGGGTTGGCGATTAGTTTGGATTCCGTGGAGGCAGCGTAAAGGCAGTGGCAAGTGGCAAGCAAGATAGTTTCGCCGGCAACTAATCACTAATTACTAGCCACTGTACTTAAGGAGTTCGCATGGACCGGGAAGAGAAGAAGAAAAATGCAGAGACGCTCCACGAGGAGCTGAAGAAAGCGCGCGGCATTATCCTCTCGGGGTTCCAGGGGATCACGGTGGCCCAGGATTTTCACCTGCGCAGAAAGGTTGCCGGGACGGGCGCGCGATACAAGGTGGTGAAGAACAGCCTGATCGAGCGCGCGGCGAAGGGAACTCCGGTCGAGCCGATTGCGCAAAAGCTGGCGGGAACCACCTCCGTGGCCTTGACGGATACCGACCCCGTGGCGCTGGCGAAAGCGCTAACGGCGTACGCCAAGGAAAACCCCATTTTTGCTTTCAAGTCTGGGGTGGTGGAGGGGAGGGTTGTTAACCTCGCCGACTTTAACGCGCTTGCCACCCTGCCTTCCAAAGAGCAGCTGTTTTCAAAGGTGCTGTTTTTGTTCAATTCACCGGCGCAACGGGTGGCATCAACGTTGTCTGGCGCCAACAGCTAACAGCCGACAGCTCACAGGCAAAGGCGCGATTGGCGGGGGGCTATAAACTGTAAGCTGTTAGCTGTCAGCTATCAGCTACACCGAAGAGGAGAATCTAGCATGTCGGAACGGGTAGAGAAAATTGTCGAAGAAGTGAAGGGTCTAACCCTGCTGGAAGCTGCTGATCTCGTAAAGCGGCTCGAAGAAGCATTGGGTGTGTCTGCCGCCGCGGCAGCCCCCGTCGCGGTTGCGGGAGCGGGTCCGGCCGCCGCCGCCGCCCCTGTCGAGGAACAGACCGAATTCGCGGTGATACTAACCGCCATTGGGGCCAATAAGATCAATGTCATCAAGGCCGTCCGCGAAGTCACCAGCCTCGGACTGAAAGAAGCCAAGGACCTGGTGGATGGCGCTCCCAAGCCGATTAAAGAAGGCATATCGAAAGACGAGGCGGAGACCATCCGGAAAAAGTTCACCGAAGCTGGCGCTACCGTAGAAGTGAAATAACCGTCCTCCCACCAGGCCTTCGGGATCAAAGGGATATAACCTCACTTCCCGGAGGGAGATTGTGTGGTGGCAAGGCCCTCACACACATCGTGATGAGTGAAGGGTGACGAGTGACGAGCATAGTTCAAGAACCCGATTTCATGCTTTGCCTTGTCTCTTTCCACTTGTCGCTTGTCACTGCTCTTAAGTGGCACGGATGAACCCATGGACTGTTGGGCCATCGGGGCAATTGGATTGCATCCCCACAAGCTATGCGTGCATCCAATTCATTAAGGGATCTGTGTCACCATTGTCCGAACGACTTTTGAAACTTCAAGCAAGGAGCAAAAGGAATGCCTAACGGCGGGAACGGCGCTGTGCGTCAGCGTATTAATTTCTCCAAAATTCCGACGGTCATAAAAATTCCCAACCTCATCGAGGTGCAACGGCGCTCCTACGAGCGCTTCCTCCAGATGAACCTTCTGCCCTCGGAACGGGAGGATGTGGGCCTGCAAGCCGTCTTTAATTCCGTCTTTCCCATCACGGATTTCCGCGGCATCGCGCAGTTGGACTTTGTGGATTACTCCATCGGCAATTGGGAGTGCAAATGCGGAAGCCTGAAGGGGCTCCACCACTTGCGCAGCACCTGCAAAAACTGCGGGCACACGGTTATTACCGATCCCTTCAAGGTGGGCGAGGTCCTCTGCACCAAGTGCGGCACATTCAATAAAAACGTGGTGACGTTCTGTAACAAGTGCGGCGACCCGGTGGCCCTCCAGTTGAAGTACGACGTTACCGAATGCCAGGAGCGCGGCATGACCTTCGCGGCGCCCCTCAAGGTTACGATCCGCCTTACCCTTTACGACAAAGACGCCGATACCGGCCACAAGAGCATCCGCGACATCAAGGAACAGGAAGTTTACTTCGGTGAAATTCCGCTGATGACGGAAAATGGGACGTTTATCGTCAACGGGACCGAGCGCGTGATCGTCAGCCAATTGCACCGCTCGCCGGGAGTCTTTTTTGAGGCGAACTCCCAAAAGACATACTTCCTGGGGAAGATCATTCCTTATCGCGGCTCTTGGGTGGAGTTTGAGTACGATACCAAGAATCTTCTCTATGTCCGTATTGACCGCAAGCGTAAATTCCTGGCTACGATTTTTCTACGGGCCTTGGGCCTGAAGAACGATTCCGAAATTGTCAAGGCCTTCTATAAGATCGAGAAGATTTCGCTCAAAGATCGCAAGCTCTTCTGGGAAGTCTCGGAGGGACTGGTTAACAATCGGATCTCCAAGAGTATCGATCACCCCCGGACACATGAAGCGCTGGTGCCGGCCGGACGAAAGATTAGCTCCGCGGCCTTCAAGGAAATCCAAAAGGCTAAGATCACCCAGGTGGAAGTGGCTGCCCACGATTTGGAAGGCGGTTTCACGGCCATCGACATTGTTGACCCCTCGACGGGAGAGGTGCTCCTCGAAGCCAATAGTGAAATTACCCCTACCGTCCTGAACTCTATTCTGGATTCCGGAATTGAGATATTCGAGGTTTTCTTCCCCGAACGTGACGATACCAGCGGCGTCATTAGCCAGACCTTGAAGCGCGACACCCTGAAGACACCGCAGGAAGCGCTGATCGAGATGTATCGCAAGATGCGCCCGGGCGATCCCCCAACGCTGGATACCGCCACTTCGCTGTTCAATGGCATGTTTTTCGATCCGCGCAAATACGATTTCTCCCGTGTGGGTCGGCTGAAATTCAATATCAAGCTGGGGTACTACTCCAAGCTCAAGAATCGCCTTGACGACAAGTCCCAGGAATTTGAGATTGAAGACGCTCGGAATTTTCCCGCCGCCAATTTTTACGTCGTCGTGGACGACGAGAAGATGTTTGTGGGCAAACGCGAAGGGAATATCTGTTCCGAAGTTGTCCGCGCCTGCGAAGGCACGCTGGCGACCGATCATTCCGAGCACTCGCCGGTGCAGTTGCCGCTCGACAAGCGGACGCTGGAGCCGGAAGACTTTTACGCAGCCATCCGCTACCTGCTGACCCTGAAAAAGAACCCCGGGGGCACATATTCTGTTGATGACATCGACCACCTGGGAAATCGCCGCGTTCGCGCCGTCGGCGAATTGATTGAAAACCAGTTCCGCCTCGGCCTGGTGCGCATGGAGCGGGCGATCAAAGAGAAGATGTCGGTTTACCAGGAAATGTCCACAGCCATGCCGCACGATCTCATCAACGCCAAACCGGTCATGGCGGCGATTCGTGAATTCTTCGGATCTTCGCAGCTCTCGCAGTTCATGGATCAGACCAACCCGCTCTCCGAAATCACCCATAAGCGGCGGCTTTCCGCCCTGGGACCGGGCGGGCTCTCCCGCGAGCGCGCCGGTTTCGAGGTGCGTGACGTTCACCCGACGCACTACGGACGCATCTGCCCTATCGAGACGCCGGAAGGTCCCAACATCGGTTTGATCTCTTCGCTTTCGTGCTACGCGCAGATTAACGAATACGGTTTCATCGAAAGCCCCTACCGCAAGGTTCGCGGCGGCCGCATCGTTGATTACGTCACGGTGACCCACGGCGGCGACGGGCCTTGGAAAGTGGGCGAGCACGTGGAATCAGGCACGGTCGAGAAAACCAATGAAGAGCTGCGGGAGAAGAAGCGCAAGTTGGTGGAGCACGAACCGTTCTCCTTCTACCAGTCGGCGTGGGAAGAAGACCAGTATATTATCGCCCAAGCCAACGTGGCCATTGACGACAAGGGACGCATCGTCAACGAATTGGTGAACGCGCGGCAAGCCGGCAATTTTGTGCTCAAACGCCGCGATGAGATTGATTACATCGACGTCAGCCCCAAGCAACTGGTCAGCGTGGCGGCCTCACTGATCCCGTTTCTCGAGAACGACGACGCCAACCGCGCGCTGATGGGCTCCAACATGCAGCGGCAATCGGTTCCCTTGTTGCGCGCGCAAGCGCCGCTGGTGGGCACGGGGATGGAAGAAGTCACGGCGCGCGATTCCGGCGCCGTGGTCATCTGCCGCCGCAACGGCGTGGTGGATAGCGTGGACAGCGAACGCATCATCGTGCGCGTGGAAGGCGATGGCCACAGCGGGCAGCTCTCCCGCGAAGTCGGCGCGGACATCTACCAGCTCATCAAGTTCCGCCGCTCTAATCAGAACACGTGCATCAACCAAAAGCCGGTGGTCCATAAAGGGCAGCGCGTTCATGCCGGGCAGGTGCTGGCCGATGGTCCCTGCACCGATCGCGGCGAGCTGGCGCTGGGCCGCAACGTGCTGGTGGCTTTCATGCCCTGGCGGGGCTACAACTTTGAAGACGCCATCCTGGTCAGCGAAAAACTGGTGAAGGAAGATTCCTACACCTCGATTCATATCGAGGAGTTCGAAATCGAATCTCGCGACACCAAGCTGGGACCGGAAGAAATTACCCGCGATATTCCCAACCTTTCCGAATCCCTGCTGAAGGATCTGGATGAAAGCGGCGTCATCCGCATCGGCGCTTACGTCAAGCCGGGCGACATTCTGGTGGGCAAGGTCACGCCCAAGGGCGAGACGCAACTTACCCCGGAAGAAAAACTGCTGCGGGCGATCTTCGGCGAGAAGGCCGGAGATGTTCGCGACGCCTCCCTGACCTGCCCCCCCGGAATCGAAGGCATCGTTGTGGATGTGAAAATCTTCTCGCGCAAGGGCGCGGATAAGGATGAACGCGCCAAGAATATCGAAGCCTGGCAGGTGGGTCGCCTGGAGAAAAACCTGAACGACGAAATCCGCATTCTCCAGGATGAGCGCTTGAAGCGCCTTTGCGCGTTGCTGGAGGGGGAAGAGCTTCTGGCGGACCTGCACGACGAAAAAACCAACAAGCGGCTGATTACCAAGGGCACTAAGCTCACCCGCGATGTTCTCGCTCGTGTCACCACCCGCAACTTGAAGCGGATGAGGATCGCGAAAAAGGACCCGACCCTCCTCGAAAAGATCGATGAGATCGAAGAGATGACTTCGCGGCAGATCGACATCCTGCGGAAGATCACCGACGAGAGGATTCAAAAGCTGAAGAAGGGCGACGAACTTCCGCCCGGAGTCATCAAGCTGGTCAAAGTCTACATCGCCATGAAGCGCAAACTCTCTGTTGGCGATAAGATGGCCGGCCGGCACGGCAACAAGGGCGTGATCGCCCGCATCCTTCCCGAGGAAGACATGCCTTACATGCCGGATGGAAGCCCGGTGGAAGTGGTGCTGAATCCGCTGGGTGTCCCTTCGCGCATGAATGTGGGCCAAATCCTGGAGACGCACCTCGGCTGGGCGGCAAAGGAATTGGGCACCAAGATTCGCAACCTCTTGTCCAGCGAATCTCGCGCTGAACTGATGCGCAAAGAGATCAAGAGCCTCTTCCGGAACAATGCCCTGGCGACTACGGTTGACACCTGGGATGACGACGAAGTCATCAACTACGGCCGAGTATTGCAGGATGGAGTTGCTTTCGCGACCCCGGTGTTTGACGGCGCGACGGAAAAGGAACTTAAGGAATTTCTGGAAAAGGCGGGTCTGCCATCTTCCGGCAAGATCAGTCTCTACGATGGAATGACCGGAGAGAAATTCGAACAGCCGGTAACGGTCGGTTACATCTACATGCTCAAACTCTCCCACTTGGTTGACGATAAGATCCACGCTCGGTCGATTGGACCTTACTCACTCATTACCCAGCAACCTCTGGGAGGCAAGGCGCAGTTCGGCGGCCAGCGGTTTGGCGAAATGGAAGTTTGGGCCCTGGAAGCCTACGGCGCGGCATATATCCTACAGGAACTCCTCACCGCGAAATCGGACGATGTTTACGGGCGCGCCAAAATTTATGAAGCCATCGTCAAAGGTGAGGCCGCCATTGAACCCGGCGTGCCGGAGTCGTTCAACGTCCTGGTGCGGGAGTTGCAGAGTCTTTGCCTGGACGTGGAATTAATCAAGAAGCCCAAGGAACAACTCGCGCCGGTAGGCGCTGAATAAGTAATTCAGGAGCCGCCGGGCAAGCGCCGCGCCCCACACCGCGACGGCGCCCCGGTGGTGCAGTTTCCATAAAATTTCTTCTCTCCTTTGAAGGAGGAAAACCTTGTTCCGAAGCAGCCCTTATGATCGAGTAAGCCTAATCGGTGAATTTGACGCCATCCGCATCAGCTTGGCGTCGCCGGAAAAGATCCGGTCTTGGTCGCATGGTGAAGTCACCAAGCCCGAGACCATCAATTACCGTACCTTCAAACCGGAGCGCGACGGCCTGTTTTGCGCCCGCATTTTTGGCCCGGTCACCGACTGGGAATGCTTGTGCGGTAAGTATAAGCGCATGAAGCATCGCGGCGTCATCTGCGACAAATGCGGCGTTGAGGTGACCCTTTCCAAGGTTCGCCGCGAGCGCATGGGGCACATCGAGCTCGCTTCCCCCTGTTCGCATGTCTGGTTTTTCAAGGGCCTCCCCAGCCGCATCGGCCACCTGTTGGATATCGCGCTTCGCGACCTCGAGCGGGTGCTGTACTTTGAACAATACGTTGTCATCGATCCCGGTGAAGCTCCGCTGAAAGAAAAGGAGTTGCTGACGGAAGAGCGCTTCCGGGCACTTCAGCAGGAATTCCCCGGAAAATTCCGCGCCGCCATGGGTGCGGAAGCCATCAAGGAACTGCTAAAGTTGGTGGCCATTGATGAATTGGCAGTAGAGTTGCGCGAGAAAATGAAGTCTGACCCGTCGCAGCAGAAGCGCGTGAAGTATGCCAAGCGGCTGAAGGTGCTGGAAGCCTTCCGCAAGTCGGGGAACAAACCGGAATGGATGATCCTTGACGTGATCCCGGTAATCCCCCCCGAGTTGCGACCCCTCGTGCCCCTTGATGGCGGGCGCTTTGCGACTTCCGATTTGAATGACCTTTATCGCCGCGTGATCAATCGCAATAACCGGCTGAAAAAGCTGATGGAGTTGCACGCGCCGGACGTTATTGTCCGCAACGAAAAACGCATGTTGCAGGAAGCCGTGGACGCGCTGTTTGACAATGGCCGGCGGGGCCGCGTGCTGCGCGGCGCCAACAACCGCCCGCTCAAGTCCCTGTCGGACACGCTGAAAGGCAAGCAGGGGCGCTTCCGCCAGAACTTGCTGGGAAAACGCGTTGACTACTCCGGCCGCTCGGTGATCGTCGTAGGGCCGGAGCAGAAATTGCACCAATGCGGTTTGCCCAAGAAGATGGCTCTCGAGCTCTTCAAGCCCTTCATCTATCACCGCCTGGAACAGGCGGGCCACTGCACCACCATCAAGGCCGCCAAAGAAATGGTGGAGCGCCAGGAACCGGTGGTCTGGGATATTCTGGAAGAAGTCATCAAGGACCACCCGGTGCTTCTGAACCGCGCTCCCACGTTGCACCGGTTGGGCATCCAAGCCTTCGAGCCGGTGCTGGTAGAAGGCAAAGCCATCAAAATCCATCCGCTGGTTTGCACGGCATTCAATGCCGATTTTGACGGCGATCAGATGGCCGTGCACATTCCGCTTTCTCCGGAAGCCCAAATCGAGGCGTCCGTGCTGATGTTGTCGGCGAATAACATTCTTTCGCCGGCAAATGGTCAGCCGCTCGCCGTTCCCACCCAGGACATCGTGCTGGGCTGTTACTACCTTACCAAGGACAAGCGTGGGGCCAAGGGCGATGGCCGCGCCTTCGCCAATTCGGATGAGGTGCTGCTGGCGCTGGAGGCGGGCGAGGTTGAAACCCTGACCCCGGTTCGCTTGCGTTACACCGGACGCGTAATCGACTTGACCACGGCCTACGATGATCAGGACATACTGCATACGGAGCCCATTACGATCAAGAGCCAGTTCATCAATACGACGGTGGGCCGAGTGATTTTCAACGACCATTTGCCTAAGGACATGCCCTACATCAATGGCTTGCTCCGCAAGAAAGGCCTGGGCGCGCTGGTGAACTACTGCTACCTGCGCTTCGGCCTGGAAACCACGGTGGCGATGCTGGATGGCGTTAAGACCCTGGGCTTTCTCTACGCCACCAAAGCGGGAATCTCCATTGGCATCGACGACCTTGTCGTGCCGCAAAGCAAGGCCGCCTTGGTGAGCAATGCGGAAAAGGAAGTTATCGAGGTTGAAAAGCAGTACCAGGAAGGCGCCATCACCCACGGCGAGCGTTACAACAAGGTGATTGCGATCTGGTCGAATGTTACGGACGACGTGGCCAACGAAATGTTCCAGACCATGGAGAAGCAAGACACCACCGGTCAGATGAATCCCATTTACATCATGGCGGACTCCGGTGCGCGCGGTTCGAAACAGCAAATCCGCCAGCTCTCCGGCATGCGCGGCCTGATGGCCAAGCCCTCCGGGGAAATCATTGAGACCCCCATCACGGCGAATTTCCGCGAAGGCCTGAACGTGTTGCAGTACTTCATCTCGACGCACGGCGCGCGCAAAGGCTTGGCGGACACGGCGCTTAAGACTGCGGACTCCGGCTACCTTACTCGCCGGTTGGTGGACGTCGCGCAGGATGTGATTATTTCTGAGTTCGATTGCGGCACGCTGGATGGAATCTTCGTGGAGCCGATCGTGGAAGCCGGCGAAGTTGTGGAACCGCTCCGCGACCGTATTGTGGGGCGAGTTTCGCTGGAGCAGATCAGAGATTACGAAGGCAATGTGATTGTCGACGTCAACCAGGAGATTAACGAGGACTTGGCGGCGGCCATTCAGGCGGCCGGTATCGAGCGGGTGAAGATCCGCTCTGTCTTGACTTGCGAGTCGCGGCGCGGCGTTTGTGTGCGGTGCTACGGCCGCAACCTGGCCACCGGGCGCGTGGTGGAGATGGGCGAGGCGGTGGGAGTGATTGCCGCGCAGTCCATCGGCGAGCCGGGCACGCAGCTTACCATGCGTACCTTCCACATCGGTGGTACGGCCAGCCGTATTTCGGAGCAGAGCACCCTGGAGGCAAAGAATCACGGCTTCCTGAAATTCCACGGCATTCAGACCGTTATGAACCGGGAAGGCGCCCACGTGGTCATGAATCGCAATGGCGCGGTGGCCATCGTGGACGACAAAGGCCGCGAGCGCGAGCGCTATTCGGTAGTGTACGGAGCCCGAATCAAAGTGGCGGACGGCTCCCCCGTTAAAATGGGCGATAACATTGTCGAGTGGGACCCTTACACATTTTCGATCCTCACCGAAGTAAGTGGAACCGTGCAATTCAAGGATCTCGAGGCCGGAGTCACCGTGCAGGAACAGGTGGACGAAGTTACCGGCTTGTCGCAATGGGTGGTGAAAGAAGCGTCGGAAGAGAAGTATCAGCCGCAAATCGTCATCCGCAACGAAAAGAAGGGGACCAAGAAGTACTTAATGCCCTCACGCGCCCATTTGATGGTTCGAGATGGTGACGAAGTGAGCCCGGGTGATGTGCTGGCCAAGATCCCGCGTGAAACTACCAAGACCAAGGACATCACCGGTGGTCTGCCGCGCGTGGTTGAGCTCTTCGAAGCGCGCAAGCCTCACGAGCCCGCAGTGATTACGGAAATCGACGGCATCGTCCGTTACGCAGACGTTGTCAAAGGCCAGCGCAAGATTCTGGTGATTCCGGATAAGGGCGAGACCAAGGAATACCTGCTGCCACGCGGCGTGCACGTTTCCGTTCAGGAAGGTGAACGCGTTAAGGCGGGTGAGCCGCTCATGGATGGTCCGCGCAACCCCCACGATATTCTTGCGGTTCTGGGCGAGAAGGAACTTCAGAAGTATCTCGTGGATGAAATCCAGGAGGTTTACCGCTTGCAAGGCGTCAATATCAACGATAAGCACATTGAAGTGATCTCGCGCCAGATGATGCGTTGGGTGAAAGTTGAAGAAGTAGGTGACACTGAATTCCTGCTTGACGAGCAGGTGGACAAGTTCAAATTCCGGGAGGAGAACGATCGCGCCAAGGCCAAAGGCGGTAAGGCGTCCACCGGGCGGCCTCTGTTGCTCGGAATTACCAAAGCGTCGTTGGCCACCGACTCCTTTATCTCGGCCGCGTCGTTCCAGGAGACGACCCGCGTCCTTACGGAAGCCTCCATCCGCGGTGCAGTGGACCACCTCCGCGGCTTGAAGGAAAACGTCATCATGGGCCGCCTGATTCCGGCCGGCACGGGCTTGGAATTCTACCGGAATTTCAAGCTGCTCACCGAAGCCGAGCCGCCGCCGGTAGCGGCAACTGCTCCCGTACCCACGGAGCCCGTTATTCCCACCGCGCCGAGCGTGGCCACCGACTTGGCCGACGAGGACGAGGCGAGAACGCAATAAAGAAGCCATCAGCGGTCAGCCATCCGCATGGATCGGAGGAACGATGTGCCCTGGCTGATCGCTGATTCCTAGCGATGGCGTAGCGGTTGTTCCCGGTCCCTTCGGGAACCCGTCAAGGGCAGGCATAGGGTCGCCTAGATAAAAAGTTGAAATGGGAAATCCCGGCTGAAGATGCCAAATTTCGACGTGACGGTGGTGGGCGAGCTCAACCTGGACTTGATTCTTTATGGCTTGCCTGAACAATTGGTGCCTGAGCATGAGGCCCTAGCCAGCCGGTTGGCCTTGACCTTGGGCAGTTCCTCTGCGATTTTCGCCCACAACTTGGCGGCAATGGGCAATCGCGTGGGATTCATATCGCGCATCGGCGCGGATCCTCTGGGGCGCATCAGCCTGGAACGTCTAGCCGAAGGCAGCGTTGATGTCTCGAAGGTTCGCACCGTCAGCGGACCCACGACGACAGGACTCACGGTAATTTTGCCGCGCCCCCAGGATCGCCTCAGCTTCACTTATCCGGGCACGATGTTTGAAATGTGTTTCGAGGATCTGGACCTCACCTACCTCGCTTCCGCAAAACACTTCCATTTGTCGTCTTTCTACCTGCATCGCGCCCTTCGACCCAGGATTGCGGAGCTCTTCCATAAGATGAAATCCGCCGGGCTGACGACCTCCCTTGACACCAACGATGACCCCGAAGACCTCTGGGCAGAAGACCTGCTGGAGGTCTTGCGCTATGTGGACGTTTTCCTGCCCAACGAACGTGAAATCATGAAGATCACCCGAACCAATGATGTTAGGGCGGGGCTTGCGAAGCTCGCGACCGTCGTCCCCGTGGTGGTGGTGAAATTGGGCCCCCAGGGCGCCTTAGGGCGGCAAGGCAAGACTGAAATCACCGCGCTTCCCCTGCGCGTGGAGGCAGTAGATTCCGTGGGGGCGGGTGACAGCTTCGATGCCGGCTTCATCCATCAATACGTGCGGGGCGCCGACCTCGCCACTTGCCTTCGTTGCGGCAATCTCGCGGGGGCATGTTCCACCACAAAGCCCGGCGGCACGGAAGCCTTCCGCGACTACCCACACTTCCAGAAATTTTTCAGCGAACACGCCACGAAAGGGTAGCGCCGCCGCTATACGTCCAAATGCAGCAGGCGCGCGGCATTTTGATGGTAGACCTTGTGGAGGATGGGGTCCGGCAATCCCAGCCCGGAGATTCTCCAGCGTCCCTGGGGAGGGACTGGCGCCGGAGCGTAGTCGAAGTATTCGTCTTGGGTTTCCAGGAAGCGGTAATAGATTTCATACAACGCATCGCCGAAGATCTGCTGGGGAGTTTCCGAGCCGTGCGGCACAGCGTCCGTCCCAAATATGATCCGGTCCTGGTATTTCTCGAAAAACTTGAGGGCCTGCCGTGGCTGCCGTCCGAGTTCGTTGATCCGTGCGGCGATGTCCACGTGCATGTTGGGGAAGCGATCCAGGCAGCTTGCGACGTAACCCAGATCTTCCGCCCGTCCCACGTGCAAGGCAATAAACTGTGTCCGGGGATGGCGGGCAAACACGCGGTTGCGCGCCTCAAGCAGTTCGAGGGAGGGCGGAAAATCGCGGCCGTAGAACGACCAATCGGGATGATTATTCAACTCTTCGAAGCGTTCGTTAAAGCGGTCGGTGGGCAGAAAGAATGCGTCGGGGTCCGAGGTGTGAATCGCCACGGGCATACCGAGCGCGCCACAGGCTTCCCACATCGCATCAAAGCGGGGGTCATCCACCTTCACCAGCGTGCCCGTCGTGACGTTCTCGCGTAAGTACAACCCCAACACTTTTAGAACCTTCAAGCCCTTGGCGCCGGCCTTGTGGGCACGCTCAATTTCATCCGCTTGAAATTGGCTGTAGCCCGGCTGGTTCGCGCGCTCCCACCACGGCTCCGTAAACACCAGGAAACGCCACGGGTAAGCTGATTGCCACTTCTGAATGACCTCCGCCACGCCCTGACCGTGTCCGCCCGTAAGATCCACCATGGTGTGGATGTTTTTCCGATCCATCACGGCCAGGATCTCCCCCGGAGGGGCTAGATGCCTCATCTTCTCACCCAGCGGAATCCCGTTCTGGCTCGCGGCCTGGAAAGTCAGGTGGGTATGGATGTCAATCACCGGAAACTTGGCGCGTGGAACATGGGTCTCCGGCACGTGGAGCATGCTCTTCGGCTCAAATTCCGTGAGCTCAAGCGGCATCCGGGGTGTAACAATTGGGGGCGCTGAACCTGGCCCCGCCAGCCCTCGCGGTGGGGACGCAACGGCGCCGCTTCCCCAAATTGCCGCCGCAGTCCGATGCAGCCATTCCCTTCGACTCCAAAAGCTCATCATGCGCTCCTCACGTAATATGTCACCCGGCTAGCCTTCCGCGGCGGGGGCGGGACACCAGAATCACCAAAAAGGCCCTGTAACGGCGGGGCTAAAGCCGCGCCCTTTCAGACTCATGGTGAGAATCCCGCGCTTGCAGAGTTCGCAGGCTGGCGAGAGGAAACACCCAGCTTAGTTCGCCCTACGGGAAAGGTCAATAGACTTAGCCGTGGTCTCTCATCAGGCTTGGAAGCTCTTAGTGTGCGGCAACGGACCTGCCAGTGCCGGGCTTGGCGCTCTTCATGAAGAACACTAAGGGGATCATCGCGATGAAAGTCCACCCGAGCAATGAGAAGGCATCGACATAAGCGAGCATGTTGGCCTGTCGAACTAGGTTGCCATAGAGCAGACCCTGCGCCTGGAGGTGGGCGAGCGTGGAAGTGGAACCTTGCGTCATGAGCATTTGCTGCGCGCCCTGCACGGCGTTGCGGTAAGGAGCGTCGTAGGGAGTGAGGTGGGCAACCAGAATGGCCTGATGAACCTGCGCGCGGCGAGTGAGGAGAGTGGCCACGTTGGCGATGCCCACACTACCGCCGATATTGCGCGCCAGATTGATGATGCCGGTGGCGTTGTTCATCTTCTCCTTGGGAATAAAATAGAATGCCGTGACGTTAATGGGAATAAACAGGAAAGCCATGCCGATGCGGGAAAAAGTCCACGCGCGAACCGCTGTCCAGAAGTCAAGTTGTAAGTCGAAGTGCGACATACGCAAGAGCGCAAAACCTGTGACCGCCAGTCCGAACGCCACCAGCCAGCGCGCTTCCACCTTCTGCATCAGGCGGCCCACAATGGGCAATGCCAGAATGGTGAAGATGCTCCCCGGGGAGAGCACCAGTCCGCTGAGTGTGGCGGTGTAACCCATCAGCGTTTGCAGCATGAGGGGCAGCAGCACGGTGGTGCCATAAAGCACGAACCCGAGCATGAACATGGTGAACGTGGCCACCGCGAAGTTCCGGTCCTTCAACATGCGGAAATCCACGATGGGGTCTTCGCGCGTGAGTTCCCAGATCACCGCGCCGACCAGTCCCACAACTCCGACAATAGTGCAGCCGACAATAAAGTTCGA
>JBEKQO010000143.1:0-21969 GCA_049519635.1 Terriglobia bacterium | reverse complement strand
CTGCGGAAAAACCCGGTAGCACTGTCATTCTGAGGAGCCGCAGGCGACGAAGAATCTCGCATTGCCTTGAAAATACTCAGGGCGAGATCCTTCGCGTAGTCTACCCTGAGCGGCAGAGCGAGATTCTTCGCTGCGCTCAGAATGACAGCGAATGCGCTCAGGATGACAGCACGGTAGGGTTTTTCCACAGCCTGTTCAGCCCCGCCGCTATGAAAATGCTCCCCTCCTCCGTTGAGGAGGGGGTAGGGGGTGACGCTGATTGCGACTTGATTTTTTGGGCTTCAGGAGATAACCACCCCGGCGCTCGGCGCGCCACCCCTCCTGAATCAGGAGGGGAATCCCCCGGGGCATTTTCATCCATCCTGGTGAGCAAGCGTAGCAAACCTGTTTTTTAGGTCCGCGGCTCGTCCACGAGGCACAAGGAAAAGCCGCGGACCTGAAAAACAGGCGCGCTACACATCAACCGCCGGCATTTTTTTGACATCCGAAATAAATCATAGTAAAAGGAAAACCACTGTAACTGATGCGGGGGACCTTTTTCGGGAAGGGTATACCATTGGCCACCCATCCATCGGGACCCGCGGTCGGTGGGGTGGCAATGGGGAAATCGTCTCGTAGGGAATTAGCATCGCTAATGACTTTAAGCATCGGGGGAGATATGAACAACGATCGCTTGCCTTCACGCCGCAGCTTCTTGCGCACGGCGCTGGCCGCGCCGGTGGCGGGCGCCATGGTGGGCGGCTATTCGCCGGCCGCGGCGGAAGACCGGACCGCGGGAGGGGCGTCCTCGATTGTTTCGCGCGTCATTCTGGATAAAGAACTCTACGACTGGGACACGGTGGTAAGCGGCCAGGTGCACTTCCGCCTTCCCGCCGGCGGCCCGGTGGTGGTTCGCTGGCTCGACAGTTTTGGGCGAGTCGTCGGGGAAAAGGAATTGCCCGCATCCAAGTCCGGCGTCGCGCCCCAGAGCTTCGACTTCCGGCTAGAGCCGGGCTTTACCTACCGCAACTGGATTCGCGTTGGGGTGAACGGTGTCGAGCAGACCGCGGGGGCGCATTTCATGCTATCGCCCGCGCCCAAGCCCTGGGATGACTTTCACGTCATCAGTTGGGCGCACTACCCGGACGGATTTTATGATTTGCTTCGCCAGGTGGGCGTGGATGCAACCATCGCCTACAAAGAGGCCACCGACCCCGTGCTCGACAACAACTTTAACTTTTATGTCGAGCAGCTCATGTGGGAAGTCTTCGCCATTTACCACAAGGATCAACCGCTCTGGCGGGGCCTGTTGAACCAGATTTCACTCGATCGCAACAACCTGGACCTATGGGTGCGCAAGCCCTGCGTCAACGATCCCAAGACCGACGAATACGTCAACGATCACCTGACCCGCTACGTGCGCATTCATCGCGCCTTCCGGCCGCTGTTCTACAACATCGCCGATGAACTCGGGCAGGGCGACCAGATTCGGCCCAACGATTTCTGCCACTCCCCTTTCTGCACCATCAAGTTCGCGGAATATCTGCGGAAGATGTACGGGCACGTGCAAGCGCTGGGCAAGGAATGGCAGGCAGGTGAGCCGACCCACTTTGACGACGAAAGCCTGCGCAATGGTTCGGAATGGGCCAAGAGCAATTTGTTAATCAATTACACCACCACCGATTGCGCCTTCGATCAGGTCGCGGTGGCCCATCTGCAAGTGAAATACGGAGGCTTGGCGGGCGTGAACAAAGCCTGGGGAATCAACCTGCCTTCCCCGCGGCAGGGAACCTCCGACGACGAGCAATGGGAACCGCTACTCGCCATGATGAGCGAAACCCGCTCCTTCCCCGAGCTCACGGAAGAGGCTCTGAGCGCCCGATTGGGACCCATCGAGAAAGCCAATGAACGCTGGGGAACGCATAGCAGTTGGGGGGCTGAGCAACACCCGGCGGGCTTCCAATCCTGGGCGGAAGTGGTCACGATCGTCAAGCGTTACTACCAGGAACTTTCCCAAGTCCGCTCGACAGAAGGCTGGAATGTTTCGCCCTGGTGCGACTTCCGCAACTTCATGGACCGGACTTTTGCCGACGCCATTGGGCGCGCCCGCGCCGTTTGCCAGGCGGAAGACCCGCACGCGCGTTGCGCCACCGAAGGCGGACAGTCGCCGTTTCCCTTCGGTTGGTACAACTACGAAAACGTCGTCAAGGTTGTGGATGTGATTGAGCCTTACAACGGCGGCAACAGCGATGAAGTGATCCGCTCGCTCAACCCCAACGTCATCATGCTTTCCACCCACGGATATCAGCACAAGCCCGGCGCGCCGCTGACGGAAGAGGACCGCCAGTACCAGAAGCGCGCCCCCCAGTCCATCTGGTGGGGACTGTTCCACCAACATCGGGGATCAATAATTTGGGACGCGAATATCCCCGAATATCAGTTTGTGGATCGCGAGACGCGCGAAATCACGCCCTCCGCGACGACTTTCGCCGGCACGTTCCTGGAACTCCGCCAGGGAATCGGCAAGCTCATTGCCAACAGCCGCCGTCTGCACGATGGCATTGCCATTCACTACTCCCAAGCCTCGATGCAAGTCCACTGGCTGCTTGACAATGTCGGCAATGCGCGAAATTGGCCCGTACACAGCGGCGGGGACCACTCCAGCCACTTCATCGCGGTGCGCAATGGCTGGACCAAAACGATTGAGGACCTCGGCCTGCAATACGAATTCGTGGGGCGAGGGCAGATTGAGGAAGGAAAGTTGGGCAGGGGCGAATACCGGGTCCTCATCCTGCCGCAATCGCTGGCCGCGAGTGAGTTGGAAGTGGAGCAGATTCGGGAATTCGTCAACGCCGGCGGAGTGCTGGTGGCGGATTACCGCGCCGCCACCATGAACGAGCACGGGCGCGATTTGGGCCGCGGCCGGCTTGACGATGTTTTTGGCATTACCCACGTAAAAGGCCAGGCCAAAGGATCCGGCGCGAGTGGCATCGAGGACCTGGATTCCCTGCGCCTTAAAGGCGAGAAGCTCCGCCTGCTGGCCGGCGACGAGACCCTCAGCGTGACCAGTGGGAAAGCTCTGGCGCAGAGCGGACAAGTGCCGCTGATCGTGGTGAACGATTTCGGCAAGGGTAAAGCGGTGTATATGAATGTCGAGACCGGGCATTATCCCTACGACCGACTGCAGCCGAACCCGGCCACAAGCCTGCCCAACGTCGTGGAGCAGATCTTCGGACTGGCGCACATTGAGCCGCAGGTTCGCGTGCTGGATGCCAGTGGCAACCGCCTGCCGGGAACCGAGGTGGTGCGCTTTGCCAATGGCGCGTTTGAGCACGTGGCCGTCTTTCGCAATCCCCAGTTTGACGATGGCGGCTGGGGGGACCTGCCCACCAGGCCGGAGCGCGAGTGGGCCGGAAGCATCGACAACTCCTATCTGGAAAAAGATGCCCAAGTCACCCTGGCATGGCCTTCCGCCCTTCCCACCTACGACATCCGCGGGAAACGCGACCTGGGCGAAACGCCGAAAGCCCAGTTGCTGCTCGATGCCTGGAGCCCGCTGGTGATCACGCGCGCGCCCCAGGCGGTGCCGCCGCTCCGCGTGGAAGTTACGGCGGAGGTCCCAGCCGGCAATCCCCTGATCGTCCACTTGCAGAGCGACGCGCTCCTGCCGGAAGGAACCTGCCGAGTGATTCGCTTGGAGTTCACCACGCCTGGGGCCGAGCCTTACGATCTCTACGCGCGCAATGTGAAATTGGAATCCGCCGCGCACCAGGAGCGCTTCGATTTCGCTTACAACGATCCCCTGGGGCAGTGGAAGTTGTCTGCCCACGATCTGGTTACCGGCCGCGTTGTGCAAACCGCGTTTACCCTTCGTCCCTCCTGAGCGGCAGGGCGAGATTCTTCGCGAAGCAGGGGTAGCGCGGTCGGGCGCTCCCTTCCTGCGTCAGGGCAGGCTTCTAGTGTGATGTCCCACGTAAGAATTGACAATAGGCGAGAAAGGGGCGAGGGCAATAAAATCCATCCTCCCCTCGGTGGCCGTGGCGACCGAGGGGCCCGGGGGTGAGGGGGTCCTTGCAACATGCCATTGTCAAATCTTATCCGGGACACCACACTAGCACGGATTTCTCACCACGCGCTTGGAAGGGCGGGGCTTCAGCCCCGCCGTTACAAGGCATCTCCAATAATTCCCCTGTTCCGCGCCCCGCGCAGCTTGCCGCCGCAAGCTGCGCGGGGCGCGGAACCAACAGGTGGCGAGGGCCACGATTTCGGCGGGGCTAAACAGGCTGCGGAAAGACTCGAAAGCGCTGTAATTCTGAGGAGCAGCAGCGGTCCTGAGCCTTGCGAAGGAAGAATCTCGCATTGCCTTGAAAATACTCAGAGCGAGATCCTTCGCTGCGCTCAGGATGACAGCGTTGTAGGGTTTTTCCGCCGCCTGTAAAGCCCCGCCCTTCCAGAGTCGTGGTGAGATATCCGGGCTAAAAGAACCAGAAAAAACAGATAAAAACAATTGACAATCACGGGGTGAAATAGTATTTATCGTTCGAGCTAAGTTAAGTTAACTAACAAACCCTATGAAGGATCTTGGCCATTTCAGCCCGCGGGCGATTCAGCCGCCCGTCATGAAGCAGATGAATCAGCTCAGCCTTCTCGCTCTGATCATGGAGAACGGGCCGATTTCCCGGACGGGTCTCGCCCGGCTGAGCCAACTGAGTAAGCCCACTGTATCCGCCCAAGTCGAAAGCCTGATTCGAAAACGCCTGGTGTTAGAAACCGGCGCCGGAGAGTCGGGGAGGCGCGGCGGCAAAAAGCCCACCCAGCTTGAGTTCAACGCTGACTATGGTTCTCTGGCAGTGGGTGAAATCGACCCTCTCGAGATCCGTCTTGCGGTTACTGATTTGAAGGGAGCGATGATCGCCCAGGCGCAGTTCCCGACAGAGGCGCAATTAGGGGCCGCGAGCGTCACCGGAAGACTCAAGCACGGGCTGGGCAAACTGCTCAAGCAATCGGGACGAACGGAACAGTTGTGCCAGATTGCCATTGCCGCGCCCGGCAGAGTGGATGTCCGCCACGGGGTCATTCTGGAAGCGGGCAATATTTTCAATTGGGAAAACGTTCCCATAGCCGATTCCCTGGCCACCGTGTTCAAAGCGCCGGTGCATGTGGATAATGACTTGAACCTGGCGGCGCTTGCTGAAATGAACTACGGCGCCGCCGAGGGTGTGGAGGACTTCGTCCTGGTCTGCCATCATACCGGGATCGGCTGCGGAGTCGTGCTGGGCGGTAAGTTGCATCGCGGCTCGAACTGGGCGGCCGGCGAAATCGCCCATTTGGTTCTGGATTTGAGCCAGGCAGGCAAAAACTGGAATCCGCGCGGGTATCTGGAATTGCAAGTAAGCGCCGACCGCTTATCCGAAAGGATACACCGGGGGCAAGCTCTTCACAAAATGCTGCCAAGATTTATGGACGGAGGCGGTGAGCTTGCCGCCCTTTTCCGGGTCTGGAAACACGGCCATGCCGCCGCCGGAAAGATCGTCACTGACCTCGTGCTCCACCTGGGGATCGCTATTGCGCATATCGCGGCTACTTATGATCCCTCCCTGATTGTGTTGCAGGGAGAGATCTTTCCACCGCTTTTGGAGGATATTGAGCAGGTGGTGAGAAGAACCCTCCCGTGGCAGCCACGACTCGCGGTGTCCCGGTTAGGAAAAGATGCGGCCTTGCGGGGAGCCATTGTCGCCGCCCGCGCGCTAGCTCACGAGGAGATCGCGAGAGCCCTGAACGAAGGGGCGACGCAATCGAGGAGTAAGGCGGATTCGGAGTCTGGATTGGATGATCGAATGTCTTATCCCCTGGGGGCAAGGGGACTCGTCTCACACTATGGAGCTGGTTGAGGACTGTACGATTGGCGCGTCGGATCGAACGTGGGTCGAACCACAAAGAGAGGATGGTGGAACGGAGTCATGAAAAAGCGTATTGGTGAAGGGGCTCATTGCCGATCAACATTTGCAAGGCTCACGGGACTCCTTGGCTTGTGCCTCGTCGGGTTCCTTCTTTCGGTTCCGCTGGCGCTGGCCCAAACAGGCCAGGGGACGGTGACCGGGACGGTCACGGATTTAAGCCAGGCGATCGTTCCTAAGGCGGATGTAACTCTCACCCATCTCGATACGGGCGTTATTACCAAAGGGCAAAGCTCCGACGTGGGAACTTATTACTTCGGCGAGGTGCCCATCGGCTCATACACCCTTACGGTGACCAAAACAGGATTTGAGCAGTTTGTGGGCACTTTCACGCTTTCCGTCGGCCAGAACGCGGTGGTCAACCCCGCGCTAAGAGTGGGGAGCACCACGACCGTGGTCGAGGTGACCGGCGCCGCTGCGCCGATTGAAACCCAAAACGGCACCGTCTCCGACCTCAAGGAATCCGACCAAATCCGCGATCTCCCTCTGAACGGGCGCCAGGTAGGACTGTTGTTTGACCTCACTCCCGGGGTCGAGAGCGGCGCGGGGGGCGCCCGGGTAAATGGGATGAAAGTCGGCTCCCTGGACATCAACCTGGATGGCGTGACGATGGTAGACCGCTTCGGCGGAGGCATGACCCGAGTGCAGCCGGGCATCGAGACCATTCAGGAATTTCGCATTGAGACCGTGGGTTCGGATGCCCGCTTCGACCAACCTTCCACGGTGATTATGGCCTCCCGCAGCGGCTCCAACCAGATTCACGGGGCCGGCTACGAGTATCTTCGCGACAATTCGGTGATCGGCGCCACGCGGCTGCGGACGGACCCGGTATCGGGTTTTCAAGAACCCCTCCTGATCCGGAATGAGTTCGGAGGCTATCTGAGCGGTCCCGTTTACATACCCCATGTCTACGACGGAAGGAACAAGTCTTTCTGGTTATTTGACGATGAAGGCTTGCGCTCCCGCCAGCGGTCCTCGGTGCAACAGCCTTGGGTCCCCACCGCCGCCATGTGGCAAGGCGATTTGAGCAACGCGGTGGACAGCAGCAACCCCTGCACCGTCTCGCCGAGTTGCCCCACGGGCTACACGCCCCTCACCATTTACGACCCCACAACCACCAACCCTACAACCTTTGCGCGGACTCCCTTCCCCAACAATCAAATTTCAGGGACCTTCAGCCCGACGGCGTTGGCTTTGAAGTCCCTGACCGCGCTGCCTTCCAATAGCAACAATCCCTTTGTCGCGCCGAATTTCACCAATACGTACCCTGACATTACCAGCAACGAATCCTACACGGCCAAATGGGATCAGAACATTTCCGACAAGGACCGGCTCTCCGTGCGCTATACGCGGAGCACGTCCAACGCCGCCATCGAAGGCGGCTACTATGCCAACCCCATCAACGACCAGTCGGGCATGGGAACCAGCGCGGACAACTTTCAATCCACCAACGTGGCGGTGAACTACAACCGGACCATATCCCCGAACTGGCTGAACGAATTGCTGGTGGGAATTCTTCGCCAACCCAACCACAACGGAACCCTGGCGGACTTCACCAATTGGGACCAGAAGCTGAACACTCCGGATCCCTTCGGGGTAACGGGGTGGCCCACCATTTACTCCTACGAGGTCTCCGGCGCGTACATGGGCTGGGACTCGGATAACAACCACAAGCAGCACCTTACCAGCGAAACGATCGAGGATAACGTTACCTGGACCCACAACAAACACACCGTCCAGTTCGGATTCCGCGGCCGGAAGGAACAGAACAATATCGAGGAATTGCAACAGGCGCAGGGCAGCATGGGCTTTGGTTCGGCGTATACGTCCCTTTTCGATGCCCCCAATCTGTCACCCTACCCTGACACGGGCAGTGGATTCGCCGAAATGCTGCTGGGCACTTTCTATGGCGATGATAATGAGCTTAACCGCGGATTTTTCTACTTCCGCCAGACCCAAGTGGGCACGTATGTGAACGATAAAATCAAAGTCAGCCCGCGCCTCACGTTGAACCTGGGACTGCGGTGGGATTACTGGACGCCTTACAGTGAAGCCAGAAACCGGCTGGCGCTGCCCTACGAGCCCGAACAGCAGTTTGAGGTGCTGACCCCCGGCAACGTCAACATGACCCAACTCGGTGTGCCGGCCTCCGCGCTCGCGGCCTGGGCAGGAGTGGGATTGAAGTGGGCAACGGCCAATTCGGCGGGCTATCCATCGGCACTGTTCAGCCAGGTCCACCACGACTTTGGCCCGCGCGTGGGCGTGGCTTACCAGCTCAACCACAACACGGTGATCCGCGGTTCTTACGGCATCTACTATGTACCGGAGCCGCTGTCACTGTTGCTGCAATCCATGCGCACCAATCCCCCGATAAACCTGAACTACACCAACAACCCCTTCCTCCACCCCAACGTGCCCGGAGGAGTGAATGGGCCCTATTACGACAAGTACCCGTACGTGGTGGCGCCCGCCGCAACGGATTACATATCCCCTGCCTCGGTGACCCTTACCTCGGGCGCATTGGCGCCCCCCGAGGGCAACGGCGCAACCACCTGGGACGGCCAACATTGGAACGACTCACGCGACCAGACCTGGAATGTCACCGTCGAGCACGAACTCCCCAAGCAGATCGGAATGCGCTTGAGCTATATCGGAACATTTGGCGGAAACCTGGCGCAGCAGTACGCTATCGATGACGCGGAGCCCAATTACAATTATGCCGTGCGCACCGGACTTCTGCCACCCGGCGATTCCAACGATTTGCGCGCGGTGAAGCAGTGGAGCTTGTACGCCATCAACCACACCGGTTATTCCCGCGACCATTCGTTCCAGGCGGAAGTCCACCGGACGTTTTCGAGCGGCGTCGCTTTCCAGGCCTTCTACACGTTCACCCGGCAGCTTAACACCATCGACCCGTCAGGCTTCAGCGATGGGAATACCACCGTCAACGGCGGCGGCGGATCCGGGTTGTTGGGCGGCAGTGGGGGAGCAACCGTGCCGGAGAGTTTCGAGATCCTCGGTGAGCCCTCCCTCAGTTACGCGCAGCGAGAGCGGTTGACTTACTTTAACAGCACCACCATTCCTCCCCACCATGTGACCTTCAATGGCATCTACGATCTCCCCTTCGGCAAGGGCAAGTACTTCGGCCGCAATGTCTCCACCCCGCTCAACTATTTGATCGGTGGTTGGCAGGTAGCATCCATCTATGTCTGGAATAGCGGATTGTGGATGGGCCTCACCTCCAATTTGGTCCAACCGGGACGGATCCGCATTCCTGCCGCCAATCGCGCCACCTTGACAGTTCCCAGCGTCAGCAGCGACAACTATCGGCAATGGTTCGCCGGCGATTTCAACCCCTCGAACGCGGCGAACGTCTCCGGCACTATCATTTCCGCGAACGCGGCCCGGCTGGCCGGCCCCAATTGCTCGGGACAATATGTTGGGCAACTCGCCGTGAATCTGGCGAATGGCACATGCTATAGCGCCGCCTTCAGCGGATTTTACAACCCCGCCCCCCGGGACAACATCATCGGCCCCGGCGCTTGGAACGATGATCTCTCCCTCTACAAGCACTTCAAGGTCGGGGAGAAGGTGGACTTGCGCTTTGCCGCTGATTTCTTTAATCTCACCAACCACCCGAACGATATTGCGCCCAATCCCACCTCCGGGTTGCAAGACCTTTCGCAACAATCGACGGCCTTGAACACCTCACGCCAAATTCAACTCTCTCTGCGTTTGTCGTTTTAACTTCGCCTCTTCGTCCTGCCGGAGGCCGCGTTCCACGCGGCCTCCGCTGATTTCTTGCCCCCGAATGTCCCACCGCGATAAAATCCTCAGGTCCAGGTACTTCGAATCTCGGGGGTACTGCAAGAAGGTGTCTAGTCCGGATTTCTCTCTACGCTCGGGCGCCCTTATGTGTCTGCCGCATGGCGGGGCTTTAGAGGCTGGGGAAAAACCCATTAGTCCTATGATCCTGGCCCTTCGCTTTCATCCCGAGCGCAGCAAAGGATCTCGCCCGCGGATCCCCGCAGGGGATATATTTAATAGCCGGGGGCAACGCCCCCGGAAAACCCATCCCCAACGAAGTCCGACCCTGAAAGGGTCGAATCGCGGTGCGGTCTCAACGATCTTGCCTTGCGCAATGAGGGGTAGTGCGACCCCTGCAGGGTCGGGAATCAAACGTCCCGTGTTCCGGGGGCGTTGCCCCCGGCTATTAACTTGTGCCCTTGCAGGGCGTGGAGAAAAGGCGTTCCTCCGTTTCCTATCCAGTCTTGTGGCATTGCTGTGTCTTGCGGGAACGCCGTCCGTCCGGGGTTGGACTCAGGCCGGCGAGGCCCCGTTGAAGGGGCCACTCGCGGAAGGGGTCAATCTGCTTTCCGCCGGTCATCTTCAGGATGCCGAGCAAGCTTTGAATCGCGCCAAGCAAGATGCCCCCCAGGATCCTCGCCCCTACTTTTACTGCGGTATGGCCCTGGCGCAGGCGGGGCGGTTGCAAGACGCTGCCTCCGAATTGGTGGAAGCCGTACACCTTGCCCCCGACCGCCTGGAATACCGGGTCTTTCAGGCCCATGTGCTCGAGCAGCTTGTGCAGACCTATGCCGCGGAACATACCCTGGCGGCCTTCCAGGATGAACCCGCGCTTCGCCAACTCCCCCTATCGTGGCTGCGATTGCTGGCCGACGTTTATTACCGCTTGGGAAAGGCCGACGACGCCCTGCGAGTCCTTAACCTGTGGGCGGAGAGTGACCCGCGTGACCCGAGCATCGATCTCTACCGGGGCCAAGCTTATGTGGCAAAGAGTGAGCCTGACGCGGCCTTTAAATTCTTCCAGACCAGCATCGCTGAGTCAGGCCAGAACCCTCAGGCCTATTTCGAATTGGGGAAGATCCTCTACCAGCGAGGCAACTTCCCCGCCGCTCGGGACACCCTCCGCAAGGCGGTTCAGGAGGACGAGAAGAATCCTGAATACCGGTCCAAGCTGGCATCCGCCTACCTGGCGATGAGCGACCCGGACGCAGCCATCGCCTGCCTGAAAGTTGTGGAAACTTCCGGCGACAAGTTCCCCACGATCTACTATGATTTGGGGCGGGCGTACCGGAGCAAAGGCGACGCAGTTCGTGGGGCCGAGTACGTTAAGAAGTTCCAGCAGATCACAGCCGCCGAACGCGACAAGCTGGATCGGCGCATCGCCGCCGAACGCCCGATTGGCCAAGGCCAGAGACAACTGGAGCAAGGCCACACCGCCGAGGCGCGAGCCCTTTTCGAGAAAGCTTTGCAAGTAGACCCGGATCGCTGGGAACCGAACGCCTACCTGGCGGAGATGGACCTGAACTCCGGCGACCTCAAAGGGGCCTACCCGCATCTCGAAAAGTTAGAACGTATAAACACCGATTCCGCCGTCGGCAATTTCCTGATAGCGCGCTACTGGTTTCAGCGGAAGGATTACACCCATGCACGTGTTTACGCCGAGAAGGTGAGAATAAGTCGGCCAGATAATTCTGAGTTGCGCGCCATGCTGGGCGATATCTACATGCAGCTCGGTGAAAAGCAGAAGGCAGCGCAGGAGTACGAGGAGGCCATCCGCCTGGCGCCCGACCGTCAGGACCTCCGTCAGCGCCTGCAAAAGGTCAGGGGCGGAGATAGCAATCCCAGTGGGAGCTCACAACCATGATGGCAGTTGGGTGCGCGATTCCGGCGTGGGCGCGAAGGTTTGGAGTGCGGCAGCTTGCTGCCGCTTTCCTCCCCGCGGGCTTCCTCGCGGGAATTTCCACCGAGAGCACAAAAAACAGCCAGCAAGCTGGCTACGGCAAAGCGGCAGCAAGCTGCCGCACTCCAAGGCTTTGCAGGCCTGCTCTCTGGGCGCAGATTGGGGTCTTATTCTGGGGGTTGGCAATCGCTGCGCCCGCCTGGACGGCGCCCCCGAACATAGTCTTGATCACTATCGACACGGTTCGCGCCGACCACTTGGGTTGCTATGGTTACCCGCAGGGCCATACCCCTAATCTAGATTCGCTGGCGCGCGAAGGAATTTTGTTTCGGACCGTGGTGAGCTCGGTGCCGCTGACCTTTCCCTCGCATTGTTCGATCCTTACGGGTACCTATCCCACCGTGCATGGGGTTCGCGACAACCTGGGATACACGCTGGGGGATTCGCCTCCGACGCTGGCCACCTTGCTGAAGCAAAAGGGCTATTCCACTGCGGCGTTTGTGGGGGCAGCAGTTCTCGGCTCCCGGCGCGGGCTGAACCGGGGATTTGACACGTATTCCAGTCCCTTCGAGCGAAAAATGGGCCGGGATAATCCCCTGGTGCTGAATTTGCAAGATCTCCGGCGGCGAGCCGAAGACGTGGTGGCTGACGCGCTCCGCTGGATGAACGCGCAGCCGGCGCATACTTCCCGGCCGTTTTTTGTGTGGATTCATTTATACGATCCCCATACGCCCTACGATCCGCCACCACGATTTCGCGCGTTGGCCCCCAAGCCGTATGATAGCGAGATTGCCTACGCCGATTACGCCATGGGAAAATTTCTCGATTACCTCAAGGAGCACTCGCTTTACGATTCGTCCTTGATTGTGGCGGCATCGGATCACGGCGAAAGCTTTGGCGAGCACGACGAGTATACCCACGGATATTTCATTTACGACGCAACCTTGCTGGTACCCCTCATCATCAAGCCGCCGCGCACCTCCGGCCTCGCCCCTCGGCGCATCGGCCAACCCGTCAGGACCATTGACATTGCCCCCACGGTGCTGCAATTCCTGGGCATCCCGGCTTCGCCCAGCATGCAGGGGAACGGATTGCTTTCCTTGATTCTGGGAAAGACTACAAGCTCCGCAACGAGCCCCGCCTATGCCGAATCCTTTTACCCCACCCAATTCGGCTCGAGCGGATTGCGGGCATTACGCACCGGGAGATACAAATATATCGACGCTCCCAAGCCGGAGCTTTATGACCTGCTTGCCGACCCCCAGGAGATCCAAAATCTCTACTCGACGCAACGGAGTACGGCCCTCGAATTGAAGGGTCAGTTTGAGACTTTGGTAGCGCGCATAACGCCGAAGGGCCCCCCGCGACGGGCGGTAGCGTCTCCCGGCGACGTTGAGGAGCTTGCCTCACTTGGTTATGTAGGGAATTCGAGCGCCCCCGTTCCTGGCGCTCCCGGGCCATCCCTGCCCGACCCTAAAGACGGGCTGAAGACCTACAAAATCCTAAACCTGTCCACGCAGATGGCCTCCGAGGGCAAGTGCGCCGGCGCCATACCCTTATTGACCCGGCTGGTACAAGAACAGCCTGATGCTTTTCTGGGGCAGGTCACTCTGGCCAAGTGTGATCTCTTCCTCGGCAAATACCAGGCTGCTGATTCAGCCCTGGATTCGGCCCTGCGCATCCACCCGGACAATCTCGAGGCAAAGTTCTACCAAGGCATCTCCCAATTTCAGGAGGGACGGTTCAGCGAGGCATTGGCCAGTCTTCAGCCGCTTGCCAAGGCACATCCCAATGAGCCCTACTTGCACTTTTATCTGGGTTCGATTTACGAAAAAGAGGGTGCGACCGAGCAGGCGCTGGGGGAGTATCAAAAGTGCGCGGCCATCGACCCGACCTTTGAGGTAGCCGTTTACAAGGTGGGTTATTTTCTGGCGAAGAGTGGCAAGTTTAGCGATGCCGCCGTGCAGTTTAAGAAAGTGGCGGAGATGGATCCGCCCAATGCCCAAGCGCACTTCAATCTGGCGCTGGCCTATCAGAAATCAGGGAATGAGGCGGCAGCGCGGCCGGAGTTTGAAACCGCGTGCAAGCTCGATCCGGCCAAATGCCTTCCACCCGATCAGCAGTAGGTGGAAAAAGGGGTTGTGGGTGAATTGGAAGTAGAGGCGGCTCTATCAGGCTGCGGAAAAATCCGACAATGCTGTCATCCTGAGCCCGTTCGCTGTCATTCTGAGCGCAGCGAAGAATCTCGCTCTGCCCGCTCAGGGTAAACTACGCGAAGGATCTCGCTCTGAGCATTTTCAAGGCAATGCAAGATTCTTCGTCGCCGCTGCTCCTCAGAATGACAGCGCTTTCGAGTTTTTCCGCAGCCTGTATATGCCGCCATTTGGCGAGGCAACCTCGCCGCTACAAAATCAAATTGCCCCACTACCGGATAAGGAGAAGGCTATGACCCTTCGCACATTCCACCCCGGTAAACTTGTGGCGCTCGCCATCGTGTTCGCGGCCTGCGCGGTCACGACTTTTGCCCAGACCTCCAAACCCAAAAAGATTTTCATGATCACCGACATGGAGGGCGTCAGCGGAATCCTTGACAGCGACATGCAATGCCTACCCTACAAAAGCCCGCGCTGGGAAGAGTCCCACAAGCTGCTTACGGGTGAAGTGAACGCCGCGGTGGACGGCCTTCTGGCGGGCGGCGCGACCGACGTAGTAGTATTGGACGGCCACGACTCCAGCCAGTCACTCTCCGTCCTGGATATTCATCCCAAGGCACGGCTCCTGGCCGGCAGGCCGATTTCACCCACGTTCGAGCTTGACCCTTCCTATAGCGCCGTGATTTTCATTGGCCAGCACGCCATGGCGGGAGCGCGGAACGGCATCCTGAGCCACTCGTTCAGCTCCCTGGGTATCCAGAATCTCTGGGTGAATGGAAAGCCCGCCGGCGAAATCGGTGTGAGCGTGATGCTAGCCGGACATTTTGGGATTCCCGTCATCATGCTTTCCGGCGACACCGCCGCGTGCGAGGAGCTTCACGACTATGTGCCGCACGCCGAGTGCGCAGAGGTAAAGTCCGGCGTCAGCCGCACGGCCGGCTTCATGCTTTCGCACCAAGCCGCTTGCGCGCTGATCCGGCAGAATACCCAGCGCGCCATGGAACGCCTGGGGGAATTCCAGCCCTTCCGAACGTCCGGCCCCAGCGAAATCAAAGTGGAATTTACGACCCGCACCGAACCCGTTATCCCGCCGCGCGAAGGGGTGGAACGCTTGGATGAGCGCACCTGGGTTTTCCGCGGCAAAGATTTCGTCGATGCCTGGCTGAAGTATAGCAGCAGGTAAGCGTTGGCGTTGCCGCCGTCGTAAAATCTGGGTAGGGAGAAACTTACGTGCGTTGGATTTTTACGATCATTATCGCGCTGTCCCTCGCGGGCGCGGCCGAACTGCCGCGCCAGCCATTCCTTGACTGCACCTACCCGTCGAAGGTCTTCGGTGAGGAGCGCCACTACCGGCTCTTCCTGCCTCCTGATTACAATACAAGTAATAAGGCTTACCCGGTTATCTATTACTTTCACGGCCACAGCGACCGTTATACGCTGGAAAAGTACGACGATGGCAAGGACACGGTGCCGAAGATCGCCACATTTGTGGCCGCCCATCCGGTAATAGTCGTCTCTGTGGATGGCTATGTGGCGCGCGATTACCAAGGCTTTTACGGCGGGATTCCCTGGGACGTCATGAAGAACGGCGGCGATTATGATTTCGGCCCTTACTTTCGCGAACTGGTTACCTACATCGATAGTACCTACCGCACGCTCGCTTCCCGGCGCTCCCGCGCGACGTCCGGGCTGAGCATGGGCGGTTTTATGAGCCTCTACCTGAGCGCGCGCTACCCGGACTTGATTGGCAGTGCCTCGGCCTTTAATCCCGGTCCGGAATTTTACGTGGGTGACAAGGGGCAGCGTGTTTTGTGGCGCCCCAAGGACCACATCCCCAACCACACCCACACGATGGTGCGGCTCATTCGCGCCAGCGGCGATTACATCAGCCAGTACACGGAAGAAACGCGCGACGCCTACGCGCGCGCCGACAATGTAGACTTTGAATTTCGCCAGGATGAATATCACCGCCATTGGGCCACCTCCATCGGCGAGACTTTTGAGTTTCACAGCCGAGCCTTTGCCCAATCCAACCTGGATAATGTTCCGGAAACGTGGAATCACGATGACGCCTATTCGGACTTCACCGTGTGGGGCTATCATGTGAAATCCGTGGGCAACGAGCCGGCCATCACTTACCTGGAAGAGGTCAGCCAAGGCGGCTTGCGTGTGGCCACACGGAAGTGGGCCCCCGATGGGCCCCCGCTCGCCTCTCGCCGCATTACCATTGTCACCGCACCAATCTACGAACCCGGAGCTTTTTACCTGCTTTTGGACTGCAACTTTGCCACCCATGAGACAACCAAGCAAACTCTGCGTGCCGCGCCGGACGGGCGGTTGACCATCAACACCGATGGTGCGGGCCACCAGTTCAGCTTTACTGGTCCAGGCGCCGCCGATCAGCCTCCCGTGCTCCTGCCGCTGACCACGCAGGATATGTTGCGGCTTCCGCCCGGTCAGGACTTGGCGTTGCCGGTTCGAATCTACAATCCACGCAATGTGGCGATGACGAATGTGAAAGGGATGCTCTCAAGTGAATACGCCACGGTCCAGGTGCTCAAGGGCGAGATCGCCATTCCCAGGATTGAACCCGGGGCTTTTGTGGACCTTTCCTCTGCCCTGCACGTGCGCTTCACCGCAGGGGAAGGCTATTTTGCTCGAACTCGGCTCAAACTGGATATTACTTACGACGGATACCACGTTGCCGCAAAGAATTTCGATGTCATGGTCATTCCGGAAAATGTTCCCCCGCCGATGGAGGCGATGATCCTGGACGGCCGCACCGCCACCTTAAATATTTTCCGGCAGAAAGGGAACCAGGGGGGAGGCGGGTCCGTCCCGCGTCAGGTTACGGAAGGTGAGGGCAACGCGAACGGCGTGCTCGAACCCGGTGAGGAAGCGACAATCTGGGTGCACATGCGCCAGGGCATGGACCCGTTTGACAAGAACAATTGGTACCGCGCGAAAGTCTACTCCGATTCACCGAGGGTCACGGAGGTCGGCGACCTGGAGGAACAGAAGCAACTGGAGTGGACCAGCGCCATGGAACGCACCAGCGTTATCCGGCTATCTCCCGATACGCCGCATGGCACGCGCATCCCGCTGCTTCTCGATAACGAGTCCTGGAGCTTTTGCTGGACGCCCGACGTTCGTTTCGGAGTGGAAAAGCTCTATCAGGCCCGCCAATTCCACACCCACCACCTGCACCGGTACGAATTGGTTGTGCGCTAACGGCAGAAGGTATCAGGTGTCAGGTATCAGGTGTCAGCCGCAACCGTATGCAAACTCAACACCCGTCTCCTAAATCTAAGGTAAGCCACTGGTTTGACCAGTGCGACTCGAAGAGGTTTGACCGTTGCCAGGTTCCCCGCAAGGGGAACACCGTGATTAGCCGTAGGTGAAACCTACGGATCGGGATAATAGAAGTAGGGGCGGTTCGCGAACCGCCCCTCCACCCAATTCGCGCGGGGCCGAAACGTTCGACCCCGTCAGGGTCGGTTAAATCGGGTGTGGCCGCGATCCGTGGGCGGCGGGCACAAAAAGCGTGCCCTTGCCCACGGCTACTCAAGGTTAACCCCTTCGGGGTTCCGACGGCAGCGGGCACGAAGGCAAAGCGAACACTACGAAAAACCGCCTTCGAGGCGGCCCTAATCATCAAGCCCCCCGCTCTGCGGGGGGTGTCTGACTCCTTCGACCTCGACGCTGATACCTGACACCTGTCCTATTTCAATCCTTTCAGCATACCCGCATCGAGCCAAGCCAGGGACTGCCGGGCGTATAGATAGGACTGGTCGGTCTCGAGCGCCTTCTGGAAATTCTCACGCGCCAGCGCGTCATCACCACGTAACGCGGCGTAGATGCCGGCCAGATCATAGGCATGGAGGCGAAGCTCGATGGCGCTATCAGTCTTGCGCTGCTCATTGACGACGGCAAAATCTTTGAACCAGTCCTCCGCCTTTTGCGCCTGGCCCGACTTGTAAAGGCCGATGGCGCGGAACAGGCCCTCGCCCTCGATGTCGTCGTCCAGCGTCTTGGCGGCAGCCTGCCAGTCCGCTTGGGCTGCGGCGGAATTGCCCGCCGCCTGTTGGAGTAGGGCGTCATACATCAAGAGGCGCGAACTCTTCACGCTGGCAAAATCGTCCACGCCCAGGCTGGAAGGAGGCTTGGTGGCCGCTGCGACGTCTGCCAGCGCAGGGGAGAACTGCGAATTCTTGGCCGCCTGGACCGCCAGAGTCAGGCGCACGCCGCGGTAAAGGTGGAGCAGAGAGTAGGATAGATGCGTGGCCTGGAATTTGTGCGAGTCCATGATCTCCAGCGCGCGCGCGTCGTTGCCCATCTGGGCTTCGAGTGACGCCAGTTTTTGCAATACCTGATCACTGTCGGGCTGAATTTGCAGGAGCCGTTCAAAGGCCTTCCGCGCCTGTTCCGTATGGCCCAAGCTGGCGCTAACGTTGGCCACCAGCATCGCGGTGTCAAGGTCGTTGGGCCGCGCCTCGGACGCTCGAATCAAGAAGGCAAGTCCCTCTTCCTGCTTTCCGGCCTCAAGTGTCGCCATGCCCAGGTTCCGCAGTGCGGAAAAGTTGCGGGGGTCTTCCTGAACCGCCGCGCTCCGGAGCTGAATCGCTTCTTCCTGCCGGCTGTGGCTGTAGAGAAGGTCCCCGAGCAAAGCGGCGGCATTCGCGTCGTTGGGCTCAAGGCGCATCGCCGATCTGAGCACTTTGACGTCTTCTCCGCGGAAGGGGAAGATAACAAGTTTCAGGTCCTCCTTGCTCGCTTTTTCCGCCAACTGCCGGGCAGCTTGCTGATCACCAAGCTGCGTCGCGGCGTAGGCGCGATAGTAGAGGAGCAGCGGATACGGCGCCTCACCTTTTTGGGCGGTGACGTCGAGGCCATGATCCAGGACGTGGGCCGCCTCTTGCCACGCGGAAAGCCGGAAATACTCGGTCGCCAACTCCAGATAGCCTTGCGGATGGTGAGCGCAGTCGCGGTCAAGTAACTCCGGGGCGGCTTGCTGCCCTGATTTGAACGTAGCGCCGCCCTTGAGGGCGGCACTTGCCGGGCTAAAGCCCGGCGCTACTTGAATCATGCCCTCCGCCTGGGCGAAGGCATTGGTCTCATCAAGTTGCAGAATCGCCTTCCTCTCATTTTCCGCATCTGCCACGCGCCCTTCTTTGCGCAGCAAGTAAGCGTACGCCTCCCGCACGGATACGTTCTCAGGAGTAAGCGCCGCTACGGCGGAGAGTTTCTGGGAGGCCTCGCTGAGGCTGCCCTCGCTCAAGGCCAGCAGACCTAGACCGTAGTCGCGGAGACTATACTTATCGGAGGAAGGGAGAATTTTGTAGTAGTTCCGGCGGGCGTCCAGATGTTTGCCCTGTTCCGCATACGTCACACCAAGGAAGTAATGGGCATCACCGTTGCTGGGATCCCTCTCCAGAACTTTTTCAAAGTGCTCGACTGCCTCTTCTACCTGGAAGCGGTCGAGCGCCAGCAAGCCCAGGCGCAGATGGGCCGGCGAAAAGAGTGGATCTTTAGCCAACGCCGCATTGTAAGCCCGCTCCGCGTCGGCGATTTGGCCAAATTTCTCATTGCCTAAACCCTTTTGATATGCCTCCTCGACGTTCAAGTTTTCAAGCGGGCCCCACTTCCGGGGGATCGAATCGCTGGCGTACGATGCATTGGGCCGCTCGCCATTGGGGTAGAACTTGTGATCCAAAAGAACTGCCTTGTCGTAGGAAAGAATTTTCAGGTCCAAGACCTTGCCGGCGGTCTCTGCCCCCAAGGGGATTTCCGCGTGAAAGGCCTGGCCGTACGTCAGGTCAGCAGTTTGGCTCCACACCTTTTCGCCGCCCGCGTATAGTTCATGGATCGCTCCCGGCCAAGCCCCCGTGGGCGATACCGCCAGTTTGGCGGCGCCCGGACGCTGCGGGGGTATTTCAAAGCTGATGGCTACGTCCTTCGTTGCCGTGGTTAGTCCGCCGAGTTTATTGGCTCCGAACCAATACTCGGTCCAGCCGTCGCTCATCCCCGGATCGATGAATTCATAATCGCCGTCCCAGATGAAGCGCCCGCTCTGGGTTTCCATGTAAATACCGTCGTGGTCAGTGTAATTTTCGGCCTGACGGTAGGCAGTGAGACCCGACCCGAAGGTCCAGGTTTTCTCGCCGCGCGCCAGCAGCCGATTGGTGTAGCAGACCGTTCCAAAATCGTTTCCGGAGTCGTAAATCGACATGAAGTTATCATCGATATCGAGGCCAAAGACGCCCAGCATGTTCTTGTTGTTTTTGTTCCAGCTCAGGTCAACACCGTCGATGATGGGCCATTCGCGGATGGCCGAACTCACATGGCCAATCGTTTTGGTCATGGGGTAGATAAACCGGCTGTCTTCGTAAGCCTTCACGCCCGCATTGGTCCAAATCAAGTACCGATTGGGAAGCAGGTTCTTGTTGTAGAGATGGATGGTGGTTTCCAGATACGCTTTTCCGGGGTGCAGGGTGACTTCTAAACTGATCTTGTCCCGGAAAAAGTGATCGATGTGAGTCAAGATCACCGTGGCGCTGCCGTCCGGGTGTCGCACCAGGGCCCAGGGCCACGGCTCTCCGGGCCAAGTAATCATGTGACTGTCGTAGGGACCGTAGAGTTCGAGATTGCCCACGGGCCAGTCGTTACGGGCATTATAACGGCCGGGTTTGATTACCGTGGGGTGATAAAAAAGCTCGCGCTTCGTCACCTTGTCATATGCCGACCAGATGCGTCCACCCAGCTCAGGGAGAAACTCCACCCGCAGGTACTCGTTTTCCAAAACCAACGAATCATACGTGACGGGTGTGGGCTTTTCCGATCGCGATTCCCAGTCGAACGCCGTATAGGGATAGAATCCCCCGTTTTCAACGGTTTTAAAGAGGGGAGCGTCCGTCTCTTCCCGGCTGTACGTGTAGGTCGGCCACACCCGCGAACCATGCGTGAAGGTCACAGGCTGTGGGTTCTGCGCTTGTCCCCAACAAGCACCAACGAGTATGAGTGGTATGAGTTTGAGACCAAGAAAGCGCAGTAACCAGAGCCACTCCACGTCGCAAAAATTCCTCGAACCGCGACGATTGGAACAAACCTCAGCCGTCATTTCCATTCTCCTCACTCCCCATTAGGGGAACCCAACAGCCCGAACCTCTAACCTCTTCGTGGGCGCCGAACTTTTTCCCGTGTCCTCTGTCCCTTGAAAAGATTTCACTCAGAGGTCACTAACCCGCATTTCTCACCACGATTTCGGAAGGGCGGGGCTTTAGCCCCGCCGTTAGAGGGCCTTTCTGATTATTCCCGTGTCCCGCGCCCCTCGCAGCTTGCGGCTGCAAGCTGCGAGGGGCGCGGGACGGACAAAGGGTTGGAGCCACGATTTCGGCGGGGCTGAAGCCCCGCCCTTCCGGCTGCGTCCAACCGTGGTGAGAAGTCCAGCCTAAGCGGCTTTGTGTGCTCTGTGTGAAAGATTACGAGGCACGAAGGACCCAGAGGGTCGCGATTGCGTCGCGGCCCATCTGCGCTGTCCTTCTATCTGTCCACCGCTTCTCCGTCTATCCAGGATTCCATCAAAGTCGATTGGGTTGAAAGGGACCCCTCACCCACCGCCTTGCGGTCCCCCCTCTCCCCCTGGAGAGGGATAAAAATCAAAATCCCAACCCTCTCCCTTGGGGAGCGGGGGGACCGCAAGGCGGTGGGTGAGGGGTCTATTCGCAGATGATGCATTCGTAGCTCTGGACGTGTGCGGCACCCTGGACAATGACGGGGCACTGACGTCCATCTCCCCATTTAGCCTTACTTCACATTTTCGTGCGCGTCCATTTTCTCGCGGCTGACCGCCTCGATCAGCCCCACGATATCGCCCAGGCTGTTGTAAACCGGGGCTAAAACAGATATCCAACCCGGCCGGCCCAAAACCGTCACACGCTGGCCGGTTTTCAGCACTGTCTCCATCTGCGGAGTCATGTCCTGGTACAGGTCGCCCCAGCGCCAAAATTGGCTCATTTCGTTCTTATTGCGAATCACCATCTCGATTTTTCCCGGATGCCCGTCAATCGGCAGCCACAAGTTGACGTCGGAGGGGAAAGACGTAAGGTGCGAGAGGCGGATCAAGGTTTTCTTGGTGATGTTAAACGACACGTCATCGACGTCATAGTTGTCGCCG
>JBEKQO010000142.1:0-18083 GCA_049519635.1 Terriglobia bacterium | reverse complement strand
GCCGTTTCCGGGCGGACATCATTCGCGGGATCAGAATTCTTAAACATGATCACCTCCGTTAATTTCAATTTTCGAAGACTTGAGATTGGCCGGCCCTACCCGTAAATTCCCGGCGCCTCGAAGCAAACGACCTCGCGGCGTTGACCTGCCGGCTTTGCAGGTCGTCCCAGCCCGGCCGGGCTTGCCGTGGCCGGCAGACCATGAATACAGCCGAAAGATGCCAGCAATGGTACACCCAAATTTGCCTCGTCGCATCCGGTATTCCGAAGCGGGTTGTGGCCCATTTTGAAGCTGGCGAGCCTTAGCCCAGTTCGTCGAGGGGAACAAGCAGGGGCGGTTCGCGGACCTCCCTTACGCCATGCCAGAATGGGGAGGACCAGTCGGACGCCACTCCCCGCCATCGCTCTTCAACCGCCGCGCACAGAAACGAAATTTGCTCGCCGGGATTCCGCCGGCTTAGTTTACAATGGGCGGATGAAAATCCGCGCATTGCTGCCCATTTTGCTTTTGCTTCCTTTTGGCCTTCGGGCGGAAGACCTGAAAGTCGGCATTATTGGCTTGGATACGTCCCACGTAATTGCCATTGCCCGGCTGCTGAACGATCCTTCCAACCCCGAGCACGTTCCCGGCGCGCGCATTGTGGCGGCCTTTCCGGGGGGCAGTCCGGACGTGGAGGAAAGCCGGACGCGCGTTGCCGGGTTCACGGAGAAAATGAAAGCCCAGTATGGCGTGGAAATCGTTTCCGACATTCCCACGTTGCTCGCCAAGGTCGACGCCGTGATGCTCGAAAGTGTGGACGGCCGCCGGCACCTCGAGCAAGTCAGACCGGTTTTCGCGGCCAAGAAACGGGTGTTCATCGATAAGCCCCTCGCCTCCAGCTACGCGGATGCCAAGGAGATTGCGCGTCTGGGCCGCGAGAGCGGCGTTCCCTGGTTTTCCACTTCCGATCTTCGCTTCATGGATTTCATTCCGGCCTTGAAAACTGAGCCGGTGATGGGTGCGATTATCTGGGGGCCGGCGCACTTTGAACCGCACCAGCCCTTGGAACTCTCCTGGTATGGGATCCATATCATCGAATTGCTCTACACCCTGATGGGCACCGGGTGCGAGTCCGTGACGTGGACCTTCACCCCGAACGCCGACATGGTGGTGGGCCGCTGGAAAGACGGACGGACAGGAGCCGTCCGCGGCGCCCGCAACGTTCCCAGCGCGCACGATTTTGGCGCGGTCACTTTTGCCGCCCAGCATGTTTATGAATCCGGGCCTTCCAGTGGCGATGCCTATCACCAGCTTGCCGTCGAGGTAGTGAAGTTTTTCCAGACCGGCGTGGCCCCGGTATCGGCCCAAGAAACGCTGGAAATTTTCAGCTTCATGGACGCCGCACAACGCAGCAAAGACGCGGGCGGCGCACCGATGCAACTGGAGCCTTAGCCAGCGGGCCACAGTCTCGGCGCGGCGACCCGCGCGGCAGCCCCATTTTGGCGAGCCAAAACCTAAGCCAGGAATTTCTCGAGGGGCTCCCAATAGTGGGCTTTCCATCCCGCTACCAGGTGCTCTGCCTGGCCCTGGGGAAAGCCGGTGTGATCAAAGATGATTTTGGTCCCGGCGCCTTGCTCCGCGAGTTCGAATTTCGCAATCGAGTAAACGCCCGGATCCCAATAGGCCACTCGCCAGGCTTGGACGATGCGCTGGTCCGGCACCAGTTCGATGTGGCGTCCCACGATAATGCCGCCGAAAAGTATAAACGTGCCTCCCGCTTCGCGGCTGATTTGTATCGGCGCCTTCTCCAGCGAAATGCCGGTCTGCACGGCCGCACTATTGAACAATTTAGCGTCGGTGAAGGCTTCGTAGACGCGCTTGCGGTCCGCTTTGAAAACGGGTTCTTGATGAATGGATTCGGCCGTACGAGAAATCTCCTCCGTGCTTTCCGCCCCAGCCGCGGTTGCGCCCAAGGTGAAACCTCCGAACGCAAGGGCGGCGCCGGCGATTACTTGCCGCCGCGTCGGCGTGATGACCAATGCGGTCCAATTCTTTTCCGCGCTCATCCTATTCGGGTTCATCATTGCCCTCCCAGATTTTTGCTGTCCCACTTCGCGGCATTACAGCACTCGATCAAAATATGTTCAAGATCATGTTTTACTGGAAGGGGCCGTCACGTTCCAGACATAATTCCGCAAGGTTTAACGAGGAGGACCCATGCCCTATCCCGCAAGCCACCGCATCGAGGTCAAAGGGAAGATTATTCAGAGCGCACGCCGGCTCTTCAACCGGCATGGTTTTGACAATGTCTCGATCCAGCAAATTATGGCTGGCGCGGGCCTGACGCACGGCGGGTTCTACAGCTATTTCGAGAGCAAGAGCGATCTCTATCGCGAGGTGCTAGGATGTTTCTTTACCGATCCGGAATGGAAAAATTGCTGGGAAGGCGTGGAAGTGGATCTGGCATCCGCCGACGTTGGGCGGCAGGTTGTCCGTGCCTATCTCTCTCGCCAGCATTTCGAGGACGTGGAGAATTCCTGCCCGATGGTCGCCCTGCCCAGCGACGTCACGCGTAGCGGCAAGGGTGTAAGGCGTGCCTTCGAGACCGTGTTCCAAGCTATGGTGAGCGTCCTCGAACGCAGCATGGGCGCGCCGAGCCGCCCGCGCCGCACCAGAGCGCTGGCCCTGGCGGCAATGTGCGTGGGAGGCATGGTGGTGGCCCGGGCCATGGACAAACGCACTCTTGGGGATGAATTGCGCGATGCCTGCATGGAGGTCGCGCTCGAGCTGGGGAGATGGAGCAATGACGCCCCAGCAAAGGCCGCAAACCTCAAGACGTCCTCCTCGGCCCGTGCGGCAGCGCTCTAGTTACAGCGGGTCGCCGCGGCGACTCCGTGGCAGCCCGCTCGCGCGACTCAACCGAACCGCCAGGCGGACAATTCTGCGGGAGGCAATCGTGCGGTGCGCTCAAAGACCTTGAAGACCCTTGATGCACGTACCCCTGAGCGGTGGCGGGAGTGGCTCGCCGATCATCACAATTCCGAATCCGAGGTGTGGCTCGTCTTTCACAAACGTCTCAGCGGGCAGCCCTCGATCGCCTACCAGGATGCCGTCGATGAAGCCCTATGCTTCGGATGGGTCGATAGCCTCATCAAGCGCCTCGATGATGCGCGTTATGCCCGCAAGTTTACTCCGCGAAAAGCTGATAGCAAGTGGTCCACGACGAACCGCCAGCGCTATGCGCAGCTTAAGGCAAGCGGGCGATTAACGCCGGCGGGGTTGAGTCGAGCGCCCACGGATCGCAGCGGCGACGCGCCGCGGCCATCGCTCTCAAAGGTCCCACCGTACATCGAAGAAGCGCTTAGGAACGACCCGGCAGCGTGGACCTATTTCCAGAGCCTTGCACCCTCATACCGGCGAATGTACCTCGGTTGGATCGATTCCGCTAAGCAACCCGAAACGAAAATGAGGCGGCTGCACGAGGCCCTCCGCCTGCTTGCGGCAGGCAAGAAATTGGGATTGAAATGATAGGGGCTGGGGACTCGGGATTGGGGATTCGGGGCTCGGGACGAGCCGTCAGGTGTCAGCTATCGGCATGATGCCCGCTGGAAAGATTAGGAACAGCATCGAGATTCATTTCGGCCCGTTTCATATGCTTCCGTAAAAACCCATTAGGTATTGAACAGGCAACCCCACTGCCCCTTGTTGATTTTCGGGTAGATCGTCCCGGTCGTGACCAGCACGGCCCGCGAGGTCACGACGTTGGCGATGGTCGTCAGGGGGGGAACATAGCTGCCGTCGTCCATTTTATCGGCGGCGCCGAAGAGATTCGCCTCGACGCAGATCGTTGCGTCGAAACCTATGACCACGACATCCTGGTGGTTCTGCGCGAACGTTAGGAACTCCTGCTTTCTCGCGCCCATGTGCTGCCGTGCTTCCAACACTAGAGTTTTGCCGTTGATGGCATTCACTTCGGCGTTCAGAGCCGCCAGCACCATGGGGTTCTTCATATATAAAACACAGAGGTCGCAGTTCACGTCCTTGGCGACGCGGAGCACCGATTTAATGTGATCGAGGCAGCTTTCGCCGTTGAATACCATGTCCATCCCGCCATCGTGATCTGATAGATGGATCAGCATCACTCCCGTTGCCGGGTGGCTGAGGAGGTACTGTTCCACCGTCATGTTCAGGAAGGCGGATGGTGGCGCGATGCGGTCAGCCGTCGGAAGGGTCGGATCGTAAGGGTTCGGCAAGTTAGTCAGGGTGAACCTTGCCGCGTTGAGCTTACCCAACAGCCCGAAATTAACGCGGCTTGCAAATTGCCCCAGCCCCGGGTAAGTTGCGAGCAGGTAATAGAGCGCAGTTTTGTATTTATACGCCTTGGCAGGGGGAATTCCTGTCAGGGCGGTTTGAACCTTCTGCAACGACCCATTATTGTCGTTTAGAACATTAATCAGCGGCCGCAGAGAACTCTTCTTCCACTTCTCGAAGGAGGCGTTGACCGCGGTCACGCGCTGCATAAAATCCTGTATTCTCTGATATGCCGGCATGGTGGCACCTCTCGTAGATTTGGAGTTTATCCGGGATCGTCACTCTTTCTTTAGTGTCGCCGCCCCTTCGGTTTCTCTGTCTGGCGCCGAAAATCATGAACAGCTTGGCGCCTGCCCCCCTTGCGAATATCGCTGTCCGGGCGGCTCCCAAGCTACGGATGGTGTCAACTCTTAAGCGCCTTGATGATTTCGGAGGACGACTCCAAAGTCAAGTCCGTTTTTGGTTAACAATAAGTTGATCTCGGTGACCACGGACCCGCCCGTGGACCACCAACCGGGAGCGGGCTCATATTGCGGAAGCGGCCTCTGAGGCTTGCGGCGGACCATCCTGACACGCGTAATCTTTAAGTTGCGCTTCTCAGTGTGGAAAGGGAGCGGAGCCGAATCAGCTTTTCTGGCATCCCGAGGCGTCAACCCTGCCCATGGGCAGCAGTGCGCCCGGTTGCAGGAATTCTCTTCGATTGATTCCCGCAAGTTCAAAACAGCTTGCTGCAATGTAGAATATAAAATGGGGCATATAGTAGCACGAGCGTCCGTCCAATGACCTTCCGCCGAAACAACCAAAAACTAATTTGACAAAAAGTCCCGAAACGGGCTATAATTAGTCCCGCATAATCCAATAATCAGTAAAGGGATCGTCTTGCGCCTGTACCGTCATGTAATCGGGCGAACGCCCATGTGCTCGGGAGGACTCCCACCTCTGCGCTATCGGCAGCCGTCGTCGCAAGCGACGGTCGCGAGTCTTGAAGTTCGCGGCCGAACTCCGGGAACGACCTCGGGCCATTGTCCGTTGTGCGAAGTTACCCACCTCAAAAAAGGAGCCACCTCATGGCAATCGACCAAACTAAGCTGAACCCCGAACTCACCACTTTCTTGGCGACCCGGCAGAGCGCCCTCAAAATCGCCAAGACAACCACCACTCCCAGCGGGCAGACGCTCGACTGGATTCCCATCGAAAGTCAAGACGCGGCAGGAAAGATCGCCTCTGCTCCACCCGTTACGGCCATGCCGGTTCGTACCGCAGACGCGCAGAAGCCCATCAAGGCTGTCACCCTCGAACTTGACGACCCGAAAGTGGAACGCGGCCCGGCGGGAACGGTCCCTCTCCTCCGCCCGGATATCTCGGCGCTGACGAAAACTATCGCGCTGAAGGATTACCTGAACAAGAGCGGTGGACTGCTGGTCAATAAAAATCGGGCCAACAAGAAGCCCACGGACCCCAACCCTTTCGGCTATTTCCATGGCACGGACGGTCAAAGCGTGAAAGCCTATGGCTGCGATTTCTTTCTCAATGTCTGGGATCCCACGATCAATAACCCCTCGACTCCGGGGGGCGACGATCATTCCATCCTGCAAACCTGGATTCAGAATTATGATAAGGGAACTCAGTCCCTCGAGGGAGGGTGGACGGTTGACCAGGGCCTGAACGGCGACACCATCGCCCACATCTTTACCTACTACACCACTAACGGCTACGCACAGGATGGCAATAACCTGGGAGGCTACAATACCCAGTATAGCGGCTGGGTCCAGTACAGCAACTCCGTCTTTCCGGGAATCCGGATAAACGGCATCAGTACCTATGGCGGCGAACAGCTTGATGTGTCGATGAAATTCCAGCTCTATCGCGAACCCACCAACGGGCAGCTCAATTGGTGGATCGCCGTCCAGGGAATCTGGATGGGCTACTACCCCGCCAGTCTCTATAATGGCGGCCTCGGGAACGACGCCGAATGGATTGGTTTCGGCGGTGAGGTTTTTTCCAGCCTGTCGAATCCTGCTTTGACCAAAGATCAGATGGGCAGCGGCTGGCAAGCCCCGGGCGGCTGGACGCATGCCGCCTTCCTCAGAAACCTGCGCATTCAATCGGACCTGAATGGAACCATGGCGAACAACAACGGCGTTGCGTCAAGCGACACGGGGACCGGCAGCGGCTCAAATCCCTACGACATTCAAGATTTCATGAACAGCGGAAGCTCTTGGGGAAGTTATCTCTATGTGGGCGGACCGACGCCGTACGCTCCCCCCAAGGCGACGTTCAACCAAGTCACCTTCAACATCGGCACGGGGGGCGATGACCTCCGCGGCGACAGTTCGGCTACTGCCAGCATTGTCCTGCCGGGCGGTACGCAGACTTTCACTCTAAAGGCGCAGAGCGATCCGGGATGGGGAAATAATTCGGACCACGTGAAGACTTTCACCATCGCCGGACCAGCCCAGCCGCTATTGGCATTTGGCGATATCAAGATCACCCTGACCTCGCACAATTCATTTCCGGAGACTGACGATAACTGGAACATCCAGACTGTCAATATCACCGTGAATGGGGCAAGCGGGTCATCCTGTTTGTATAATCATGGCGGCAATCCGCTGGCGCGGCTAACCGGAAGTGGGCCAAGCGTGACGCTGCAACCCGGGACCGGCTGTTAAAGACGCGCCATCGGTTTACGCGAATAAGGTACCGGACCCAGTGGTAATCGCAACGGCCGGCATGCCGCTGCCTGACTTTACGTGGCGGCTAGCCTCAACGTTGTTCACTTAAGCTGAACGTCCCAATTCGACCCCCTCGCCCCCACTTGCAAAACGTGGGGCCCCCTCTGCCTTGCTTCCCCCCTCGCCCCCCAAGGGGCGAGGAGGAAGGGATTTGAATTTACTTCTTTCGCCCCCTTGGGGGAGAGAGTGGCGGGAGAGCGCCGGGTGAGGGGGTCACCCATGAATGAATAGAAAAGCAATTTCCTCCAATCCCTTAAAAGAACAGTCCTGCGGCTTGATCCCTAATCGATGACAGCACTCTAGCCGGGGTTTCTCACCACGGGTCCGGATGGGTGGGGCCAAACAGGCTGCTGAAAAACGCTCCAATACTGTCATCCTGAGCCCGTTCGCTGTCATTCTGAGCGCAGCGAAGAATCTCGCTCCGCCGCTCAGGGTAAACTACGCGAAGAATCTCGTTCTGAGTATTTTCAAGGCAATGCGAGATTCTTCCTTCGCAAGGCTCAGGACCGCCGCTACTCTGCAGAAACTCGACGTGTAAGCCCTTGAGATTCAGCACGTGTAGCGCGGACCTGTTTTTTAGGTCCGCGGTTCGTCCCCGATGGACAAGGAAAAGCCGCGGACCTAAAAACAGGTCCGCGCTACCCTTCCTCAGCCCGAGTTTCTGCCCTTCCTGGGCAGCCGCAAGGCCGTCAATGCTCAGAATGACAGTGCCGGCGAGTTTTTCCGCAGCCTGTTTAGCACCGCCGTTGCATGGTCATTCTGATTCTTTCCAAGTCCCTCACCCCGCACAGATTGGAGCCGCAAGCTGGGCGGAGTGCGGGACGAATAGAGGGTGGGAGCCGCGATTTCGGCGGGGCTGAAGCCCCGCCCTGTCGGCAGCGCCCAAATGAGGTGAGAATACCGGGCTAGTCCCAAGCCCTAACTCGATTGCCAGTCTTGGCGGGCTCAAGATCGTCGTTTACTGAGTCATCGGGCAGCATTCCGCTCCCAAGGACTTCAAGCCGTCGATGGAGTGGCCAAACGTTAAGGGCCCGGCGCGCCATTGCAATCACCCGCGGTAAGCCGTATGCTGACGGGCAGCCAAGAATGGAAAAGAGCAAATTTGGCTGATGCAGGCGAAGCTTCGATCCCATGAAAACAATCACACTGGAACAGCCGGGCCGATTCACTCTCACCGAAACCCCACAGCCGGACGCGCCGGGACCGGGTGAAGTGCTGGTCAGAGTCTTGACGGTCGGCGTCTGCGGCACCGACCTCCACGCCTTCGAAGGCACGCAGCCGTTTTTCACCTATCCGCGTATTCTCGGGCATGAGCTTGCGGTGGAGGTTGTCAGGACCGGCGACGGCGTCGGCGAATTCAAGCCCGGCGACCGCTGCGCGGTGAACCCGTACATGACCTGCGGCGAGTGCGTGGCTTGCTTGCGGGGGCGGACGAACTGCTGCGCGAAGATGTGCGTCATCGGGGTCCACACCGATGGCGGCATGCGCGACCACATTCTTCTGCCGGCGGGACAGATGTACAAGTGCGAGAAACTGCCGGCGCAGCAGATCCCGCTGGTGGAGACACTGGGCGTCGGCATCCACGCCGTGGGGCGCGCAACGGCGCCGCCGGGCGAGCGCGCCATTGTCGCGGGCGCCGGTCCCATCGGGCTGTCGGTGATCGAGTTTTTGCGCCTGGCCGGCGCCGATATCGCCGTGGTGGAGAAGATGCCGGAGAGGCTCGCTTTCGCGGCCAGGCATTTTGGCTTGAAACGCTACTACCCTTCCCATGAGGAAGCGCGGCAGGAAGAGCCCTCGCTGCTGGTGTTCGACTGCACCGGCGACCGGGGCTCCATGGAGCAATCCCTTCACCTGCTTCAGCAGGGCGGCAAGCTGATCTTCGTCGGGCTGATCAACGACCACGTTTCCTTGTTCGACCCGGACCTCCACCGCCGCGAGGCCACCATCCTGTCAAGCCGCAACAGCACTCCGGCGGAGCACCGTCGTGTGCTGGAGGCGATGGAAAGCGGGCAGATCGATGTCGGGGCGTGGCCCACCGAGTGCGCTCCCCGCGCCCTCATGCCGCAACGGTTTCCAGCGTGGCTTCATCGCGAAGCCGGCGTGGTGAAGGCTGTGGTCAACTGGTCGTGACACCTTCCGCCCGCTTCCCTTCCCTGTAATTCTGGTGGTTGGCACCTTCACGACCCTCGATGCTAGCCCAGACTTCTGACCAAGCCTGGGTACACTGACAGGGCTGGCGGAACGGCGGGGCGTTGCAGGCTGCGGGAAAACCCTACAATGCTGTCATCCTGAGCCCATTCGCTGTCATTCTGAGCGCAGCGAAGAATCTCGCTCTGCCGCTTAGGGTAAACTACGCGAAGGATCTCGCTCTGAGCATTTTCAAGGCGATGCGAGATTCTTCCTTCGCGATGCTCAGGACCGCCGCTGCTCCTCTGCAGAAACTCGACGCGTAAGTCCTTGAGATTCAGCACGTGTAGCGCGGACCTGTTTTTTAGGTCCGCGGCTCGTCCCCGATGGACAAGGAAAAGCCGCGGACCTAAAAAACCGGTCCGCGCTACCCTTCCTCGGCCCGAGTTTCTGCCTATCATGGGCAGCCGAACGGCTTTCAATGCTCAGAATGACAGCGCTTTCGAGTTTTTCCGCATCCTGTTTAGCCCCGCCGAAATCGCGGCCCCGCTCTCTGCTCGTCCGCGCCCCGCGAAGCTTACGACCGCAAGCGGCGCGGGACATGGGAATTATTAGGAGGGCCGGGTGAGGGGCCGCCCTGGAACAAATTACGGAATGATTCCCGGAAACCCCTTAAGCGAACCGCTCCCCATCCACCTCGTCATAAGCAGGGCGAGGTTCAGGGGGACGGATCACCCCCATCAGGTTGTAACGGAGTTCTTCGGACAGATCAGTGATCTGCATCCCTTCGGCGACAAGAACCTTACAGGCCAGTACGCCGCGCGGCGGAGCGTCCGGCTGGCTCGCCATGTTGTAGGAGATTCGGCAAAGCTGGCATTCCTGATTCCAGCAGAAGCGGCCGTAAGGGATCGTATCCGGGCTGATGTATTGGAAGGCGCGCAGACAAGTATTCTTCTCCGGGACCTGGAAAGCTTTTCCCAGCACGGTAATGTTAACCAGCCTTTCATAGTCCCGAAAAAGTGGATTTCCCATGGGGTGAAGTGAATAGTAGGGGCGGTTCGCGAACCGCCCCTACAGCAAATTCGCGCTACACTCGCTCACGCCTCGGTGACAAAGATCGCCAGCCGGCGCAGCTTTTCCTGGCGGCGCTTCAGGAGATCGGGCACGGACAATTTGCTGAGCCGGTCGAGGCAGTTTCGCAAAACCGGCCGCAGGAGTTCCGCCGCTTGCGTATGGTCCATATGCGCACCGCCCGCGGGTTCCGGCACCACCTGATCCACAATCTGCATACGATAAAGATCCTCTGCCGTCATTTTCAGCACGCGCGCCGCTTCTTGTTTGTGATCCCAGTCGCGCCATAGGATGGACGAGCAGCTTTCCGGCGAGATCACCGAATAGATGGAATTTTCGTGCATCAAGACTTCGTCGCCCACGGCGATGGCCAGCGCGCCGCCGCTGCCGCCCTCCCCGTGGATCAGCACCACTAGCGGTACACGCAGCTTGCAGATTTCCTTCAAGTTGTAGGCAATGGCCTCCGCCTGGCCGCGTTCCTCTGCCCCGATGCCAGGGTACGCTCCGGGGGTATCGATAAAGCAGATGATGGGAAGGCCGAATTTGGACCCCAATTCCATTACCCGCAGGGCTTTGCGATAACCTTCCGGATTGGCCATGCCGAAATTGCGCAGGAGCTTCTGTTTGGTGTCACGGCCTTTCTGGTTCCCGATGACGACGATGGGGCGATCTTCAAATTGCGCAATGCCCGCAACCATGGCGGCATCGTCGGCAAAGCGGCGGTCGCCATGCAACTCCAGAAAATCGGTGCAAAGCATCTGGATATAATCGAGGGTATAAGGCCGCTGCGGATGGCGGGCCAGGAGGACGCGATCCCAGGCTTCTTGCGAGGGGCCAGACACTTTCTGCCTTAACGCTCCGAGCTGCTGGCGCAGGCGCTCGATTTCCTCCTGTAGGGCGGCCGAAGTTGAAATCCCCTCAAGCTCGGCAATTTGCCTTTCGAGTTCCTGCGCGATCGCCTGGTCGTTTGGTGCATTTGCCATATCGTTGCGAACTCCTGCTGCTCAATGCCTAGACTTCAAATCGGCGTGCCGCCGCTCAGTGTGAGGATTCTGTTTAGAAATGCCTTTAATTCCGGACATTGCGCAGCGGCGATGGCTAGATCCTTGTTTCGTAGTATCCGATTGGCATCCCTCACCTTCGAATAGTAGTCTCGACCAGTGCCAACCCGGAAAATCTCCTGGAGATGGTATGAGGGCGGGTGCTTGTGATCCACCGTCTCAGGAGCAGCCGCAGGCGCTTTTCGAATGTGCCTTGCGAGCTTTTGGATTTCGTCCCAGTAGGGGAGGAGCCAAGCCTCGAAATCGTGCTGAGCGACGTGGGGATGAAATGAGGGATTGGGTCCCACCCATCGCCGCATTTTTGCCTTCGCATCGGCAGCGTCTACAAAGTCGTCTGTACCGGTGTACACGTCCGTTAAGGCAATAACCGCATCCGACGGTTGCCTCCCGCTCAGCAGGTTTTCAACCTTCCGTCGCAAGTCATCTCCTTTGGGGATTCGGCCGTCGTATCGAAACATGTCGAGCCGGGGCATTCTGCCCTCGAGCCTCCCGGCGAGAAAAGCCGTCAGGTGGGGCTTAAATGCCATCTCAGTTTTTCCCTCCACCAGAATTGCGATCTTCAAGCGCGTGCTCCGAGGCGGCCATTACTCCACAACTCATCCAGAGAGTAATCTTTTAGCCATTTGTCCAGATCAAGTTCGTCAGCCCATTTCACTGTGCTCATTCCGTCTTCGGTCGAATCCATGAGCAACACTTCGTTCGGCTCCAGAAATCGAATAAGCCGATCGGAGTGCGTGGCGACGATCACCTGTGTGCGGTTCGACGCCTCGCGCAGTAGATCTGCCAGCAGATTCAGCAACTCCGGGTGCAAGCTGACTTCCGGTTCGTCCAGCAGCGTGAGAGCGCTTAGGCCGGGGCTTTGCAGCAAAGTAGCTAGCCACAAAAAGCGAAGCGTGCCCTCCGACAGTTGGTGCATATAAAGAGGCTTGGAGAAACCTGTTTCTCGCCAGGCAAGGGCCAGAGTTCCTGCCGCCACGGGCGGAAAATCAAGACGGTCAAAAAGTGGAAAGGCAACGCGAAGCGCGTCTTCAACCGCTTCGAAACGATTTCGTTCGGTTTCGCGCAGATAGAACAGGCAGGACACCAGATCCTCGCCGTTGCGCCCCGGCAGAGTTGCCGGCCGCATCGGTTGGGGTAATCGCACCGGTGAGCGCGGGTCTACGTTCAATACATGGTAGAAAGTGGACGAAGATAATCGGTTGCGAAAATCCTCCGGCTCCCGAAACATCTTAGGTACCTGCGACAAAGAAGTTTCCAGCGGCTTATGTTCCCAGTTGGGTTGCTGAAGTTTTTTCTGAACCACTTCGAAATACCTGATGTCCGGACCGTTCGAATCGATGTGTAAGAACGGTTCCGTAAAACCACGCTCCTGGCTGAGTTTTTCTTCGCTTATTAAATAACCAATACCCTGCGGCTTTAGCGCCAGCGAATATTCCAGCGGTTTATGGCCCTGTACCGTCATGGAGATTCCGAGGCGGAGCTCTTCAGCCCGATCGTAGGTCAGTACACTGCTCAATCCGCCAAGGTCGGATATAAAATCACTAAGTTTGCCTTGCGCAGAGTTGGCTAGCAGGGAGAGCACATCAAGCACCGAGGTTTTGCCGGTTCCGTTGGCCCCGATCATCACGGTCAGTGGTCGAAGGGGCAACTGAACTTCGTACAAGCGACGGAAGCCATGAATCGATAATTCCCTAAAACGGGGAGTGTCGGCCGACGTTGTTCCTTCCTTCATATTTCCTCACGAGACCGGAAACCCATGGTTAGCTTTCTCACCCTACATCCCGGGCGCCTGTTTTTCCAGTCGAATCGCCTCATCGCCGCAAAGTTCGCGCAGCCGATTCAATAATTCATCATCGGTCTTTACCCCGCGCGGGGCGCGGGACTGGATACGCACCACAAAATCGCCGGGGCGCGCCAGATCAAACACCACCGGACTTTCCCCCGGATATGTGGCCAAGACGTTGGCGAGTTCGTCCAGGCGGCCGTCCCGCAGCGTATCCAGGTTGACACGAATCCGCACCTGGGCTTTGGCGCCATTCACTGCGGCATCCAGTGGCCGGGCGTCGCTGACGGAGACGCGCGGTTTCTGGTTCTCCTCGTGGCGCACGGTACCCCGAATCAGCAGCGCGGTGTCGGGCTTCAGCACGTTCTGCAATTGCAGGTAGGCTTTGGGAAACACCAGCAGTTCCACTGTGCCCCGCAGGTCTTCCAGTTGGGCGCTGGCCCAGAGGTCGCCTTTCTTGCTCGGCTTCACCCGCAAGCCACGCAGAATTCCCGCCAGCGTTACGGGCGAGTCATGCTGCATATCTTCAATCGACGCCGTATCGTGCTTGGTCATTGTGGACAGCCGCTGGGAATACTTTTCCAGCGGATGGCCGGTCACATAGAAGCCCAGGACTTCCTTTTCGGCCGCCAGGCGCTCCGCCTCCGTCCACTCGGGCACGTCGGGCATCTCGAAGGGCGGCGGAGGCGGGGCATCCGCGCCGCCCATGAACAAGCCATGCTGCCCGCTCTCGGTTTCCCGCTGGCGCTTCTGTCCCAGTTCCATGGCGCGGTCGAGCACCGCCAGCAATTGCGTGCGCCGCACGCCGAGCGAGTCAAACGCCCCGGCCTTGATGAGGCTCTCCAGAACCCGTTTGTTCAAGAGGCGCAAATCCACTTGCTCGCAAAATTCCACCAGGTTGTCAAAGCGCCCCAGCTTTTGGCGCGCCGCCATCAGCGATTCGATCGCGGTGGCGCCGACGTTCTTGATGGCCGTCAGGCCAAAGCGGATGGCGTTGCCGGCGGGGGTGAAGGCCAGGTCGCTCGAGTTGACGTCCGGCGGCAAAATCGCGATCCCCATGTCCTTGCATTCGGCCAGATAGTGCGTGACCTTGTCCTGGTTGCCGATTTCCGCCGTCAGCAGCGCCGACATGAATTCCACGGGATAGTGCGTCTTCAGGTAGGCGGTATGGTACGCCACCAGCGCATACGCGGCGGAGTGCGACTTATTGAAGCCGTAGCCCGCGAACTGTTCCACCAGATCCCAGAGCTTCTGCGCTTTCGCCGCCGATACATCATTCTTCTTCGCGCCTGCCAGGAATTTCTCCTTGTTCGCTACCATCTCTTCTATTTTCTTCTTGCCCATGGCGCGGCGCACCACATCGGCTTCACCCAGGGTAAAGCCCGCAACCTTGTTAAAAATTTGGATCACCTGTTCCTGGTAAACGATGACACCGTAAGTCTCTTCCAGGATTTGTTCAAGCTGAGGAAGCTCGTAGGTGACCTTGCGTTTGCCCGACCGCCGGGCGATGTAGTCGTCGATCATGCCGCCCTGGATAGGCCCGGGCCGGTAGAGGGCGTTCAAGGCGGTGAGGTCGGCGAGGCGATCGGGTTTGACGCGGCGCAGGATGTCGGTCATGCCGCGACTTTCAAATTGGAAAATGCCCGCCGTCAGGCCTTTGCTCAGCAACTCGTACGATGCGGGATCGTCTAGCGTCAACGACTCGAGGTCCAGTTTTTCGCCGCGCGACTTTTCAATCAACTTCAGGCAGTCGTCGATAACCGTGAGTGTGGTGAGCCCGAGAAAATCCATCTTCAATACGCCGATTTTTTCCAGGTCGTCCATCGCGTACTGGGTGGTGATTTCATCCTTGTTGCTCTTGTGGAGCGGAACTATTTCCTGAAGCGGCTGGGGCGAAATCACCACGCCCGCTGCGTGGGTTGAGGCGTGGCGAACGAAGCCTTCCAGGTGCGATGCCACCTGCAACAGGTCGGCAATGCGCTCATCGGTTTTCTGGAGCTGGGCCAGTTCCGCCGATTGCTTCAGCGCGTCTTCCAGCGAGATGTTCAGGGTGGTGGGGATGAGCTTGGCGATTTTATCGGCTTCCGCGTAAGGCATGTCGAGAGCGCGGGCGGCGTCGCGGATGACGGCCTTGGCACCCATGGTGCCGAAGGTGATGATCTGGCTAACGTTTTCACGCCCGTACTTTTTGGTGACGTATTCGATCACCTCGCCGCGGCGGCGCTGGCAAAAGTCGATATCGATGTCGGGAAAGGAAACACGCTCGGGATTGAGGAAGCGCTCAAAGAGCAATTCATTTTGCAGCGGGTCCACATCGGTGATGTGCAGCGAGTAAGCCACCAGGCTGCCGGCGGCCGAGCCGCGGCCCGGCCCCACCGGGATGCAATTCTCGCGCGAGTGGCGGATGAAATCCCAAACAATCAGGAAATAGCCGGCAAAGCGCATTTTCTTGATCAGCTCGATTTCGCGCTCCAGGCGGTCTTCATAGGCTTGCAAGGGATACTTCAGGCGGCCCGCGGCTTGCAGGCGGTCCAGCCGCTCGCGGCGATGGTTAAAGCCCTCGCGCGTGACCTTTTCAAAGTAACTATCCGGCGTATCGCCGGCGGGAACTTCAAAATGGGGGAAGACGTGCTCCTTCGCTTCCAGGTGCAGGTTGCAGCGGTCGGCAATTTCCAGCGTACGGGCCAGCGCCTCCGGCACATCACGGCCAAAGACCGCCGACATCTCTTCATAAGTTTTGAAATAGAACTCGTTGGTGCGAAACTTCATGCGGTTCGTGTCGCTCATGGTCTTGCCGGTCTGGATGCAAACCAGCACTTCCTGGGCGCGCGCGTCCCCCGCGGTGATGTAGTGGCAATCGTTGGTGGCGACCAGCGCGATGCCCGTCTCGCGCGAGAGTTTCACCATTTGCGGATTGATGTGCTTCTCTTCCTCCATGCCCTGGTCCTGAAGCTCAAGGAAGAAATTCCCTTTGCCGAAAATATCGCGCAGGTCGTAGGCCGATTGGCGTGCCACCTCGTAGCGGTCGGAACCAAGCGCCACCGCCACCTCGCCCCGCAGGCAGGCGGAAAGCCCAATTAGGCCGTCGGCATGCTGCGCCAGCAGGCCCTTATCGATTCGCGGCTTGTAGTAGAAACCCTCGATATAGGCCGATGAGGCGAGTTTGACCAGGTTGCGATAGCCGCGCTCGTTCTCACAGAGCAGGACGAGATGGTTGGGGCGTTCCGTGTCGGCGGAGCGGTCAAACCGGCTGGCCGGGGCAACGTAGACCTCACAGCCGATGATGGGCTTGATGTTGCGCTTTTTCGCCGCCTCATAGAACTTCACGGCCCCGAAGAGGTTTCCGTGGTCCGTCATCGCCACGGCAGGCATTTTCAGGCTGGCGGCGCGGTCCATGAGCTTGCCGATTTCGCAAGCGCCGTCAAGAAGACTGTAGTCGGTATGAAGATGCAGATGAACAAAATTATTGGATGTCATTCAGTAGGATTGTAGCAGAAAACGCTTCCCCGGATGCGGGTGTTATCGGGGGTGAGAAGGAAGGGGGCACTTCGGTTATAAACGGAAGTGCCCACGTGTTTTCTGAGGCTGGACTCTTGGGCTTATCCTGAATGGTAGTGGCTTGCGGAAGAGCATCCATAGCTCACCTGCTGAGAGTGCGAGCAGCGGAGCTAAGGTGTTTCCTCTCATATGATTTAGATCAAGTTAGCGAAGGTGTCTCTCGCTGTCTGTTCAAAATTGCTCACTTACAAAAAAATTACCCCAAGCTCCTTTTCGACAAAGTCCGGGCCTAGCCCGGATTTCTCACCACGGATCTGGAAGGGCGGGGCTTTACAGGCTGCGGAAAAACTGTCCTCGGTGTACCACCACCCCGGCGCTAAAGGCGCCACCCCTCCTGAATCAGGAGGGGAGTTGTTGAAAACGCTCCCCCCCCTCAGATGAGGAGGGGTGGCGCGCCGAGCGCATGGGTGGTGCTGACAGTGCTAGCGCCAAGCGCCGCAGGGTTTTTCCGCAGCTTGTAAAGCCCCGCCCTTCCATCAGCCCGTCCAAGCGTGGGGAGAAATGCGGGCTAGGGTTCCAGGGGGCTGGGTGGGCCGCCCCTTTGCAGCTCAACTGACCAGCTCCCCGCAGCAATTCTCCCTAAGTCATTGTCTTGTAGTCACTTTCGGGCGGCATCGCCCAGCCGGGCAGAACATCCAATAGCCAGAGAGGAAAGGAACTCGGGGAGGAGCGCCATTCGCGGAGGTGGCCCCATATGACACAGCTTTCAATCCATGCCGGAGAGAACGTTTCCACGTGGGCGGGAATCTTTCACCATCTCTGCCCGCGGTGCCGGACGGGCAGGATTTTCAGCACCTCCATTTTCCGCATCTTCCCGCGCATGTACAAGCGCTGCCCGGCGTGCGGTCTGAAGTTTGAGCGCGAGCAAGGCTACTTCCTGGGCGCGATGTACTTCAGCTACGCTATTGGAATCGGCGCCATCTCGCTCCTCGCCCTACTGGTTTGGGCCGTCCTAAGCTGGGACCTTCCCGAGTGCGTCGGTACGGGCTTTCTGCTCTTCCTTCCCGCCGCCCCCGTCGTAACCTTCTTCTCGCGTGTACTGTGGATTTACTTCGACCAGTCGATCGATCCGGATTGGAGCTAGCGCCGGAATTCTCACCACGGGGCGCGCCATGGAAAACCCGCAAAGGGGAGAATCTATCCCCGCCCGGACTAACGGCGTGGGGTAAGGTGGGAATCACAGCGCCCTGAAGGGACGGCCAGTCCAAAGCACCAAAGCAGACCTAGCGGCCGCGGCGGGTAACCGGAATCCCCACCGCGACTACCAGCCCGACTAAACAAGATCGCGGGCGGCGCCGGCGTCCCATTTTATTTCGGCGACCGTTTAGAAGCCGCGACAGGCCACGAATAGGACGCGGCGACAGAGATGTTGTTTGCCCGCGCTAAATCCAGGAATGGGAGCGAGGACGCCAGCGCCCAGAAAGCGCCGTGCACGCCTGTTTGATGGCGATGGATAGAAAC
>JBEKQO010000141.1:0-18134 GCA_049519635.1 Terriglobia bacterium | reverse complement strand
GCGGCGGCCCGTGAGGGCAAGAGGAACGTCAACGCCGAACCGGTCAGATACGCCACGCTGAGTAAGCCGAAGGCATACCGGAAGTCGCCCGTCCGATTGTAGACATACCCGACGGCGACTGGCCCGAAGTATCCTCCCAGGTTGCCTAAAGCATTGATGAGCCCCATCGCCGATCCGGAAACCGAGCGTGGCAAAGTTTCCGTCGGAATCGCCCAATACGGCCCCAGCATCCCATAGGATCCAGCGCCCACCAAGGAGATGGCCACAAAACTCCAGGTGGGGGCGTGGCCAGTCAACAGGGTACAAGCCATCATGCAAGCGCCGGCCCAAGCCAGCCCAAAGGCAACATGGCCGCGCCGCTCGCTCCGCTTATCAGAATGGCGCGAGATCAAAACCATGCCGATCGCCGTCACCATGTAAGGGATGGTGTAAAGAACGCCCACCAGCAAGTTGCTCATCTTCCTCGCGTTTCCGAGCGCTGAGGGAAGCCAAAACAGGTAGCCGTAATTTCCGACGGTCGACATCAGGTAAATGCCGACCATGAGCAACACCGTGGGATTACGCAACATGCGCCACCACATGAGGAAAATTTTTAGCAGAGCACGCCAAAACCCGTCGGGCTTGGCCGAATCGAGTTCGCCGGATTCCTCCAGGAGCGTAGCCTCAAGATAGTTGCGCTCCTCGATGGAGATCCATCGCGCCTCGCGGGGATGGTCATCGATGAAGGCCCACCAAATGCTCAGCCAAAGGAAAGGTAGGGCGCCCTCGGCAATTAGGAGCACTCGCCAGTTCCATCGGCCTAATATCCATCCCGAAAGGGGAGCTGAAATGATCACCGCGATGGGCAGGCAAAGCATCCAATAGGCATTGGCGCGCGCGCGCTCCCCCCGCGGAAACCAGTGCGAGAGGAGCACCAGCACGGCGGGCCACACCCCGCCCTCGGCAACCCCCAGCAAAAAGCGCATCACCAAGAATTGGTGCCAGGTCTGAACCAAGCCGCAACCAACGGAACATACGCCCCATACGACTAGTAAGATGGCGACAAACCGTTTGGCGCTCCACCGCTGCGCCAGATAGCCACCCGGAATTTGCAGCGCCATGTATCCCCAGAAAAAAACTCCCGCAGCGCCGCCGGCTTGCGTAGGGTCCATGTGGAGCGCCCGCATCATCGAGCGAAGGGCCAACGAAACATTGGTCCGATCGATGAAAGCGATCGTGTACATAATGAAGGAGACGGGGATGATGTGTAACCAACGTTGGGGTCTCATAGGCTTAGGGAAAAATCCGAATTCCGTTGCCTCGAATCTGATTTCAGGCCTTGATGAAGCCGGTGACAGCGATGAGAGCGAGGGGTAACGCTGAGCTGCCTCCCCCCGCGCAATCAACCTTTACAGCTAGCTCGCATTCGAGGCGGCAGGATACCAGCAATCAGGGGGGCAGCGCAACGCGGGGAAGAGTTCGGGAATAAATTCCAGATGAGCCCCATTTAATGCTTGCAGCCGTTTTCATGCCAAGGGGGAGCATCATGTGCGCAGAATCAGTCCTGAATTATCTGCGTTCGTGCCGCTTCCCAAACCAGCATGGCTTTTTTCCGGGCGGGGCCCCAGTGGTAACCGCCGATTCCTCCCGCTTTGCGGATGACGCGATGGCAGGGAATCAGGAAGGCGATGGGGTTTTTCCCCACGGCACCCCCCACCGCTCGCGCAGCTCGCGCGCTGCAAACCCCGGTGGCGAGAACTTCATAGGGGACTACCGCACCCATGGGAATCTTCAGCAAAGCTTCCCACACCTTGACCTGGAAGTTGGTTCCGTGCAGCACCAAGGTGATCGGCTGGCTTCCATTCCGCTCTTCGCCGCCAAAAATGCGGCTGATATAGGGCCGGGTAAGCTGCCCGTTCTCTTCCCAGTGAGCCTCCGGCCAGCGCGACTGGAAATCGCGGAGTAGCTGCGCGCGCCCGCCGCCGACGATAAATCCCAGACCGCAAATGCCCCTCTCCGTCACCGAAAGCAGGCACTCCCCAAAAGGGCTTGGGTGAAAGCCATAGCTGATGCGGAGTCCCGCCCCTTTGGCTTTGAATTCACCCGGCGTCATGGCCTCAATGTTGACGAACAGGTCGTGCAGCCGCCCGGGGCTGGAAAGGCCGGCGTCGTAAGTTGCGTCAAGAACGCTGTGCGATCCCTCGAGCAACTTCTTGGCATGTTCCAAGGTCAAGAATTGAATGAAGCGTTTGGGACTGATCCCCGCCCAGCGTCGGAACAAACGGTGGAAATGGAACTCGCTCAGGTGCACGCTTTGCGCCACCTCGCGCAATTCCGGTTGGCGATGGTAGTTTTCTTCCAGGAAGAGAATGGCTTTCTCAATTCGGGTGTAATCTTCCGCCTTCGGTGGCATAGCTTTTGGCTCCTCAATTAGAATCTGCTTCATCTTGAAGGGATCGCAAAAGTTGAGCAACCCGAATCTTGCTTTTTCCCTATCCCAATCGCCAGTGAAATTGATCGAGTTTGAGGCTCCGGGATCAGCTACCGTCGCTAGCTGCCAAGTTACTCCGGCTACCCCCTGCCTTCACGACGATTGTCCTGTACCTATGCCTGCGTGACACCATTCCCGCGGATCTTCATTGCCTGCTGTTCGTCGAGGGTTGGGAGCCCGTCAGCGTCAGGGGCCATCGCCACGGGCTGGGGACGATGGGAAAGAATCAGTGCCACCGCTGTGACGATGATGGCAGTGGCCAGCAACTCGCGCGCGGAAATGGATTCCGCTCCGAAGACCCAGCCAAGGAACACGGCGACGAGGGGATTGACATAAGCGTAGGTCGCAACGCGGGATGTCGAGACCACGCTCAGGAGCCAAATGTAGGCCGTAAAACTCACGAGCGAACCAAATACAATCAAATAAAGGAGCCCGGCCATTGATCGAATTGAAATCGCGCGCCAGTGCAGTTGGTGGCCTTCGAACAGGTAGCCCAAGAGAATCAGCATCGCGCCTCCGGCCAGCATTTCCATAGCCGCAGCCAGGAAGGGGGAGGGCGGAAGGTTGGCGCCGCGGGAACAAAGCGAACCCACCGCCCAAGAAAAAGCACTGAATATCAAAACTGCTGCACCCAGGAGGTCCACCCGAGAACTTCCCCAAAGCCTTGCCGGACCGACCAGAATTCCCACGCCTGCCAGCCCGATCACCAACCCGCCCGCCACACGCCCCGTCAGCTTTGGACCTCCCTTGCGCAAGCTGTCGAGCAAGACCATCCAAAGCGGAATCATGGCGAGAATCGTCGCGGCCAATCCGGAGGGCACACGCTGCTCGGACCACGATAGCGAGCCGTTTCCACCCACCAACAAAACGACGCCCACCACTGACGCGGAGAGCCAGTGGTGTCGAAGAGGAGGCGGCGTGCCCCGCAATCGCATAAAGGCGTACAGAATCGATCCCGCGAGAAGGAAACGTGCGCCTGCCATCCAGAATGGAGGGATCGATTGGACTGCGAACCTTATCGCCAAATAAGTTCCGCCCCAAATGGTGTAGATCACCCCGAACGCCAGCACAATCATGGCGCGTGAAGGACGGCCGGTTTGTGAAGGTTCACTCACGTGTCTTGCCTCGCAAAGTCACGGAGACCTTTTCTTCCAGCACCGCTTATTATTTCTTCCGAATATTATTTCAACCGAAGCAGAACGTCCAGGCAAGAGCTTATTCACTCGAAGGGGTTTCCTGGTGCTCACTGGACAGGCAAGAACCCTCCCCCTTTGCAACGGCTGGGAGTATGATGTTCTGGGTGTCAGGCGGCGCCCCGAAGCAACCTATGCCCAGATTCCGTTCCGCCTCAATGCTTGCTTTCGTCCTTCTCCTGGGGGTGCCAGCGCCCCACCCTCTTGACGTCATGACCGTAGATCTGGAGCCGGAAACGCTGGAAGCCTTTAATCGCTATGTCCAGGCTTCGGAAGCGCGCATTGTCAAGGAGGTGGCGCGGCCTGGTGCCTTTCTCTACATTGAAGGCTTACCGGAACCCACGCGCGCGCAAACTCTGGCCAGCCTTCGAAAGGGCGACATCTACATAGAGCGTCTCCAGACCCAGGACGCTTCTGGCTCGGACATCGCAGCCCCGGATGGGTTAATCCACCACTGGATCGCCGCGGTCTTCATCCCTGGAGCCACCCTGCGTCAGGTCCTGGATCTGGTCCAGGATTATAATCATCATCAGGACGTTTACCAACCGGAGGTCGCACGTTCGCGATTAATCCACCAGGAGGGAAACCGTTACCAAGTTTATTACCGGCTGCGCGAAGAAAAGGTCATCACGGTCATCCTTAACACCAACCATGATGTGCAGTACTTCCCCGTGGATGCCACCCGTTGGCGAAGCCGGTCCGTCGCCACTCGCATTGCGGAAGTCGAGGACCCCGGCCAATCCAATGAGCACGAAAAACCCATAGGACACGATGGTGGGTTTCTGTGGCGGATGAACTCCTACTGGCGATTCGAAGAAAAGGACCGGGGCGTTTATGTTGAGGTGGAGTCCATTTCACTGACGCGCGACATCCCGAAAGGCTTGGGCTGGATGATCAGACCGTTTGTGGTCAGCATTCCCCGTGAATCGCTGCTCAAGACGCTGGGCTCGACGCGCTCAGCCGTCGAAGCCCGCGTTCAACATGCTTCGCAAAAATGATCCTGATTGGACCTACAACGGCAGTCGTACGGGCCGCTTCTCTCGCGCGGAAATCTGAGAAGCAAAGCATATTTCATGAGTCAGCGCGGCATCTTCCAGGTTGGCGTGTGACTCGCGATCGTTCAGGATGCAATCGACGAAGTGCCGAACTTCCTCGCTGAACGGGTGGTGGGAAACGTCACCGCTGTCCGGCATGATGGTGGGAAACGAGGCCCACCCCTTTTGGCCCGCCCAGTGTTTGGAGAAAATCTGGTTGTTGCGAATCGTCCCGTGATCTCCGAAAAGGGCGACGTTGAAAATGTAAGGCTGAACGCACTCAATGGACGACGCCACTTTCCCCATCGTCCCGTCCGCAAATTTCACCAACGTCAAACTGTTTGGTTCATATTCATACTGCAGCGGATTCTGCCGGCTTACATTCCCATAGGCGAAGACTTCAACCGGCCGGGCGCCGACAAACCAGCGCAGGCCATCCACTGCGTGGCACCCGGCGGTAAGGAGGTCGCTACCGGCGATTTCCTTTTTGGTATTCCACTCGTACTGCGCATACCAGGGGCCGATTCCGTGCAAATAATCAACCTCGGCGAGAAAAAGATTTCCCAGAAGGCCGTCCGCCAGAAAAACCTTGATCATCTCGAAGAGGGGATTCCACCGCAACACAAAGCTGACCACCGTTTTGACTTGGGCAGAGCGCACGGCGGCTTGGAGTTTGCGCAGCCCCTCGAGATCCAAGGCAACCGGCTTTTCTAATACCAAGTGCTTCCCGGCCTGTGCCGCAGCAATGCCCTGGGTAACATGCAGATGGTGGGGAGTGCATATGACCACAATGTGAATCGATGAATCCGCGAGCATTTCATCCACCCGGTCATAAGCGTGGCAACGTGGCGCATTGAACTCTTGCGCCTTGGCCTTGGCGCGGGCCATGTCGCGACTGACCAGTCCCAGAACTTCGGTGTGCGGGTTCGCTTCAAACGCCCGGATATACTCACCGGAAACCCAGCCCGTTCCGATGATGCCAATTCCCAATTCCTTCATCTTTGCCTCCTGGATTTTCCGCGATCAGCGGTGGGAATTGTATTGTATTTTTGCCGGGACGGTAAGGGGCAGGTTTGGGCAACCCGTACCCTGTTCCGCCAGGGGGGATTCTTCGAGGGAGAACCACCACCGCCGTCCATAAGGGGGCCTCTACAAAATCCATGCCGACGACGCGAGGCACGCCCGGCGTTGACTTTTGCGTTTTGCATTTTGACTTTCTTCTGCGGCTTTGCTGCGCTGAGCCTCCCATTCCTCCTTACCCCCCGACTCCCTGTGATAGAATATTTCCCTTAGATCTATCTTGAATTTTGAGGCGAGGAGAGTGGGGGGGGCCCTTGATCCATTTGTGCCATTTCTGTTCTCCGCCCTCGGCCCGCTAGCCATGTTGCGGAGCCTCATCTTCATTTTCGCCGTCTTCTTTGCCGCTATTTCCGCATTTGCCCAAGGCGGCCCGCCCTTCTACACCAATGATCCGGGCACCCCCGGCAATCATAATTGGGAAATTAATCTCGGCTACATGCCCTTTTTCTACAGCGGCCAGTCCATCTCCCATACCCCCGACGTCGACATCAATTTTGGCGTTGGCGATCGCATCCAGCTCACTTACGAAAATGCCTGGTTACGCGTCCAAAATCCCTCTTCCGCAACTAAATTTGGCCTGGGTCAATCCAATCCGGGCGTCAAGTGGCGTTTCTACGACGCCGGGGAGTCTGGCCTCTCTATCTCAGTTTTCCCCCAGGCCTTCCTCAACAACCCCAACAATGCGGTGCGGCGGGGAATCACCCCCGCGAGCGATACCTTCCTCATGCCCGTCGAATTCTCGAAAAAATTTGGCCCGGTCGATGTAAATTACGAAGTGGGCTATGAGGTTGTCCACAAGGGGCCCAACGGCTGGATCAGCGGCCTTGTCCTCGGGCACGATCTCACAAAGAAGGTCGAATTAGACATGGAACTCTATTCCCAAGGCACCTTCCATGCTTCCGACATTCAGCCCACAATAGACTTTGGCGCCCGCTACAAACTCCATAGCCCCGTGATCCTTCTCCTCATGGCCGGTCGCAGCCTCGAACCCACCCGCCCCAATCAATCCTATTTCATCGGCTATTTCGGCATTCAACTCCTGCTACCCACCAAGTCGTACAAATGAGATCGCTCCTTTCTTTCAATATGGGTTCATTGGTGTCCCACAGCTTTCCTATAGATTTCGCATCCGGTTGCGAATATGATCGTCGCGTTCCGGTTCGCTCGGGACTGGCAGGGGTAGAACCCTCCAGGCCGGCCGCCAAAGAGAATATGGTCAAGGAGTTTCGACATGAAACGTCTGCTGGTAGCAGTGTTTGGCTTATTGCTGGCTTCGCAAGCGGGGGCTCAGGCGCCTGCGGGTAAAGGGTGGATTGCCCTTTTCAACGGCAAGAATCTGAGCGGTTGGGAGAATAACGGACAGGAGAAGTGGGTGGTAGATGACGGCACGATTTTGGGGGAGAGCACCGTGGGGCACTACGGCTATCTCACCACCAAGAAAACTTACAGCAATTTTCTGTTGCGCGTGAAGTTCAATCCGGAGAAGGGAAATAGCGGAGTCTTTACCCGCTCGCGTATCACCGGCAACTCCCCCAAGACCGGTCCTGATATTGAAGGTATGCAGGTGGAAGTGGACCCGGTTCGCAATACGGGATCAATTTATGAAAGTGGTCATCGCGGCTGGGTGGCGATGGGCACGCCCGAATGCGAGCATGCCATCAAACCCGGCGAATGGAACGATCTGGAAATTCAGGAGGAGGGAGTCCACTACGTCACACGCTTGAACGGCGTGCCTTGCGTAGACTTTACCGATCCCCAACCAAATTTCACCGAGGGTGTCATCGGTTTACAGCTTCACACCGGTGGCGGAGTGAGAGTTCGGTACAAAGATATTTACCTGAAAAACATCGGGGTTAAAGTTAAGGGTTAGGGATTGGGGGCTGGCAGTGCGGGGGCAAAATTTCGGTCCCCCCGCCCCTAACTCCTAATGTCTAATCCCTACCATAAGGAGGAGTGGAAATGACTGAGCAACAAACGAGCAAGTTAGGCCGCAGGGAATTCCTGGGGGCAGCCGCGGCGGCGAGTTTTATGATCCTCAAGCCACAGCACGTGCGGGGGACGGATGCGAACTCCCAGGTGCGCTTCGGAATTCTTGGCTGCGGGGGCCGCGCCACCGAGGAGGGTACAAGTTTCGTGGAGAATGCCGGTGCCCGGGTGACCGCCATCGCCGATCTTTTTGCCGACCAACTGGAAAAGGGGCGCAAACACTTCGACGACGTGCAGCAAGCGAAGGGCTATGCACCCATCGACGCCGCACAACTTTTCAAGGGCCCCAACGCCTATCAAGAAATCGCCAATTCGAAGGAAGTAGACTTTATCCTTATCACCACCCCGCCCTATTTCCATCCGCATCATCTTGAAACGGTCGTCGCCGCGGGCAAGCATGTCTATTGCGAAAAACCGGTGGCTGTGGACGTGCCGGGAGCACATCACGTCATCGGCATTGGCGAGAAGGCAAAAGGCAAGCTAAGCCTCGCGGTAGGGTTCCAGATCCGCATGGCGCCTCCTATGGTGGAGATGACCCGGCGCATCCAAACAGGTGCGCTCGGGAAGATCGGTTGCGGCCTCGCCTACTACTATTGCGCCCATATCGACCGGCCCGAATGGCCCAACGCCTCACCTGAGGAAAAGCGGCTGCGAAATTGGGTGTGGGATCGCCAGCTTTCCGGCGACATTATTGTGGAGCAAAACATCCACGTTATTGACATGTGCAACTGGATGCTGAACGGCCACCCCGTTAAGGCCGTGGGCATGTGCGACCGCAAGATTCGCACCGACGCCGGAGATTGCAAAGACAACTTCAACGTGCTCTTTACCTATCCGGACAACGTGCAGATCAGCTTCGGATCCGCCCAATTCGGCCATCCCAATTTTGACGCCGCCGTGCAATTGTTTGGTGCCGATGGGAGCTCCGAATCGCACTACGATTGGCGCGTCAACATTGCGGGGAAGAACAAATGGGATGCGGGATTGAAGCCCAGTGGATCGGAAGAATTCTCCGTGGCGGGAAAATTCCGGGGCGCGCTCGACGAAGCCGACGCGGAAAAGGAAAAGGCGTTTGTCGCCAGCATCACCAGTGGCCAATTCGCTAACCAAGCCGCGCTCGGCGCGGAATCAGCGATGAGCGCCATGCTGGGCCGTAATGCGGCCTATACCGGTAGGCCTATCACTTGGGACGAACTGCAAAAGTCGAAGGAAGTGTACGATCCTAAAATCGATATTACGAAGTTTGCATAATTCTGGCCGGACAAGGCGGCTGCCCGGGAGACCGCAAGGGTTTCCCGGGCGGTCCCCCCGGATTACGCTGAGCTGCAAGGCGGACTTTCATATCGTGCCGGAGAATAGACTACCGCACGCCCTGCCTGCGGCCAAAATAGGAGGTTATCATGAAGCAATATTCTTCTTCGCGCCGGGATTTTCTGAAGGTTTCCATGGGCGCCGCCTGCGCCGCACCGCTGGCATCGCTGGCTCCGGCGGCAACGAGCCTGGCCGCCGCGCCTGCGTCGGTTCCCGCCGAAGGGCGCATTAAGAAGGCCGTGCAGATTTATATGCTGCCTGAGAAACTGAGCTACGCCGACCGCTTCAAGCTTGCCGGCGATGTGGGGTTTGAGGGCGTAGAAGGCCAGACCGCGGAGGACCCCAAGGTGGCCGAAGAGATCAAGAAGGCCTCGGAGGATGCCAAGGTTCCTATTCATTCCGTCATGAACATGGCCCACTGGAAAAACCCCCTCTCCTCCAATGACCCTGCCGTGGTGAAGAAATCCCTGGACGGCATGAAGACTTCGCTCCACAACGCTAAGCTGTGGGGAGCGGAAACCGTGCTGCTTGTTCCCGCTGTCGTGAACGCTGACACGAGTTACCAAGATGCCTGGACGCGTTCGCAAAAGAATATTCGGACGCTAATCCCGCTGGCGGAAGAATTGAAGATTGTCATCTGCATCGAAGAAGTATGGAACAAGTTCCTGCTCAGCCCACTCGAGATGGCAAAGTACGTGGACGAATTCAAGAGCCCTTGGATCAGGCAATACTTCGACGTGGGCAACGTGGTCCTTTACGGTTATCCGCAGGACTGGATTCACACGCTGGGCAAGCGCTTCAGAAAAGTTCATCTGAAGGATTTTAAGGTGCTATCGAAGGGATTCAGCCCGTTCCAGGCCGATTTCGTGAATCTCGGCGACGGCGACATCGATTGGGCCGCCGTGCGCCAGGCGTTTGCCGACGTCGGTTACACCGGATGGGCCACGACTGAGCTTGAGGGGGGCGATGAAGCCTACCTGCGCGACGTGGTGAAGCGCGTCGATAAGCTGGTTCTGGGCTTGTAAGGACAGCCCTTAGCTCAGGGTCAGATTCTTCAGATAATTGAAGCTGATCTTAATGGCCTCGAGGGGCGGCATATTGCAGACGTCCTGCTCGACGTATATGTGTTTTGTGCCGGCCTCGCCCACGTGGTCGAAGATCTTGGCCCAATCAATTTTCCCCTGGCCTACCGGCGCGAAGGGATTAGGGCCGTTCTCGGGCGGATCCTCGTGCGGGTTGACCGCAACGTCTTTGTAGAGATCCTTGATGTGCAGAAGAGGGAAGCGGCCGGGGTAGAGCCGGAAATAGTGGAGGGGGTCGGCTCCGGCGTAGGTGGCCCAGAAGATATCCATTTCCATTTTCAGGAGCTTCGCGTCGCAGCGCGTGAGCATGATGTCGTATCCGGTCGTGCCGCCGACGGTTTCGAGCTCGTGGAAGTGCGCGTGGTAGCAGAACTGAATTCCAGCGCTGAGAGAAAGCGTTCCACATTGGTTGAAAAGGTCAGCCCGGCGCTTCCAGGCTTCGGCGTCGAGCCGGGGGTTATCCCCGACCACCAGGTAGCGCAGACCATAATTCCTGGCCGCATCAACTGTCTTCTTCCAATCCTCGATCGTTTTTGGCACCTCAAAATAGCCGCTCGGAGCGGTTAGGCCGGCGGCCCGCAGGTCGGGATTCAGCGAAGCAGGCTTGACGCTAGGTCCGATTTCCACTTCCTTGTAACCTACAGCCGCGACTTGTTTCAGGGTTCCCGCCGGGTCCTTGGCAAACAATTCCCTGACCGTATAGAGTTCAAGCCCAATCGGTTTTGCCCAGGCGGGGCGGTCTGCTCCCCACAGGGTGGGGCCGGTCGCCAGCGCCGTCGCTCCTCCGAGAGTCTTCAGAAGATTTCTGCGTGTTAACATGAGATTCGCCTCCTTGGGCACGGCGCCATTTAAGCGCATCGGGTCGTCAATGTCAATGGATCGTCAACGCACTGTCGTCAACGCACTGCAATGAAACTGCTCCCCTCCTCAGATGAGGAGGGGGTAGGGGGTGGTGCTGATTGCGACTTAATGTTTTCGGCTTCATAAGATAACCACCCCGGCGCTCGGCGCACCACCCCTCCTGAATCAGGGGGGGAATCGCCCGGAGCATTTTCATTCATTGGGGTGAGCCGAATGCCCATGGGCGTCTGTGCGGCCGGGGCGCACAAGGCGGGCCGGCTTCACGGCCTGGGTTACAATTCCTCCATGCTGAAAATCCGAAAAGCAACTCCCGACGATATTCCCCTGATTCTGGAATTCATCCGCGAACTGGCCGAATACGAGCGCGCGCCGGAACAGGCCGTTGCAACGCCGGAAGATCTGCGGCGCGATGGATTTTCCGGGGAGCCGCGCTTCTACGTTGAAATTGCGGAGTGGGATGGCGAGCCGGCAGGCTTCGCGCTTTGGTTTTTCAATTACTCCACTTGGCAAGGGAAGCCCGGGCTCTATCTGGAAGACCTCTTCGTCCGGCCGCAGGTCCGCAAGAAAGGAATCGGCAAGGCGCTGTTGACATACCTGGCAAAAGTCGCTGTGGAGAAGGGCTGCGGGCGCTACCAGTGGCAGGTGCTGGATTGGAATACACCGGCCATTGAGTTTTACGAATCTCTGGGCGCGAAGGTGATGAACGAGTGGCTCACCATGCGCGTGAGCGGGGAAGCGCTGCGCCAGTTGGGTGAGCGGAGCCCATAGGGCATATCTTGAGTCCGCGCGGATTCATGTCATGGCTTCGCGGATTGCGTTCCCACCACCTGAGTCGAGAAGTGAACGAAAGTGAACGTCTCGGGGATGTGAGAGTCGTAGTGGCCGTGCCGGTTCCAGGTCCACCCCGCGCTGGGGTCCAGGCGCTTGCCGTCCGGGCCGACTTGCTGGAAGCGTGAACAATCAATGCGCCAAACATCACCGTCCCGGGGAGGAAGCGAGCGGCCGTCGGCAAGCAACTCCAGCCCCTTCCAAGGGAGGGCGAGTTCGGCGCTCCATCCCTTGTCGTTTCCGGCGCGCGTATTCAGGCCGCCCTCAACATGCACGGCGTGGCGTAGTTCGGGAAAATCCCAATCGAGAAATCCCCAGCGCTCGCCCCGTGGATGCACGTGCCCCCCGATGCCGGAAATCTCCATCGTGGGGTGGGCTGTGGGGTTGAACTCCGGCCGGCCGAAGTATGGGTTGCCGGACTGGAAAATGTCTTTCCAAATCCAAAAGACCTCATAAATTGTGTTTAAGGCATTAATTTCAAACTCGTAGTACGCATCCTTGCCGGCGATGAACACTTCCAGGTCGTTATCTTCGTAAATTCTGGAGTCGCGCGCGGTGAGCGTGGCCCAGACGTTGGGTTCCTCGGCCTGGAATCCGAAGTAAAGGTAAGTGTCGTCCCACAGAATGGTCACGCGCGTGTCAAACCATGCAGAATCGCCTGTGACGATATCCACAAAACGGCTCGATCGCGGCGCCAGCTTCCAAGAGGGTTCATCCAGCTTGCCGTCGATGGAGAGATGGCCTGCCGTACGATAGCAGGTGTAATGGGCGAGTTCCTGCGGTGTGGGCCAGTTCATCACGAGTTAAGGAGCAATCGGAAGGCAAAACCACCGCGCCGCTTTGGGCTCGGATTCTCCTCCACGATTGTGTACGCCGCCTTTCCGGACAGCGATCTTCTGCGCTGAGTCCACATTGTACACCATGAAAACCGGATACTCACGCAGGCAGCCAATGCGCCGATTACTCCCCGGCCAATTGAGCGTGATTTGGGCGGCGCGGCAAGAACCTGTACCGCTGAAAGAACCGCCGGGCCGTAGTGCGGGGGTTGCGCTACTTGCCGATGGCATTCTGCCACTGCCGATATTGCGTTCGGTGCTATACATCGACGATCTGAGCCCTGCTGCCGTGCTTGGCAATAACATGCTTCTGCTCGCCTCGAATATAGATACGTTCGATTTCAATCGACTTCCAGTTCTGCGGTAACGTGGCGTCGTATTTATTCCAATCAGACTCGCCAATGCGAATCCCTGTGAAGCCGAGCATTGCGGTTTGCAGGATGGCGCCATAGTCGGTGAGAAAGCAACCGTAGGTGTGCGAGGAAAGTTCACGTATCATTCCAAACGGTTCCAGCCAGTAGGGTTCCCACGACAAGCGGAATAGCTCCGCCGATGCTTTTCGATCATCCATGGCGGCAGCCAAAGCCGAAGTCGCAGCAATGGCGAAACCGATGCCAGCAGCCGTTTCCTTTCGACCGCGAAATGCTTGCCAAGTGCGTTTAATTACGGCTGGGCTGAGATCAACGTCAAACGGGAAAAGATAACTGATGTCCCCGAACGCATCATTGGACGAGCCCTCGGCGATGGTCAAGACTCCGTCTGTATTGACGGGCAGATACATACTGCTGACGATCTTTTGCCACAGTGCCGGAACCGTCATCCCCATCATCTGAGCGCAACGGATGCAAGCTTTCATGACCATGCGGCACGCAACGTTAACGTAGGCGCTGTTGTCCAATCCATTGCTTGTTTCATCGGGACCCATGATGTTGCGAATTTCGAAGCCCCGCGGGGTTGTTACTCCCCGGCTTTCGATCCACTCTGCCACCGCGCGGAGCACCGGCCAGGTTGCCTCCTGGAGGAAATCCTTGTCAGCCGTCGCAAGCTGGTACTGCCAAAACGCGAGTGCCACATCGGGCACAACGTGTTGCTCCGCCCAACCGGTGGCAGCGAAGACGGGAGTAACCTCCTCGCCATTGAGCGGCGCGGCTTCCCATGGGAATTGAGCACCTCGATATCCGAAGAGTCCCGCTACCTTTTGGGCGGCGGGCAACCCTCTGAGCCGGAAGCGCAGCAGCGATTCCGCTGTTCTTGGAGTGGAGAGCAACACCGGCAGGAAAGACCATGTGTCGGTATCCCAGAAGGTGTGGCCAAGATAGTATCTGCTTGCAGAGAGACCATAGGGGGCCATCCCGTTCAAATTCGCCGGATGCAAACTGGAGTGCAGGTAGAAGAAAGCGGAATCCAGGACCCTCTGGTCCTGATTATCACCCGTCACGAGCACGCGGGATTTCCAAAGGTCGCTCCACGCGCTCCGGTTGTCAGCAAGTAAGCGGTCAACACCAGTCTGCACTCCCCAGTTTACGAGGCGTATGGCCTCAATATCGGGCTCGGTGTGGTAGAAGCTGGAAACCATGGATGCCAGCGTGTGAAACGTGTAGGTTTGGTTCGGGACTATATCTCCCGCGTATCCGGATGAGTCTGCATCCCTGGAAAATCCTTTATCAGGAATAACGCGAACGGCAATGCCTAAGCGGCTGAGGTTTCCAGTTGACTGGAAGAGCAATGCTCGATCGACGTGTCCACTGCCGGGAGCAGAGTTGCTGACTATCTGGCCGGGAACGTCCGCGAGGGAGACTTGCGGGATGAATTCAATGCGTGTCGGCGCGGAAGTCTGCAACTCAATCCTTTGCCAAAGCAGAGTGGGTTCGGAGCGCGATGCGAATTGACGGACTTTTACAATCAGACGTATATCGTTGCCAGCATGATATACAAATTCGGTCGTCAATTCCCCATTGTTCATGTCGATGTTCTGAGTTGTAAGAGTTGTCCTCTCGGGCTCTCGCAGACTTGCGTTGTCTACATTAAGATCTGTTTGCAGCGGATAGGGTGCCGGCGAAAGAGCCTCGACTTGGAATTCGGGATGGAGGTATACAAACCCGGTTACAAAGGTGGGTGCAGGCAAAAGGGGAACCGGACCTGGGCGGATACCGATGAATCCGTTGCTGACGTAGGCAGGATCGACTTGGGGATGGCCTCCTCCGTATCCCAAGATAGGTATGGACGAGTCGGCAAACAAATAGCCGCTGCGAGCCAGTGCGAGAGCGGCGGCTGTAGACTTCATCATCGCGCGTCGAGAAAGAAGCATTTGGTTGAGCCCTCAAATCTCCGAAGTAAGATTACGACAAGACTATTTGGGTCGTAATAGAGGATTGAGCGCGGCAATGCTGCTGCCATTACGCTGAACGCGGCGGTTATTGCGCCGATCCCGAGCGCAAGACCTCGCAGCGCCGTTGCCGCAAAGCCGCGGTTCCGAAGGGACGTCCTTATTCCGTAGCCGATGTCCTTTCCGAAGTTGTCGAATGCGGTTAAGGTTTCATTCCGGTGTCAGCATCAGATTATACCTTCGGGGCAACGCCTGCACGCTCTTTACCTCAGGACTGCGATTGTTTTAACAATTGTGGATCAACGGGCAAGCGGCGCAGGCGCTTTCCGGTGGCGGCAAAAACGGCGTTGGCAAAAGCCGGTGCCAGCGGTGGCACACCCGGCTCGCCCATGCCGCCGGGATTCGCAGTGCTGGGCACGATGTGGACTTCGATGTCAGGAGCCCGATCCATGCGCAGGACTTGATAATCGTGGAAATTGCTCTGCTCCACCGCGCCGTCTTTAATGGTGATCTCGCCGGTGAGGACGGGAGTGAGGGCGTAGTTGATGGCGCCTTCGGTCATGGCGCGGACGCCGTCGGGGTTCACGGGCGTGCCGCAATCGACGACGCTTACGACGCGGTTAACTCGCACGGTCCCATCCGTTTCCACCGATACCTCCGCGACTTGGGCGATATAGCTACCGAAAGAAAAGAAGCACGCAATGCCGCGCCCGTGGCCTGCCGGCAGGGGCTTGCCCCAGCCGGACTTCTCCGCCGCGAGCTGCAATACGGCGCGAAATCTTGACGTGTCCAGCGGTTCATCAACCCCAAGCTTGCGGCTTTCCGGCACCAGACTCATCCGGAACTCATAGGGATCGCGCCCGGCAGCGTGGGCCAATTCGTCAACAAAGCATTCTACGGCAAAGGCGTTGAAAGATGACTCTACCGAGCGCCACCAGGCCCGCGGAACAGCGGACTCGGCAGGAGCATAATCCAACCGAAAGTTTGCCGCCATGTAGGGGATAACATTCGCCCCGCCCAGCTCCTGAGACGCCACGTGCTTGGGATCTTTCAAGGACTCGGGTGAGTCGAAAACAGCCCGAATCGATGTGGAAACGATCCGATGTGACCAGGCCACGATGGCGCCGCTCTCATCCAGCCCACCCGACATGCGATGATAGGAGTAGGGCCGGTAAAAATCGTGCTGGATGTCATCTTCGCGGGTCCACAGCAACTGCACAGGCTGTTCCACTTCTTTTGCCACTTGCCACGCTTGCGCGGCGTAGTCCCACTGATAACGGCGGCCGAACGAGCCTCCGCAAAAGGTCATGTGAACCGTGACCTTGTCGGGCGAAAGCCCCGAAAGTTGTGCTATCAAATCCCTGTGAACTTCCCCAATTTGCGTCGGTGACCAGACTTCAATGTGGTCATCGTGGACATGCACCGTGGTGTTCATCGGTTCCATCGTGGCGTGGGCCTGAAACGGCAACTCGTAGGTGGCTTCCACCTTCTTGGGAGAACTCACCAGCGTTTTCAGGGCATCGCCTTGATTGGCCGCGACATAGGATGGAGGGGCTGCGGCTTGCTCCTGGAACAGCTTTCGCAAACTGTCCGTACTCTCGTTTCCAAGCCCCTTGTCCCAGGAAATCTTCAGGGCTTCCCGGCCCTTCAAGGCTGCCCACGTCGAGTCCGCAACAATGGCAACACCCCCGGCAGAATTGATGTTACGTTCCATCTTCGGAATGAATCCAATCGGCGGAATCGCGAAAACCGCGCGGACACCGGGAACCGCTTTGGCGGCCGTTGCGTCGAAGCTGATCAGCTTTCCGCCAAATTGGGGACAGCGGGAGATGACCGCGAACAGCATGCCGGGAATTCGAACGTCAATACCGAATTGCGCGCTGCCGTCCACTTTCGCGGGCACATCCACGCGCGGAAGGGGCCGGCCGATAATCCGATACTCGGCCGGTGGCTTCAGAGGGATGGTATCGATACCGATGGGCGGGAGCTTCGCGGCGGCTTCGACCAGTTCCCCGTAAGTGAGGCGCCGATTCGTGGCCGCATGAATGACCGCCCCCTCTCGAGCGCGGCACTCCGTTTTCGCCACACCCCATCGCTGCGCTGCAGCGGTTAGAAGGATTTCCCGCGCCTGGGCGCCTGCCTGCCGCATGTGCCCCCAAGCCCACTCGGCGCCACCGCTCCCACCGGTCTTCAAGTGATGATAAACCTCGGGAACGACGGGCGCCTGTTCCACTTGAATCGTGGACCAGTCCGCTTCGAGTTCATCGGCCAGCAGCATGGTCTCCATGGTTCGGGGCCCTTGGCCCATTTCCGGATTTTCCACCAGGACGGTAATCTGATTGTCGCGCGTGATGCGTAGCCAGGTGTTGGGCTTGAATACCGCGGCTTCCCCCGGCGAAGAAACTTGTGCACGGCCCCGCTTGGGTAGGTAGAAGCCCAAGAGAAATGCCGCACCACCACTGGCGCTGGTCTTCAGAAATTCGCGGCGGTTTATTTCCGTGGTCAACATCATGTTATCCTTTCGATCGATACCGGACCGCTCTTTCGGTTCAGGACTTCGAAAGCTTTAGCAATCGTGGATCGATGGGCAGGCGTCGTACCCGCACTCCCGTTGCGGCGAAAACGGCATTGACCACGGCCGGAGGGACAAGCATTGCGCCAAGTTCACCCACACCGCTCGGATCTTCGATGCTCGGAACGATGTGCACTTCGGCTTCAGGCGCCTGATTGATGCGCAGCACTTGATAGTCGTGGAAATTGCTCTGCTCCACCGCTCCATCTTTAATCGTGATCTCGCCCGTGAGCACGGCAGTGAGGGCAAAGTTGATGGCCCCTTCGATCATCATCGGGGTATATGTACGCGAACCTTGTCCAAGCTCTGGCTTCTCAACAAAAACTGTGATCTGATTGCCGGCAGTAATTCTCAGCCATGCGTTGGGTTCGAAAACCCTGGGTTGTGGCTCCGTACTCGATCCCTGACCTCGTCCGCATGTGGGTAAATAGAAACCTAGTGTGGTGTCCCACGTAAGAATTGACAATAGGCGAGACCCCCTCACCCGGCCCGCCCCGGCTGGCGATTACGCCGGATGCGCGCCACCCTCTCCCCCAAAGGGGCGAGGGCAATAAA
>JBEKQO010000140.1:0-18486 GCA_049519635.1 Terriglobia bacterium | reverse complement strand
TTCCTCTGCGGTTCTTAACATGGGAACGTCAACCATGATATTAACATCCAAACAGGAAATCCCATGGACCCCCGAAGAGCCGCAGACGAACGCAAAGAACGCGTACGTCTGCGCTACCCGCTTAACGCCATGGCAACCAGGGCGTGAGGGTTCCCGTCTGGCACTGTGCAACAAGGAACAGCTTTCCACTTAGCGCCCTGTCATGATTGAAGTAGGGATTTAGGTTGATGGCCCAAGAATGACGGCAAGTTGCCGAGGAGAGTGATCAATGCCCATAGCGAAGTGGGTAGCGCAGAGGTAGCCGCAGTTTGGCTTCCTCTGCGGTTCTTAACTTCCTCTGCGGTTCTTAACATGGGAACGTCAACCATGATATTAACATCCAAACAGGAAATCCCATGGACCCCCGAAGAGCCGCAGACGAACGCAAAGAACGCGTACGTCTGCGCTACCCGCTCTGTGGACTCTGCGGTCACCATTACGACCGCCGGCTGGCGCAGACTCCTGTCTTTGGGAGTCTGCGATCGCGAAGGCACCTCTATCCTGCAATGTCAGACGCAGAGATTGAAAAGCATCTCTGCGCCAGCCGGGGATCACCGTTGTGGCCTGGGACTGGGCCTCGGGAAACGGTGGATGAAACAGTGTCAGGTACCCTTTCTCCTTCCCGGGGTTTAGGTGCTGCAACTTGGGCGGCGGCCCGACCCTACCGAGAGCCTCGTCGGTGCCCAGTTCGAGTTCAGCCGTTTCCTCTTCGCTTAAGTCCCGGATTGTTTTCGGGAGAGCGGAGAGCCGCAGACCGCAAACCCGGCGGTCTGCGCTACGGGCTGGGGAATTGCACGTAACTGAAAGGATGACACCCTTCCACCCTAAGCGCGGAGGTAGCGTCGTTCAGCTTCCTGCGCGGTTCTTAACATCGCAACAACGTTCTAGCATATTCAATATCGGTTAATGCCCAAGGGAAAAGCCGCAGACGAAGCCAAACGGCGGCTACGTCTGCGCTACCCCGCTTTTCAAGCAGTCTCACAAAGTCACTGTCTTTGGTGATCAGGATAGCGAGCGCCTCTCTTGCCGCGAAGAAAATCTCCCGATCTCCGGAGTTGCGCAGCCCCAAGTCACGCAGTGCGAGCGCTGACACGGCAAACTGCGCGCTCATCCAGGGCGCCAGGGCCGGCGGCAATTGCGCGTCCAGCCAGATCTTCATGTTGCCAGCACAGGGTGGTCCACTCGAAGCGCTGCATAGTGAAGCGCTGCCTTCAGGTCCTCGATCTCGAGATCAGGCATCTCGGCCAGTATCTGCTCCGAGCTCAAGCCTGCCGCGAATAGGTCCAGCACATCGATGACGCGGATTCGCATGCCCCGAATGCAGGGACGCCCGCCGCACTGCTCCGGGTCGACGGTAATTCTTTCCATTAAATTCGGCATGGTTCCCTCGACGCACAACGCTTGCCCCGCAGAGAATAACACGCTAATGATAACATGGAGGGATTAGGAGAATCCGGGCCAGGCACGATATTTCCTATTTCCTGTGGCCATGCTTCAGGGTTCTGAGCTTGACGCGGCGGCGTCCCTTGCCTCCCCGGCACCGGGTCACGACCCCGGCTTCACTTCGTAGTACTCTTCCCGCCCTCGGCAGAATAAGCCTTCCGGCTTGTAGTGTCACGAGATGCCTGACGCTTTTTATCGATCCTGAGGTGCAGGGTGGTGGGTCCGGGAGAGCCGACAGCGGCTGCGATCGCACCGGGATTCAGTGCGGTGAACAGGGCAACGGATTCTTGTCGATGACGGTGAGCAAAGTACGAGCGGGCGCTTCCGGGGTCCTCCGCCCTCCCTCCCAGTGCTTGATCGCGTTAAGGCTGAACCCAAAAGTGTTCGAGATTCTGGCTTGTGTCATGCCCAGTCGATTTCGGATCGCTTTCACGTCAACTTCCTGCGGCACATGTACCTTGAACCCTTCTCGCTCCCCAGCGAGAAAAGCCTCAACATCGTTAAGGCCGTCCATCATCTGTTAGAATTGGCTTTTCATGCTAGCTCCCGTGCGTCTCGAAAATACTGTTGGCTCGTTTCCTGAGCGTGTTGCGCTCTGCCATCGACAGATTTTCTTTCTGATTTTTGGCGAAAACGGTGATAAGAAAAACTTGTTGTACTCCATTGGACACCATCCGTCAAGCCGAATTGATGCCTTGGGAGGAAGACGGTGTCAGGGACCCTTTCTCTTCCCACCGGGGTTTAGGTGCTGCTACTGGGGCGGCGGCTCGACCCGACCGAGAGCCTCGTGGGTGGCCAGTTCGAGTTCAGCCGTTTCCTCTGCGGTTAAGTTCCGGATTTTTTTCTGGAGAGCGAAGAGCCGCAGACCGCAAACCCGGCGGTCTGCGCTACGGGCTGGGGAAATGCACGTAACTTATCAGCGAACCTCGGCATCGAGGTTCGCCGCCCAGCCCTCCAGGCCCTGCTCGGCCCACCAAATTTAACCCCGCTTCATCGGCCGCGGGGCTCGGCGCCAGACGGGACAGGTCCCATCGCTTCGGATCCGGCTGCCGCATCACGATCAGATGGATACGCTCTCGCGGACGAAGGGTCAACGGCGTGCTGGGCTTGGTAGCGTCATGGTTTGAATGTAGCGCCGCCCTTTAGGGCGGCACATGCCGGGCTAAAGCCCGGCGCTACGCCGCAAACTAGGACACTACCCAAATTCGGCAAGCACTTCACCGGTTGCTGGATTCAACGACTGAAGCTTGTATCGCACCGCTGCCTGCCCGCCTGAGGTCTTGGCCGAATTGGCGATTTGCATGATTCACCCCCTTTCAGTGGATGAACTGAGTCTTCGTTCTGCCCCCGTTTCTTCCCGATTCAGCGCGAGGTTTCTGGCGACGATTTCCGCGATGTCCAGAATCTCGACATCGTCGCGCTGGAGGGCGTTGGCGGCGTCGCGCAGCATGATGGGGCAATACGGGCACGCCACCGCCACTATCGTACTCTGGGTTTGCATCAGTTCGGCGAAGCGCCGCTGGTTAACGCGCACTTTGCCCTGCTCGCGAGTGTCATCGGCCACAAAAAGCTGCGCGCCGCCCGCTCCGCAGCATTGTGTGTTCTGGCCATGATGGGAGGCTTCGGTCAGGGCGACCCCTGCGGCATGCAGGATTTGGCGCGGCGCCGCCGTGACGCCGCGTCCCCGCGCCAAATAGCAGGGATCGTGGTAGGTGACCTTCGCACCCGAGGGTGTGATCGGGAGCTTGGGCAGCACCTGGGCGATGAATTCCGTGTGGTGCATAATCTCGATTTCGAGCTGCGCGTAAGAAGCAATTTGGCGGTAATCCTTGTCCAGCATCGTGGCGCAATGAGGGCAGCAGGTAACAATCTTCTTCACGCGCGCGCCCTCAAAGGACTCCACCAGCTTGCCGGAAAGCTCCAGGAAAAGGTATTCGTTCCCGGCCCGCCGTGCCGGTTCGCCGCAACAGGTTTCACGCGCCAGCACGCCCCAGGAAGCGCCCGCGGCATCCAGAATCTGCCGCATGGCCTGGGCGACGGCCTGCCCATGCGCATCGTAACTCAGTCCGCAACCCAACCAGAAGAGCCATTCCTGCGTACCGTCAAAAATCGGGAATTGCTTGGACTCGATCAGTTTTTGCCGCGTGTCGTGGGCGATGCCCCAGGGATTGTGCGGGGCGCGTTCCATGGTGGTGAAGAGTTGATTGACCCGGTCGTTCGTTATCCGGCCTTCGCTGGCGAGTCCGCGCCGGAGGTCAAGGATTTTCCTGCCCACGTGCTCGATGCCCACCGGACACACATATTCGCACGCCCCGCAGGAGAAGCACTGGAATAGGTCTTCCTCGGTGACGAAGACTTTGCCCTGCTTTTTTTCTTCCGCCGTTCCGGCCACCACATCTCCGCCGGACAGAAGACCTTGGCGCAGGTCCAGGATGATTTCTTTGGGACTCAGCGTTCCTCCCGAAAGGTTGGCGGGGCAGAAGTCCGTGCAACGGCCGCACTCGACACAAGCATCGACGTCGAGAACGTCTTTGCGTCCCAGGTCCTTAAAATGAATCATCCCCAGGTCATCGCCGTCTTCCGCGAGGGCGCGCATGGGACTGGTGGTCTCCGGGCGGAAGAAAATCGTGACCGGGGCGAGCACCAGGTGCAGGTGCTTCGAGATGGGGATCGCCACCAGCAAGGCAAAAAATGCCACGGTGTGGAACCACCAATTCACTTTCCAAGACAGGCTGCCGGCCGGAAACTCTCCCCAGCCCAACAGGTAGGTGACCATGAGCGCCGAAATCAAAAAGGCGACCGCACCGGAGGTGGGCGAGAGCTTCCCGAGAGCCTTGGGCCTTAACACGAAGCGCCGGAACGACAGCCCGATCATTCCCACCAGCACCGCTGCGGCCCATACGGCGACAAACGCGCCGTACCAAGTGCGCTCCCCAGAGGCCTTATCCAGCCCTCGCAAGCCCAGCAGCATGTGGTTGGCGCTGACCCATCCGAAGGCAAGAAATCCCCACAATACGAAGGCGTGGAGAATACCCACCACAGGCCGGTCGCGCACCACTCGATATTGCAGAATGACCTCGACAAAAACCCGCCAGAGGCGCTTGGGAACATGGTCGTAAGGCAGATCGCCGTGCCGGGGAAATACCGAAAAAAGGCGGCGGTTGACGGTTCGGAAAAAGAGCCCAACACTGCTTAATGCGATTACGATAAAAACCGCTTGCGCCCAGCCGCCCAGGAAAAAGGCGGCGGAGGACACAAGCGCGATGAGTGCGATGACCCAGGAATTACTTCGGGTTAGCTTTAGGTCCATTTATTACCTCGTATGGCCGTAACTCTTCGATCCTCAGTTTTGAGTTATTAGCATCTGGGTGAGACCCCTCATGAGGCCTGCACGATACCATGGGCGATGGCATAACGGGTCAGTTCGGCGATGGTTCCCGAAAGCTCTTTGGGAGCCGCCAGGGCGCGTTTGTGGGTATACGCAACTTCTTCCTTGGGGCGGCGTTTTGGACTGGGGCTGAAAGACTTAGCTGGTCCCGATTTCTTTTTGCTCATCGGAGACCCCCTTGCCATCTGAGCGTCTGAAACCCGGAGGCTCGGCGGTGACAGAATATATTCAAAACCGGATGCCTTTGCAAGTGATATCGATGGCCCCTGACCTCTTAGTCACGGAGCGCAATTCTTCGCTTGACGGTACATCTTGCCCTTGGGCAGCTATTGCTCCATCCCGCGTATAGCCGCAGCGATCTGGGGGATTGGCTGCATCGCCCGCAGCTCCGTCACGATTCTCTACCAATTGAGCCAGGGCAGAATCTGTTTACAAAGGGCTAGGCAAGGAGAGGTGTTGTAAAAGTCGCGGAATATTGGGCGATTTCGGCCGTGCTATGGCGAATCTCAAACCGTTGGGGGCGCTCCGGAGGAGAGTTGTTTCACAATGTCGCGAACGCGCGGGATGGGGGTAAAATCGGCACCGTGTTTGAAGTCAAAAAGGAGATTCCGGCTTAAAGGAGAGAACATGCCAAATTCAACCAAGGTCCGATGCGCAGGAACACACCGGGTGGCCAAAATGCTCCTCTTGCTCACCTCTGCCGTACTCCTTGCTTCCGCGCCGACTCTTGGTCGGCAACAGTATGACGTGGTATATCGAATGCGGTCCCGCGGAAGATCTCCGAGGAGCGGAGACTGCTTCGCATCTCGTGCAGCAATTACTCTCGCAGTCAGTTCGTGGTCCGGGATTGTCGCCGCAGATGTCGTCGCTTGACCCGCTCGGGAGGGTGCGGGATAATTGCATCGTCTTCTTTCTCAATTATGTTGGGGGCCAATCGTGCGCGACATCCACAAGGTGGCTGTGCTGGGCGCGGGGACGATGGGAGCTCGTATTGCCGCCCATCTCGCCAACGCGTCCGTTCCTTCCTTGCTGCTGGACATCATTCCTAAATCGTTAACGCCCGACGAGCAAGCCAAAGGACTGGGGCTTGATTCGCCACTCGTTCGTAATCGCCTGGCGCGGGCCGGCCTGGACGCGGCGCTCAAGTCGCGCCCGGCTGCTTTCTTCGTCCCGGAATCTGCACGCCTGATTACCCCGGGAAACTTTGAAGACCATCTCGCGAACCTCAAAGAGTGTGATTGGATCATCGAAGCGGTGATGGAGGACCTCGCGATAAAGCGCTCGCTGCTGGAGAGAGTCAAAGCGGTCCGTTCCTCGGGCGTCATCGTCAGTTCGAACACGTCGGGAATTTCTATTTCCTCTTTGAGCGCAGGATTCGACGAGGAATTTCGACGATACTTTCTGGGGACCCACTTTTTTAATCCCCCCCGCTACCTGCACCTATTGGAGATCATTCCCACTCCGGAAACGCTGCCTGGTGTGATTGACACGATTTCCCACTTCGGTGACCAAGTCCTGGGCAAGGGAATCGTAGTGGCCAAGGATACGCCGAACTTCATTGCCAATCGGATTGGGGTCTTTACCACTCTGGACGTGCTCCGCATCATGCAAGAGGGCGGTTACACCATCGAAGAAATTGATGCGTTGACGGGCCCGGTGCTGGGCATGCCGAAATCCGCCACCTTTCGCACCATGGATATCGTCGGCCTGGACGTGCTGGCGCACGTGGTGAAAAATTTGCGCGAGTCCTTGCCTCAGGATGAGTGCCACGCCCTCTTCCAAATTCCCGACTTTGTTGCGCAGATGATCCAACGCGGACTGCTGGGCGACAAGACCGGGCAAGGCTTTTACAAAAAGCTTAAAGGAAAGAGCGGAGACGAGATTCTGACCCTCGATCTCGCTACGTACGAGTATCGCGCCCGCCAGCGCGCCACATTTCCCTCCTTGGAGATGGCGCGAAACCTGGAAGACCTGCGCGAGCGTGTCAAGATTCTTTGCCAAGCCCCCGATCGCGCCGGCCAGTTTTATCGCCAGTTGTTTTCCGACATCTTCCACTACGCGGCTATGCGCGTGCCGGAAATTTCCGATGACCTCGTCTCTATCGATAACGCCATGAAGTGGGGATTTGGTTGGGAAATGGGACCGTTCGAATTGTGGGACGCCCAAGGTGGCGAGCGCATCGCTGAAGGATGGGCAAAAGAGAATCGGCCCATGCCGCCCCTCTTGGAAAAATTGCGCGCCACGGGCGGCACATCCTTTTACCGTCAGCAGGAAGGAATCACCACGTGGTTCGACGGAGCATCCGCCGGATATCGCCCGCTGCCGGAGAGGCCGGGGGTCGTCATTCTGCCCTCCCTCAAAGCGCGCAAAAAGGAAATGAAGAAGAACCCCGGTGCGAGCCTGGTCGATCTGGGTGACGGTGTGCTGTGCCTGGAATTTCACTCCAAGATGAATGCCATTGGTGGCGACACCGTGCAGATGGTGCACGCCGGGCTGAAGGCCCTCGGTGAAAATTTCGACGCCATGGTCATCGGCAATCAAGCGTCGAACTTTTGTGTGGGCGCCAACCTGATGCTGATCCTCACCGCGATTCAGGATGGCGATTGGGACGAGGTACACCACGCCGTGCGGGCTTTTCAAAATGCCAATATGGCTTTGAAGTACGCACCAAAACCAGTGGTGGCGGCGCCGTTCGGAATGACGCTGGGAGGCGGAACGGAAGTCTGTCTGCACACCACCCGCGTGCGTGCCGCGGCGGAGACCTACATGGGATTGGTGGAAGCAGGTGTTGGACTGATCCCCGCGGGCGGCGGCACGAAAGAGATGCTGCTGCGCGCACTGGATGGTGTACCGGCCGATCCCGAAGCCGATTCTTTCACGTATGTGAAGGAAGTGTTCCTGAACATCGGCATGGCCAAGGTCTCCACCAGCGCCGCGGAAGCGCGCCGTTTGCGTTATCTCTCCCCGCAGGATTCCATTAGCATGAATCGCGACCGGCTCATTTCGGACGCCAAACAAGTAGCCCTCGATTTGGTCCGCCTGGGATATCGCCCCGGGCAGCCGCGCCAGGATATTCGCGCCCTTGGCCAACCCGCCCTCGCCAAGATGAAGCTTGGGCTTCACCTCATGCGTCGCGCCGAGTACATCTCTGAATATGACGCGGTAGTTGGAACCCAGCTCGCCAAAGTGCTCTCCGGAGGCGGCGAATTCACTTCACCGCAGTTCGTGTCGGAACAATATTTGCTAGATTTGGAGCGGGAGGCTTTCCTCAGCCTTTGTGGGCAAAGGAAGACCCTCGAACGCATCCAGTTCACCTTGAAAAAAGGCGAACCGCTGAGGAACTGAGGGCATGGGTGATTAGTGATTCGTGATTGGTGATTTGCAATTGGCCAACCGGAAGGAGGCCGGTTGATGTTTTCTTTGGAACATGGGAGCGATGTAGCAAATCTAACCTGCGATTGTTGTGGCAAACCCTTTAAGAGCGTCTGCGGGTTCATCAAAAAGGACGACTGGGCTTACAGTGACACAGCACTTTGTATGGTCACGGCTTGCAATCGCCAATCACAAATCGCAAATCACCAATCGCAACTGACGTCTTAAATCGGGAGGAGAGCATGAGAGCAGCAGTCATAGTTTCCATTGCGCGTACTGCCGTCGGCAAGGCTCCGCGGGGCGCCTTGCGCACTACGCGACCGGATGACATGGCCGCGGCAGCGATCCGGGAAGTCCTGCGGCGTGTGCCATCCCTCGATCCCAGCGAAGTTGAGGACGTGATCCTGGGCTGCGCCATGCCGGAAGCCGAGCAAGGGAATAATGTGGCCCGCGTGGCGTCGCTGCGCGCGGGCCTTCCCGTGACGACCTCGGCAATGACTATCAATCGCTTCTGTTCCTCCGGACTCCAGGCGATGGCGATCGCTTGTGAACGCATCCTGGCGGGCTTCGCCGAGGTGGTCATTACGGGCGGTACCGAAACCATGAGCATGATCCCCATGGGGGGATATCATTTCTCTCCCAACCCTTACCTAATGGAACACTACCCCGATTCATATTTGAACATGGGGCTGACGGCGGAAAACCTGGCGGTGAAGTATCACATCACCAGGGAAGAACAGGATCAGTTTGCGTTTCGCAGCCACGAGCGGGCGATTGCCGCCATCGAGCAGGGGAGATTCCGGGAAGAAATAGTCCCCCTCGAGGTCATCGACGTCACCATGAACGGCGGGAGCAAACCTCAAACGCGAAAGGTGAGGTTCGAGACAGACGAAGGGCCGCGACGCGATACGTCGATGGGGGCGCTGGCCAATCTCAAGCCCGCATTTCACGCGCGCGGAACAGTGACGGCGGGCAATTCCTCGCAGATGAGCGATGGAGCAGCGGCTGCGGTGGTGATGTCGCTCGACCGGGCTAAGGCTTTAGGCCTCGGACCCCTGGCCCGGTTTATAAGCTTTGCGACGGCCGGCTGCCTGCCCGAGGAAATGGGCGTGGGACCCGTATACGCCATACCCAAAGCACTGAAACTGGCCGGGCTGAAGGCGCCAGATTTGGACGTGATTGAATTGAATGAGGCCTTTGCCGCGCAGGCCCTGTCGGTGATTAAGCTGGCAGATCTCGACTTGGATCGGACCAACGTAAACGGCGGGGCCATCGCCTTAGGCCATCCGCTGGGTTGCACGGGGGCGAAGCTGACAACCACCCTGCTTGGCGAGTTGAAGCGCCGCAACGGCCGCTATGGAATGGTGACCATGTGCGTGGGCGGCGGGATGGGCGCGGCAGGAATATTTGAAAACTTGCAATAATTGGAGACCGGGTCCGATGGCCTCTCTATCCCCATCCCCCCGAAGATCGAAGGCGCCGCACTCCCAGTCGAATCCCTACTTTATTGAATTATCACTTGAGATGATAGATTAAACAATTATCCCCATCCTATGAATGCTAGACGCCGCCATTTGGCGGGGTAAACCCGCCGCTACAACATCAAATTCACCCACTTCTGCCGCCCCTCAAATGCCGCCCGCACTTTCTCGATTTCGGCGAGGGGGTTTGATCTCGAGTTCCATCGAGTCGGAGGGTGGCACCGGCCCTCCTGCCGGTGGCGAAGGGGTGTAACCTGTCCCGAATTCCAGGGTCCGCGAGACATCGCAGCTAACAGCACTCCTCGCCCTGCAACGCTTTCTTCCCTTCCAGGCAGATGACGGGAACCGCCACCAGCGCGGCGGCGGGGTCGATCCAACGGATATGAAGCACCGCATTGATGACCAAGCCAACAAGGGTTATGCCGGCCAGGTAGGCACAGGTTGCGGACTGCACCGCGTCGGCGGTTAACGCCGCGTTGCGAGCCGTTTTTCCGGCTCTTCGCTTCGCCGAAGCGAGCGCGGGCATGACGGCGAGCGCGGCAAGGGTGACGCCCATGCCGATCAAACTTGTCTCGGGCCGCACATGCTGCCATAGCGCGAAGGCAGAGCTCAGCGTGATGACCGCAGCGAGTACGAAGAGAAGCATGCCCGCGAGCCTCGTGGCCCGACCAGTGCCCAGAGCAAGGCGTGGGACGAATTGCAGGAGCACCACGAGCGCCGACAAGAGTTCGATCAAACTATCGGCGCCAAAGGCCAAAAGCACAGGGCTCCGCGCGCGCCATGCGGAAAAGAGAGCAAGGGCACACTCAACCACCATCCAGATCAGCGTGACTGTCTGCAACCGCACAATCTGGCGCGATATTTCGCCGGAAGTTCCTGCGCATCCCGAGGCGTGGGTCAACGACCCGCGTCCGGTTTCTTCTTCCAAGCTCATAGTGCCTGTATCACCGCCCCCGACGCATCCCACCTAGCATAGCAAGTGTAGCGCGGACCCGTCTTTGGGGTCCGCGGCTCTTCTCTTGCAAAAGCCGGGAATCTCAAATGTAAACGTCCACCTTCAGGTTCGGAAGCGCGAGTCTCGGGAAGAACCGCAGACCTCAAAGGCGGAGGTCTGCGCTACGCTTGCTTGAATCCGGCTTGGGAATCGGGTTATACCCGCGACGAACTCAAGGCCAAGCGCTTCTTTGGGCGAGCGCTGGCTGGCGCAGACCTGCGCTCTGCGCCAGCCAGCGGTCAATACAGCACGAGGTTCTCAAGCTTTAGTCGTTCTGGGAACCGGTAGTTTCCAGTGAGCGGGTGAGTTTGAAAAATAATCCGAATGTTAGAAATCGAAAAGTACACATCATGAATTAGCTTTTCCTTCTTGCGTTGATAGTTGGTCGAGAATTCATCAGCCAAAACTTCGTGGGCAGGTTCTTGGCGAAGCCTTCGCACTAGTCTTAGTGGTGACAGTATCTTGGACGGACCACCCTGGACTTCGAACCTGATTCGTCTGGTGAGCCATTCTTCTAAGAGGCGAAGGGTACCCTTGCGAATTACTTCGACTGTCCCGTCTTCTCTTGCTTTCTGCTCCTCAAGCGAAAGTCCCTCAGCTTCGAAGAACCGTAAGTTGAGGTTCTCAGAAATGAGCTTGTCGAGCGTATGAGCGAATTCAAAATATCCTTGTTGGGTTGGGCGAATCAGTAGACCGAAGCCTTTGGGTGGTTCGTCGCTGAAATCCTTACGAAAAAGCATCGGCAACCCGATTAGACCGCACATTTTATTGATATGAAACAGTTCCGCCCGAAAGGCTTCATAAACAGATATCCCGTCTGTCCATTTACCAAATAAGGATCGCCTAAGGTAGTTGCTTTCCACGCGGCACTTCCTGCCTATTTGATGGCTACGCCAGTACTGCTGGTGTCGTGGGGTTAAGCCAGAAAGATACCGAAGGAATACAACGGCAACCCTCTGTCCCTTCGCATCTGCCCCGAGCCCAAAGCTTTTAAGTATGACCTTGTCAGAAGAGCCCATGCTTCTCGATTGATAGTGCCTATCAGTAATCGATACGCGTCCGTCAAGACCATCGAATTGAAAGATGTATCGAGGATCAGATTGGTACCTGTCCAGAACACTAAGATCAAAGAACATTGGTTCAATTTGCGGATTGGCCAGGGCTAGCAGTCTCGTGAAAGGCCGATCCTGGTAGAGACGCGGATGAATCACCGTTTTCATGTGCTTTTTGGTGGGATATAGGAAAGCCCTCGCTGCCGGTTGAATCTCCAGAACCTCAATCTGTTTTGTAATTTCGCGCCCTCGTAGACGCTTGATGCACGGATTATCCCAGGCGTCAGAAATCACCTCCACTAGCCCATTGCGAACCAGTCTTTTTAACGCGTCAATGCTTTCAGGTTCTTGGTTCTTAAGCAACAGATGCAGGGGAATTCCATTAAAGTCCGCCGATTTGAGGTAGTAATTAACTATCTCGTCCAGCAATTTCGATTCAAGATGAGTTCTTCGAAACATGCGGCAAACTCAGGATTGCCAAGAGCGGGTAGATACAAGCCATGGTCAGTGCAGTTCTAATCATGGGATTCTCTCATGCCCGATGCCCTATTCATCTGGACTTTTTCGTCGCCAAACCGACCTTCCGGAACTGGGTTGAGTTCCTCACCCAGCTCTGAAAACCTCGGGTTGTTGGGATCCAGGAGGAGATCGTGCAACTTGAGCATTATCGGCCTGAGCAAGTTTGGCAGACTATTCATTGGCTAACTCCTTTCGCGTTTGCAAGGATGATACCACAAGAGGCTTTCCTATCGTCTCGCCACCATCTCGAATTGAACGCCTCGCTTGTTCACCCGCGGGGCGACATTCTTTCCTACACCACCAAAGGGCCATGACCCTGGCACCAACGGTGTATTGACCTTTCTTCCATCTACCGTAACAATGTTATTAGCGTTCGGCCGCGATTCCGAGCCGAGAACCCGCCTTCCTACGTCTGCGGCCTCTGGCAGTTGCAGGGTAAATGGAACCGTATGAGGGTCCGATTTCAGGAAACTCGCTGATTCAATAAATGGAGAAGCGGCCTGGCCGGCAGATGATATGAGGGGCAACCGATTGTTGGGCTCTATGGGGGCGGATGCCCGGGTGAGATTTCCATCACCGCTGCGAAAGAAGGCTCGACCGATTTATGGCTCGTGGATGGATCTCAGGCACAAGGCGGTTCATTGATGTATGAAGGCAAGCTTCCCAATGGTACGGGTGGCCGGGGAAATGGGCGCCGGCTGAAGCATCTTGTCCACGTGGGTGACGGCGCGGAACGGGACGTAAATCCCGGCCCCACGCAGCCATTGGCTGACCAAGCGTCTTCCCCGGCCGCAGCCATGAGTCCCGTCCAACCCACCCCTAGCTCTCAGGGTCCAAATCCCGGCCTCGGCATACTCACTCCGTCTCCCGCCAGGCCTGTGCCACCCAGGGCCGTGGCTTTTCCTGCTCCTCCCAAACCGCCGCTCGCGCCTGGCGCCGTCCCTGGCCCTCCCCGGAAAAACATCGACGCGATTACGGCGGCCGTGCTCGCCAAGCTTACCCAACAACTCGATGAGGCTGCGGACACACGCCTCAAAGCTTATACCGAGAAGGTAATCCGGTTTACGAATCAATGCGCCCTGCGTGTGGAGGCTAATTTTCAGGATGCGGCGAACCGGACAGAAGACCAAATGGTGGTTTCGACGCAGCAAAAACTCGGTGCGCTAGCCGACCGGGTGCAAGCCTCGCGCACGGTCGTCGAGACCCTGCTGGCGAGCTTCGAGGCCCTCCAAAAGAATTCGCAAACCGTGGTCGAAGACACCGGCCAAAGGATCCGCGAGGCCAGCCATCTGGCACTCGAGTCCGCCCTGCAAGAAGTGGCCGTCAACCTCCGCAAGGGAGTGGAAAGCACGTCCGCAACCCTGGAGGGCGAGTGTCAGGCTCTGGTCCTGGAGGCGGTCACGAGGACCGTTAACGCGACCTTCGCAAAAGCGGACAAGCAACTCGCGGCCCAAACGAAGGATCGACTCTCTAAAGCCTACGCCGAACTGAAATGGTATCAAGAGCAGACGATTGAGGGAATCAAGAAGCAGCTAAACCAAATCGCCCTTTTGGGGACAAGCAACCTATCGGCAAAGTTCGAAACGATGGCGGGGCAAATGCTTCCTTCGCTGCGTGCGAGGATGGAAAAGTCTTTGCAGGAGTCCGCCGGGAAGGTGGTGGCGCAGACGACCCAATCTCTCCAGGAACGGACACAAGTGCTGACCCAGGATGCGTTGGTCTCCCTGCAGCAAGCGGTTCAGAGCCTGCAAGACCGTATGCAAGAGGAAAGCAGGAAGGTCCGGCAATCCTCGGAGCAGGAACTCAGCAAGACGGCCAAGGCCTTCAGCCAAACCGTCGCTCAGCGCTCGGAATTGGCCATCGGCTCCGTCCAGTCTGCCGCCGAGCAAGGAGCCTCCAAATTAAGGGCTGCACAATTCGAATCGGTACGAAGCCTGCGGGCGGGCGTCGAGGATTATCAAAGGCAACTCGCCGCGAGCGCAAGCTTGGCCCTGGAAAGCATTCAACCTGGCCTGCAAACCCTACTAGGGGAGATGCAGGAAGGCGCGGCTCAGATGTTCTCGCAAAAGCTCCATTGCATCGCCGACGAACTGGCAGAGGCCTCAGCAGAAAAGGTACGCCGGCATATCCGGGATGAAGCCGTTGCCGCGACGGAAATATTCAGCCAGGAATCGAATAAACGCCTGTCAGCGATGGCCGATGAATTCCTCGCCAGCTCGTCGAAAGAACTCCAGGAGCGTTTGCGAAGCCGGGCGGAAGCACAACTCGATTCCGTGATTCAATCCGCTCCCGGCAAGTTCAACGAGCGCCTCAACAAGTTGACTCATGAGGCGGGGCTTACCCTCGTAAAGGTGACCGGGAACGAACTCCGAAAGCTTGCGGGCACGCTTTTTGAATCGTCTTCCCAGACTCTTCGCCAGGATGTCGGGCAGCTTGCTGGGAACCTCCAGAATGATGTGAAGGCATTCCAATCGACCCTCGCCGATCAGGCTCGAAAACAGCTTCTTGCCATGTCGCAATCGACCGTCGAAACCCTGAACCAGGTTGCATGGGCAGGGGTTGACGAGTTTCGCGCTCGATTACACAAGGCAGCACAAGAGTCCCAGGAGGAGAGCGTCCGAAAGCTCGAAACCAGCTTCCAGAAGGAGCTCGAAAAACAGCGCGCGGCCATCTTCCTTTTGCTTCAGCAGCGTACAGCCCTTAACCCAAGGAATCAGGATGACGCCTGAACCACGTACATGGAACCGGCAGTTTCACATGGACGGAAAACGGCTTACCCATGCTTATGGCGCGTTGTCGATAGCCTCCAGGCCACAAGAACGCTTTGCCTATACGTCCAAGTGACAGCGAATCGGTAAACTCTACGCCGTTAGGCGGGACCGATAGCCTTGGGCGCGCCCTAGAGTAGTCGCCGCGAGCCGGTTGCGGGACAAACTTTCGAGTAGCGCGTTTTTCGGCAGTTGAAGCAACACCTCTGAAATTTGCGTGGCAGACACAACCCGCGTGTAGCGGCGTCAGTCTGGTCTCGCCCGGTGAAAAGTGATAAGCTTCTAGAATGGCATTCACCCCTGACGTGATCGTCACTACGGACTATTCACCCGGCACTTTCGCTTTGGTAGCGGAAGCGAAAGGCGCTACGGCTAACCTGGACGAGGCGGCAATTCAGTTGAAGGAATACATGCTCCGGACGGGCTGTCCCGTTGGGATCATCTTCACGCCACAAGTTCTCCGCATTTACAAATACCGATTCCTTGGGCGGACAGAAGATCCCATCGAACTGGTGGGCGATTTCCCATCCGGTGAGCTCTTGGAAACGCGGGGACCTATGGCCGGGTCAGAATCAGCGGTTGAGTCCAATCTGCTTGGATGGCTAGATGAACTTGCGCAAACGGGGCAAGCGGCGGTGAGCGATCCGCGCCTGAATTCGGCCATAAATGAGCACATACTTCCCGCAGTAAGTGGCGGTCGCGTGAGTATTGCTCACCCCATAATGCGGGAAAGCTGACCAGGTGCGACACGTATTCGTCGAGACTAATTGGCTTGTTGCGCTTGCTGCTCCCGCTAGTAATCCACGTCCTGACGCACTTGAATTGCGGGATTCGGCTAGGGACGGGCACATTCGAATTTATCTACCGGCCTGCTGCATTAGTGAAGCCAAAAAAACCATTCGAAATAAGTTTCAACCGAAAGAAGCCGACAGGCTGCGAGCCTTTGTCGAATGGGCCTCTGAAAAGAATCACCTTAATCACGAGACTGCGGAATCCGCGAGGATAATGCTATCGAAGTTTGAGGGGCACGTTAGGTCGGGGCTCGACAAGCTAAACGACACGCTTCTTGATATTACCAAAGGCGCGGGGGTCGAGGTTTTGCCTTTGGATGATGCCGCGTTAGGCTTGTCAGTCGAGTTGCACTTTACGGAGGTCGTGTTAAGTGAGTTTGATCGGGCCGTTCTGGCGACGGTACTGACCAAGGGCCGGAGTTTGCGCGACAGCGGCGAAACCGACGTCAGCTTTTGCGAGCTCGATTCGGACCTTTGGCCGTGGGAAAAAAAGAAAATCGATCAGCCGCGAGCTGAACTTAAGAAGCTTTATGACGATGCCGGAGTGCGGGTTTATTCAGATTTTCGCTGAGGAGTCCGGCACGGCCGGAAAGTTTTGGACGGACCGCCCGCAGGTGAATGATCCGTTTCCGCGCGCTGCGCAAATCTTTCCGTGCGCCTACTATGCAATCGCGTCAAAGAATTCTCGGGGCAAGCTCTCACGCGGTACTTCTGGCCATGTGCTCAGTCTTAATCTCTCCGGGCTGCTTGTACACAACTCATGGGACCTTACAATCATCATCTGCCTTGCGTCCACAGCAATTAACTGTTTCCCGTCACGGGCTTTATAGACTAGGTCATTGTCCTCTGCATATTCCTTGGCAGGAAAGCGGTGTGTATGCCAAAAGCTTTTCTGATAACACATGGTGGTCCCCAGCGCGTACTGCGGAACTGGGGACACGTAGCGGTAGGCCTTCACTCCGTTCCAGTACGTAATGGAGTGATATCCGGTCATCTGCTTTCCAGACTCAAGGAGGCGCGTCACCTAGTCGCTGACTCTGGCGGCTGCTGACCAGTCATCATCATCGAAATGACAGATTACCTCGCCCCCTGCGGCTTCGCACGCCAGATTCCGTTTGACTCCGATTACCTGCTTTTCAGCGAGGTAGAGATAGACCGCATCGGGAACCAATTGCTTGACTAACCCTTCTACCTTCACAGCGCCGTCATCGATCACCACGAGTTCTTTATCGGGCCAATCCTGTGATAAGAAGCACTTCAAGGCTACAGGGATCAGGCCCTGACGATTGCAGGTTGGCATGATGCAGGATACGAGCACGGTTCTCCGATTGCAACTCGCAGCACGTAACGGTCTAGAACTCTCCTTTTCTACGCGCATTATACAGGCTCAGGGAAGCAACAAGACCGCCGCCGAACCGGGATAAGTCCCGAAGAGTCGCCACTCGGAAGTTGGCCCACGCCATCGCATATTACTCCTGCCTTGTCGCCAAGTATTTACCAATCAGCCCGCTTCTACGTGTAGGCGACACACAACAAAGTGATCGCCAAAAGGCACGGTCACTTCCCTGAGGGGACTTCGGGGGCACTTCACAGGACTCCGAGCAAGCAGACCAACGGGCAGAATAACTTCCGAGTGACGGGACGGAACAGGCCGCCAGACTAAGAATTTTCGGGGAGTTGGCGAGGCAGGCGCGCAACCAGGGGCGGTGCCGGTTGAGGCGGCAGGGTGGGGTTTTGCCTGCCAGGCGTGCCTCGCCCGAACTGGGCCCCGCTAAACCGTATTTCTCACCTCGCTTGAGCGGGGTTGCTGGAAGGGCGGGGCTTCACAGGCTGCGGAAAAACCCTACAATGCTGTCGTCCTGAGCCCATTCGCTGTCATTCTGAGCGCAGCGAAGAATCTCGCTCTGCCCGCTCAGGGCAAACTACGCGAAGGATCTCCCTCTGAGTATTTTCAAGACAATGCGAGATTCTTCCTTCGCAAGGCTCAGGACCGCCGCTGCTCCTCTGCAGAAACTCGACGCGTAAGTCCTTAAAATTCAGTAGGTGTAGCGCGGACCTGTTTTTTAGGTCCGCGGCACGTCCCCGATGGACAAGGAAAAGCCGCGGACCTCAAGAACAGGTCCGCGCTACCCTTCCTCGGCCCGAGTTTCCGCCTATCATGGGCAGCCAAACGGCTGTCAGTGCTCAGAATGACAGCGCTTTCCAGTTTTTCCGCAGCCCGTAAAGCCCCGCCCTTCCAAAATCGTGGTGCGAAATGGGGGCTAAACCGGCGAAAATTATTCCCTTGACCGGCGCTAACACATTTGCATGGCCGCGCCACCCAACTTGCGGCGCGGGGGAAAAGCCGCACGACTGTGCCAACCTTGCGCTACATTCCCTTTGCCTGCCTTCCCATGCGCAGTCCGGCTCCGCACTGCCCTCGGTGATCGGTCCAGATCATTTGTCGGGACCTTTGGGAATCACATTTTCCGATCCGTAGACTGTATTGTATAGGCCACAGGATTCCGTCAAAGTCGCGGGCGCCAGACACCTCCATGACCATGAATTAATCACCCGCGAAGAAACCCCTCACCCCCCGCCTTGCGGTCCCCCCTCTCCCCAAGGGAGAGGGAGAGAAATCAGAATCACCGCCCTCTCCC
>JBEKQO010000139.1:0-34532 GCA_049519635.1 Terriglobia bacterium | reverse complement strand
GCTGTATCCGATCTCAAAAGCATGCAGGAGGTCCCACAGGCGCTCGGGGTGCGGAATCGCCAGGCGCCGCTCCAATTCGGTGGGATCCGACGGCGAGGTGGGCGCTTTGCGGCCGGTTTCGAGCGACCGGATTCCTTTCATCAAGGCTTCCTTGAAGGTGCGCCCGATCGCCATGACTTCTCCCACCGACTTCATCTGCGGCCCCAGCGTGTGATCGGAGTCAGGGAATTTTTCCTGCGCCCACTTGGGAATTTTGGCTACCACATAATCGATGGTGGGCTCGAAGCAGGAGGGAGTCTTCTTGGTGATGTCGTTGGGGATTTCATCCAGCGTATAGCCCACCGCCAGGCGCGCGGCAATCTTGGCAATGGGAAAGCCCGTGGCCTTTGACGCCAGCGCCGAGCTGCGCGAAACGCGCGGGTTCATTTCAATCACCACCATGCGGCCGGTTTCCGGGCAGACGGCAAATTGGATGTTGGAGCCGCCAGTCTCCACTCCCACGGCGCGAATCACCTTGAACGCCGCGTCCCGCATGATCTGGTATTCCTTGTCGGTCAGCGTTTGCACGGGCGCGACGGTGATGGAATCACCGGTGTGGACGCCCATGGGATCGAAGTTTTCAATCGAGCAGACCACCACGGCGTTATCAGCGTGATCGCGCATGACCTCGAGCTCAAACTCCTTCCACCCCACCACTGATTCTTCCACCAGCGCTTCGTGCACGGGGCTTAGTTCGAGCCCATAGTGCACCTTCTCTTCCAGTTCCTCGCGGTTATAGGCCATGCCCGCCCCCGTGCCTCCTAAAGTGAACGAGGGACGGATGATCAGTGGGAATCCCACTTTGAGGGAGAATTTTAACGCGCCTTCCACCTTGTTCACCAGGACGCTCTTCGGCACATCGAGGCCGATTTGCAACATGGCGTCCTTGAACCACAGGCGGTCTTCAGCCATTTTGATGGCTTTCAGAGACGCACCAATCAATTGCACGTTGTATTTATCCAAAACGCCGCTCTCCGCCAGCTCGACGGAAAGGTTCAGTGCCGTCTGCCCGCCCACGGTCGGCAACAGCGCATCGGGCCTTTCGCGCGCGATGATGGCTTCCAGATAATCAGCCGTGAGCGGTTCGACGTAAGTGGCATCAGCGAATTCCGGGTCGGTCATGATGGTGGCGGGGTTGGAATTCACCAAAACCACCTCATAACCCTCGGCCTTCAGAGCCTTGCAAGCCTGCGTCCCCGAATAGTCAAACTCGCACCCCTGGCCAATAACAATCGGCCCGGAACCGATGATCAGAATTTTGCGTAAATCAGTGCGTTTGGGCATTATTGATCGTTTTGGGTGATCTCATCGAGCCTATCATCGCTGCGCGAATTGGTCTTTTCGGTGCTTAGGCGCTGGCGTATGCGGGCGGCTTCATCTTCTAGGGCCTGTTTCATTGTCTGCCCGTTTTCATTGCGCTCGCCGATTACCGGTATGCTAAACCCAGACTTCTCGAACGGGACGGCCTGTTCTTTGGCTAATTGTTGACATGTACGGTAGCAATCAAGAATGAGTTTGGGAACCACGTCGAAAATGTCCCGCAGTTTCGTCGCCATCTCGGGGTCTGCAATGGGCCTAGATGGGGACCAGTCTCTTCTGTATGCTTCGTAAGTATCTATAAAACTCGCCATAAAGTTGTAGAGGCCCACGACTGATTTCACGGTGGTCACATTGAGTGCACCAAGTTGATGTGTAGTCGACCTGTATAAAACAAGCGCAGTTGAAGGAAGCGATCCCAGCTCAGGTGGCGGCTTCATTAACCCCGTAATTGCACCGCGGAGACGTGCCCTGTCACCCCAAAGGCCCTTCAAGGAAAACTTATAAAAATCATCGATCTCCGCTAGGAGAGCAGCGGCGATTGCACGCTTTTGCCTTTCCGCCTCCTCTCGTTCTGCTTCCCGCTGGTCCCACATCTGGTCGCGCAACTGTTTTGATGAAGACCGAACCTGATAGACGATCGCGAGGAAGCCGACGGCAGCAGCAACGAGTGTCGTTCCGATCATCGCCAAGCCGTCAACCGAGAGGCTTCTCCCTAACTGGAAGCATCTGTGAAATACCCGCAGGCCTATCCAAAGGACGAGGACCACAAAGGGCACTGCCACCCAAAACTTCCAATCGTTTTCTTGGTCCTTCGGCTTCATCTAGCGTTCCCAATTCTCGAAATCTCTTACAATCGTCGCAAACAAACCAGAGAGGTATGCTTATTCGTGGGAGTCTTCCTCAAGACATACCCCGCTTCATCGAGCCGATGGCCTTCAGGGGCTAAAGCCCCCTCCTACTCCCACGTCTTTTAGGCGGGCCTAAAGGCCCGCCCTACCATTCCCTAATTCACTTCCATCGTTACGCCTTTCCGCCTCCCCACAAGGACCGCCCTTCACGCCTCGTTCGAGTCCTTTTTTCGGGAGGGCGCGACGGAGGGGCGGGGCTTTAGCCCCGCCGTGACAACCTCGCCACTTGATGGGGCTTTAGCCCCTGAAGCCACGGGCCACGGATCGAGACGATATTTCCCGTTCAGCGAGCAATGCGGATACTCACTCGGTTCTTTCACCAATCCCGCCTTGACGGGATTCGAATCAATGTAGCGCACGTGACTATCATAGTCCTCTTGGTCACGAATTAAATGCTCGGCAAATCCTTCGTGCCACACGGGGAATTTCATCGCAAACTTCTTTCCGATGTCGAACGATGATCCACCTTTGACAAGGCCAAGCGCTTTTTCGAGCGTCGTTGTCATCCCCGGCGTCACGATAGCGTGCAGATGATCGGGCATGACTACATAACGGTGAACGAGATAAGAGCCCTTGTCGCGATATTCGAAAACCTTTGCTTCGACGATTTCGGCTATTGGCGACTTACGGAATAATTCCCGCCTTTGCCATGTATCGGTGGTGACAAAATAGGTAGCGCCGGGCCTCGTTCGGTGCTTCGGTCTCGCCATTTGCTTCAGGGGCTAAAGCCCCTTATTCTCCGTCGCCTCGCTACAGGGGGCCTAAAGGCCCGCCCTTCCATGTTGTTCACCGACTCTCTCGCCATTCATCAATTCACGAGCCTTTTCGGACGCCCAAAGGCCGCCCTTCCACTCTCGCTCTACCGGGATCACTTTCCCGCCCTTCGACTCCCTAAATCTCGCAGGAGGGGTTGTACCCCCTATTTCAGAATTCATAATTCCTTAAACTCTTCCATCATGGTTACAAACCGGTCAAACAAATACGCCGAATCGTGCGGGCCGGGCGAGGCCTCGGGGTGATACTGCACGCTGAACAGAGGCATGGTTCTATGCCGCAGGCCTTCCAGCGTATCGTCGTTCAGGTTCTTATGGGTCAGAATCACTTCATTCGCCTTCAGGGAATCCGGGTCCACCGCGAAGCCATGATTCTGGGCGGTGATTTCCACCTTCCGAGTTTCCAGGTTCAGGATGGGATGATTACCGCCATGGTGGCCGAACTTGAGTTTGTACGTCTTCCCTCCCAAGGCGAGGCCGATGATCTGGTGGCCGAGGCAGATGCCGAAGATGGGCACGCGGCCCATCAAGTCGCGCACCGCCTGCGCGGCATACTCGACGGGCTCCGGGTCTCCGGGCCCGTTGGAAAGAAACACGCCATCCGGTTTAAGCTCCATGACCTCAGCCGCCGTCGTCATGGCGGGCACCACGGTAACATGGCAGCCGACGTCCACCAGCCTGCGCAGAATATTCTGCTTAATGCCGTAGTCATACGCCACCACGTGGAATCGCGGCTCCGCCGGCGGCAGGGATTCTCCTGTCAAAATGTTGCGCGAGGGTTCATTCCAATCATATCGCGAGGCGGCCGTGACGCGGCTGGCAAGGTCGAGGCCGACCATAGTCGGCGAGGCTTGGGCTTTCGCCACCAAACCCTGCCCGTCGGTGTCAAGCGTGGAGATAACCCCCCGCATAGCGCCGTGCTTGCGCAGGTGGCGGACCAGGGCCCGCGTATCAATGTGGGATATAACGGGAATACCGTAGTTCGCGAGGAATTCCGAAACATCCTCTTCCGAGCGCCAGTTGCTGGCCAATTCGGAAAGCTCACGCACCACCAAACCTTCCGCATAGGGCCGCGCGGATTCACAATCCAGCAGGTTCGTGCCGTAATTCCCGATATGAGGGTAGGTAAGGATTACGATCTGCCCCGAATACGAAGGGTCAGTAAGGATTTCCTGGTAGCCGGAAAGAGAAGTATTAAAAACGACCTCGCCATAACGCTCGCGGGAGGCGCCAAAGCCGCGTCCCCGAAAGATTCTTCCATCCTCTAAGGCGAGAACAGCGTCCATTCACCCTCCATGATCGGCAGATCAGGTGATCCAGTAATCGGGTGAACATTAAACGGCGCACGTAATGTTGGCCTTTTGTTCATCCCATCACCCAATCGCCCGATCACCAGACTAATTCACCCAACCCATTTGGCTCAAAGGCCAGTACACATAAACCGCCTTGCCATAGATGTACTGACGATCGACGGTGCCCCACTCGCGACTATCATTTGACGAACTGCGATGATCGCCCAGCACAAAATAATGGTTCGGCTCAACTCTCATCGGACCGTAACTTTGATCGTCCAGGTAGCTCGGCGGAATGTAGGGCTCGCGCAAGGGCTTGCCATTCAGCAGCACATGGCCGTCGTGAATACTCACTTCATCCCCGGGCAATCCGATCACTCGCTTGATGTACGACTTGGACGTATCGAGGGGGTAGCGAAAAACCACCACGTCACCCCGCTCGATGGGCCGGAAGCGGTAAAGAAACTTGTTGATGAAAATCCGCTCGTGGTTTTCCAGGCGGGGCATCATACTGGTGCCCTCGACCTGCACGGGCTGGTAAAGAAAGACAATGACGATAAAGGCCAAAAGCACGGACAGAATAAGGTCGCGCAGCCAATAGCGGGTCTCGAAAAACCATTTGTGCGTAGTGCTTGCCCCGTTCCCTTCGTGAGCCGCCGCCAATTTAATGTGCTCCTGGCCTCGCTGGTGCTTCAAGCTATTTTTATACCATAAATTCGCTCCAGCACACCAGGGTTGAACGACCAAAGTTCATTGCCGCCTTCGACTGATTCTTATAGAATCACGGTTTGACCAGAATGCCCATGCGCGGTGCGCCCCATCCTCGGCGCGAAGGTAACAAAGAATTGCCCGCTTCCCTCATCCGGCGATTTCCCCGACGTTGCCTTTTTTTCCCGGCAATCCTCATTCTGGCTCTGGCTGCATTTTTCTGGCCGGTGCGCGAACTCCGCAGCGACAACTTTATTTTCTATTTCCCCGCCGGCCCCCACGTGCTTCCCCTCGAGATGGTTGGAAGCAACAAGTACCTGCCTCTGTTACAGGTTCTCAACCTCGTGGGCAAGGTCGGAGGAATTCAGGAAAAAAGGAAATCTTTCAAAGCCTATTTCGGCACCACACAAGTCGAATTGCAGTTGGATGATACAAGGGTCCGCGTCGGAACGGCGAGCTACGATCTGCCCCAGCCCGTGCATCTTTCGAACGGCCAGTGGATGGTGCCGGTGGATTTCCTGACCATCGTCCTGCCTCACCTGACGCGTCAAGCCGTTGAATACCAGGAGGGAACAAACCGTATATTTGTTGGCGACGTCAAACCCGCCTCCTTTACGGTGCGTTTGGACCCGCTCGCCAACGGGGTGCGGCTGACGATGCAATTCACTGATAAGGTCACCGCGCGGACGACCTCCAGCAATGGGAAGTGGGTGATGTTTTTGGGCGATCGACCTATGGAACCGATGGAAGCGTCCTATCGTTTCCGGAATCCTTACCTGAGCGAATTACAGTATGACGATCAGGATGGCGTACCGAAACTCATCCTCTCCCCCACTTCGGGAGGGCTAAACTTTTATCCCTTACAGGCCGAAGGCGGTAAAATTCTGCTGGCCGATGTGCTGAGACCGCCACCCCCATCTGCCCAAGCACTGCCGCCTCAGCCGGCGTCGCAGCCTTCGCCATCATCCGCGCAGCCCACACCGGGGGGACCAGGCCCGCAAGTCACGGAAGAGTCGCCCGCCTCGCCTCCGGGCCCGCCTCTTCCGGTCGTGGCGCTTGACGCTGGGCATGGTGGCGAAGACAACGGTGGACACAGCCGCGACGGTACGCTGGAAAAGAATCTGGTAGCTCAGTACGTGGCCCAAGTGCGATTGGCGGTTCTGGCAACCGCCAAGTACCGCGTGGTGCTGACCCGAACGGGTGACATGAATGTCAGTTTCGATCAGCGCGCGCTGGTGACCAACCTCTCAGGCGCAATTTATTTCATCAGCTTCCACGCAGGCGACCTGGGAACGGCGTCACCCCGTATCGCCATCTTTACCTTTCAGCCCCCCACAGCCGCCGTGCCCGCCGCGGGTGATGCGCCGGCGCCCACCTTCGTGCCATGGGGGCAAGTGCAGGAATCGCGGCTGGCGCAAAGCCGCCAATTCGCCCTAGCCCTCCAGCAGCAATTCGCCCTGATAAATGGGGTTGAAGTGGACCTGCCCGCCACCTCTCCCGTTCGCACCCTGCGCAATGTGGACGCCCCCGCCGTGGCCATCGAATTGGGCCATCTGGCCCCCGATCAAGATGCCACAGCGCTCACTAACCCCGCCTTCCAGCAGCAGATCGCAGGGGCCGTTGTCCAGGCTCTTGCCAGCTTCGAGAAGGGAGGGAACTAGGCCGTGAGCAGCCGCGCCAAAATCCTTCTCCTCATCCTGCTCATCGGGCTGGGAGTAGGAGTGTTTTACCTGCGCTCACTTTCCAAGCGCGTCTTCCTAGAACCTACCCAACGCGGAGAGGAGGCGGCCCGCGCCAAGCTGAGCCAGTACGCCTTGCAGCCGAATAATGGCACGACGCAGTTGGCAACTCTTTACTTTCCCGCCCTCAACGAAATCAAAATCATGCCGGAAAGTCGTTCCATCACCTGGGCGCAAGCTGATGCGGATCGTGTGCGCCAGATCGTGCTGGCTCTGGCGGAAGGTTCGCACCAGGGATATGGACATCCCCTTTCGGCTTCCGCCTCCGTGCGCGCGGTATTCGTGGCGGGCGATGGCACAGCTTACCTCGATTTGTCGAACGAAAGCTTTAGCGATTTCGAGCCCGGCATTCAGAGCGAAACGCTAGCTGTTTATTCTATCGTAAACTCGATAATTGTTAATCTCCCCTCGGTGAAGCGCGTTCAATTCCTCATCCAGGGGCAGGAAGTGGAGACCCTGGACGGGCATGCAGATCTGACCGCGCCCTTTACCCCGGATCTTACTCTTATCAAATCCGCTCTGTGAGGACTTATGCCCACACCCCGACCATTAAGCGGTCTGCTTTACTCCGGCGGCAAGCTGATTCGGCCGGATCAACGCGCTGCAACCGAGATGCGGCCCCTGGAAATTGTGCCGAACTTTATCTCCAGCGCCGAAGGCTCGGCGCTGATTCGCCTGGGCGAAACACAGGTAATTTGCACCGCCACGGTGGACGATGGTGTTCCCCCCTTCCAAAAGGGCAGCGGGCGCGGCTGGATTACCAGCGAATACTCGATGATTCCGCGTGCTACCAGCAGCCGCACGCCGCGCGAGTCCACACGCGGCCGGCAGTCCGGACGCACCATGGAAATCCAACGACTGATCGGGCGCTCGCTCCGCGCAATTATCGAATTGGAGGCCCTCGGCGAGCGAACGGTGTGGATTGACTGCGATGTGATCCGTGCCGACGGCGGGACGCGCACGGCCTCCGTCACCGGCTCGCTGGTGGCGCTCGGCCTGGCAATCCAGAAGCTGCAGGTCCAGCGTTCGCTGAAGAGAAATCCGCTGAAGGATTATTTGGCCGCGATCAGTGTGGGCATCGTAGGCGAAGAAATGTTGTTGGATCTCAGCTACGCCGAAGATTCCACCGCCGACGTGGATATGAACGTGGTGATGACCGGCACAGGCAATTTGGTGGAAGCCCAAGCCACCGCCGAAGGGCGTACCTTCAGCACGGAGGAGTTAAGTAAGTTGGTCGAACTCGCGCGGCCCGCCATCCATGATTTGATTGAGGTTCAGAAATCGATTCTAAAATTCCCGTTACCCAAGTGACCGCACTCAATCCCAAGTGGGCAACGCAGGTCGATCCGATGGGAAATCTACCTCTCTATCTGGCTTCTTCCAACCCCGGCAAGCGGCGCGAATTCCGCGATGCAGCCGCCGAGCGAGGCGTAAAGGTTGAGGCGCTCCCCACGTTCGCTGTGCTGACCGCCTGCGTCGAAGACGGCACGACCTTTGAGGAGAACGCCCGCAAGAAAGCCATTCATTACAGCCGGAACTATCCGGGTTGGGTCTTTGCAGATGATTCGGGCATATGTGTGGATGCACTCAACGGCGCGCCCGGAATCTATTCCGCCCGCTTCGCCGGTCCCCAGGCCACCGACGAACAGAACAACAAGCGCTTGCTGGCGGAGATTCACCAGGCCGAAGCCCAATGCCGCGCCCAAGCTGCCACAGGCCCAGGGCGACCCGAACAATTCAATCGAGCCGCCCACTATATTTGCGCAATTGCATTGGCGATGGCGGGACAAGTGCTCACCGTCGTGGAAGGGCGTGCTGATGGAGTGATCATCGACGAATCCAGGGGTACAGGCGGCTTCGGGTATGACCCTTATTTCTTCTATCCTCTCCTGGGCAAGACCTTCGCCGAAATCCCTCCGGAAGAGAAATTCGCCGTTTCCCACCGCGGCAGGGCGTTTCGCAGGCTGCTGGATTACCTTTGCGCGCGCGGGCAGTAACCAACCGCCAGTTTGAGTGTGGGGCCCGTCATGGTCGGGCTTTGGCGCGTGCTTGCTCGATAATGGCCTTGATCCGGTGGGCCACGATCAATTCTTCCCCCGGCTTCATCATGAAGGGTGTCACACTCATCCCCTGAGGGTAGTCGTCTTCCAGGACTTCGATGCTCGGCTCGCCCTCGCGCAACCGTTTCGCGCACTCTGCCTTGGTCATCCCCATTTCACTTTCATCCCATTTTAGATACAGATGAGGAACGTGATTGGCAACCTCTGGAACAAAGCGGCCCGTTTGCACGCCCGAGACGGAGCTCAGTGTTTTTTCTATCGCTTGGAGCCTCTGCTCCCATTCCTTCCACTCTGCCTCATGATCAACACGGAGATAGCGTTCTACGGCCACAAACATCCCCACGATTTCTTCCTTGCCGACTTTGCATGGCCGACCGATTGCGTCTTCGTAGGGGCAATCATTCAAGATTGCCGCTTCGATCAGGTCCTTCCTCCCCAGCAATAGGCCCGCGCACTGTGGCCCGCGCAACCCCTTCCCGCCACTAAAGGCGACGAGATCAAAACCCATCCTGCTGTAGTCGCTCAAATGCGAAACGGGGGGCACATCGGCGGCGGCATCATTGAAGGTGGGAATCCCGCGCTGCTTGCCAACTTCCACCCACTTCTCCAACCCGATTGTCCCATGATTTTGCGCCGAGTTTAGAAAGTACATCATGGCAGTTTTTTCGCAGATGGCACCATCGAGCTCTCCCAGGGTCTCAACCTCCACCAAGCGGACACCGGTGTTCCGTATCGCATGATCGAAAGCGGTTCGATGGATCTTTTGGATAATCACTTCACTCTTCATCCCTGTAATGTCTGGCAATTGCGTAATCCGCTTCGGGTCATTCCCGGTCAGGCATGCGGCAGTACCCAACAGGATGGCTCCGGCAGCGCCTGAGGTGACCATCGCCGCCTCCACTCCCAGCAACTGTGCAATCTTTGCTCCCGCCTTCTTTTGTAGCTCGACCAGATAAACAAAGTGACGCGACGCGTCCTCCATCGCTTGCGATACTTCCGGAGGCATCAAGGAACCCGTCAAATATGTGTAGGTCCCCTTGGCATTAATGTGCGTGCGCACGCCTAGACGTGCGTAAATATCAGGTGTTTCCATGGTCCCTTTTCCCCATCCGGCAGAAGCCTGCAAGCCCGCGGCTGCGGCCGTAACCGTGCCGGAGGCTAAGCCCGTAGACGCCAGGAATTTTCGCCGTGAAGACTGAAACGAGAAGAGTGCCATGGCCAACCCCCCACTACGGTCGATTCTGAGATCATTCCTGAACCTAGCGCGCCGGAATCTCGGTGTCAAGGGAATGAAACCTTTTCCCACGCATGCGACCTCACATAACCCTTTCGTCGCCCAGACACTCTTCCGTAAACGGACGCATTTGTGATAGCTTCTAACCCGCCCCGGCGCGCGGACCGATTCGCGCTTAGACCTGTGCCGCGGTATCCAAACTTTTTCACTGGAGGTCGTCTATGCGCACCCCAAAATCACCTCGTCGTTCTTTTCTGAGAGGCTCGATTGCCGGTGTGGCAACGGTCGGAGTCGCCACGCTGGCCTTGCCAGCCTCAGCCGGAGCGGGCAAGTCGCCAGCTCAGAAAAAAATCATCACTCGGCCCGGCCAACCGCTAACGGCAGAGTCTCTCTTTAGTCCCGCGACCCAACTGGGAAATATGCTCTTCCTTTCCGGTGCAGGCGCACAGGAACCCCAAACCCACAAGGTAGTTTCGGGACCGATCGGGAATCAAGTTAAACAGTGCCTGGAAAACCTGAAGACGGTTCTGGAAGCCGCCGGCTCCTCCATGGACAAGGTGCTGAAATGTACGGTATTTCTTACCGATATCACGGATTTCCCCGCCATGAACGAGGTGTACCACTCCTACTTTCCCGCCAACCCGCCGGCCCGCACGACGATTGCGGCAAAAGATCTGCCCGGGGGATCTCCGGTTGAAATCGAGTGCATCGCTTACGTCTAACCGGGAGAATCAGCCATGAAACATTCTATCTCTCGCCGCGATTTTCTGCTGCAAGCCTCCGCCGGGGCAGCCGCCTGTTGCGGACCGTTTGCGAGTTGGCGCACCGGGTCAGCGCTCGCCGTGCCCGCCGGCACCTTCCGCGGGATTTTCGCCATTCTCCAAACCCCCTTCAACCAAGACGATCAAGTTGATTGGGACGACCTGGGGCGGGAGGTGAATTTCTGCGTTCGGGCAGGCGATCACGGAGTGGTGTGGCCCCAGCTCGCCGGCGAGTTCTACTTGCTCTCCGAAGAGGAGCGCACACGCGGAGCGGATGTCGTCATTCATGCTGCGGCCGGTCGGACGAACGTGGTAATCGGCGTTCAGGCGCCCAGCAGCGGTTTGGCGCTCAAGTTCGCCCAGCATGCCGAAGCGCAGGGCGCGAGTGCATTGATCGCATTGCCACCCTATATGGGATCGGTGGGTTTGGAAAGCGCCGGCAGCTACTATCACACACTATCGCAGGGCGTGAAGCTTCCCATCTTCATTCAGAACACCGGCGCGCCCTGGGGGCCGGCGCTTCCCACGGAGTTTGTCATCCAGATGGCCCGGGAGAGTCCGCAGTTTGCCTACATCAAAGAAGAGGTTGCGCCCGTCGCACGACGCATCGGTGAGTATGCGCGCTCGGGCGTCATGAAAGGCATCTTTTCCGGCAGTGCGGGTCGTAACCTTCTCGATGAACTTTCCCATGGAGCAGCCGGAACTATGCCCGCTTGCCAGTTCACCGATGTTTCCGTGCAGATTTACGACCTCGCCACCCAAGGCAAAATTCCGGAGGCCCGAGCGATCTTCGAAAAGCTCTTGCCCATGACCAACCTGGAAGAAATTTACGGCCTTCCCTTTATGAAGGAGGTGCTGGTCCGCCGCGGTGTGTTCACAACTGCGAAACTGCGCGGCGTTGCCGGTGGGGGACTCGACAACCTCGATCGGCGTGAATTGGAAGAGTGGTGGAAGGAGCTTGCCCCCTATCTGAAAGCCTAACGCGGCGCCCGCCCTCCTGTCTGCATAGGTTTCAGGGACCGTGCCTCACCCCTTACGATGGGCGGCGACCAGCGCTTGCCCCAAGCTGATACCTCCGTCGCCACAGGGGACTTCAGTATGACTGAACACCTGGAAGCCCTCTTGCTCCAAGCGCCCTTGAAGATGTTCGGCGAGAAAACAATTTTGGAACGACCCGCCACTTAAACAAATCCGGTCGAGGCCGGTTCGCGCGCGCGCCAGTTCCGCCATGCGCGCCAGGACATCCACAAATCCCAGATGGAAACGGTGACTGAGAACGCCGGTGGGGACACTCTCGCGAAGATCTTGGGCGAGCGCCAGAAACATGGGGCGTGTGTCGATGATCCATCCGCCGCTCTCTTCTCGAATCGCGAAGGGGTAACGGCTATCCTTCCGCGTCTCTTCGATGGCGGCTTCCAGTTCGATGGCGGCCTGGGCTTCATAATTGACGTGTTCGCGGACTCCAGCCATGGCTGCAACGGCATCGAATAACCTGCCGGTGCTTGAGGTCAGAGGGGAATTGACCCCGCGCTCGATCATTTGAACCAGGGTTTCCGTCCGTGGGCGGTCCAGTCCGCGCACAAAGGGAATATCCAAATCCCAAAAGTCCCGGCCCAAATGGTGAAACAGATAACTGATCGCCATGCGTCGAGGCTTCAGGATGGAAGCTGAGCCGCCCGGCATGGGGATGTAATCCAAGTGGGCGAGGCGCTCAAAGCCGCGATAATCGCAAACCAGGACTTCCCCGCCCCACACGTTTCCGTCCAGCCCATAGCCCGTGCCGTCGAGAGCAAATCCGATGACGCGTCCTTGGAGATGATTTTCCGCCATGCAGCTGGCGATGTGGGCGTGGTGGTGTTGAACCCCCACATGCTCCATCCCCTCCTGGGCCAGCGCCCAACGCGTGGAAAAGTAGTCGGGATGGAGATCATAGGCAAGGATCTGTGGCTCGACCTCCAAAATGCGCTTGAGGCCCGCGACCGTTGAAGCGAAAAACTTATAGCTCTCGAGGTTCTCGAGGTCGCCGATGTGCTGGCTCAGAAAAGCCTCACGGCCGCGGGTGAGACAGATCGTGTTTTTCAGCTCACCCCCCACGGCTAACACCGGCGGCAAATCTTCCTTCAGGAATACCGGCGCGGGCACATAGCCGCGCGACCGGCGCACCTGCCGTCCGCGACCGCCCGCGACGCGCACCACGGAATCATCGGCGCGAAGAAGGATTTCGCGATTGTGTACGAGAAAGTAGTCCGCGAGCCCGCGCAATCGCTCCACCGCTTCCGCATTATCGATGGCGATGGGCTCTTCGGAAATATTTCCGCTGGTCATCACCAGCGCCCTAAGGCGCGAACCACCAAATTCCGAGCAGGCGGCCGAAGCAGATGTCTCCGTGTCCTCTGCGCCTGGCAGGGCTTTCACCCTGAGGTCACTGAGATGCTCTGTGATCTCTGTGCGAAAATTCTTCTGACACGGAGGACACAGAGAAGACCCATTTATTCGCGGCTCTGATGCGCTGGCGTCCATACCGGCAAAAAGCAAATGATGCAGAGGCGTATACGGCAGGAAAACCCCCAAGTCACGGTTGAACGGCGCAACGGAGGGGGCCAGGAGTTCCGGCTGCCGCTTCTTTAAGAGGACGATGGGGTGCGCGGGACTTTGCAATAACTTTCGGGAGTCATCATCCAGCCGGCAGAATCGTTCCGCCCCGGATAGGGTCGCCGTCATGATTGCAAAGGGCTTGTCCACACGCCGCTTTCTTTCGCGCAGGCGCGCGACGGCAGCGTCATTCATTGCATCCACGGCCAGGTGAAATCCCCCCAAGCCCTTAACTGCCACAATCTCCCCGGCGGCGAGCAGTTCGACAGATTTCAGAATAGGGTCGGCCACATCGCTTCGTTGCCCTGCGTTATTCCACAACTCAACGTGCGGGCCGCATTTCCAGCAGGCATTGGGTTGGGCGTGGAAGCGACGGTCACGCGGGTCGTCGTATTCGCGCTGGCATTCCGGGCACATGGGGAAGGCCGCCATCGAGGTCTTGGCCCGGTCGTAAGGGATATCGCGCACGATGGTGTAACGGGGGCCGCAATTGGTGCAATTGATGAAGGGGTAGCGAAATCGGCGGTCGGCGGGGTTGAGCACCTCAGCCAAGCAGTCGTCGCAAATGGCGACATCGGGCGCGATCAACACCCGGCGCTCTTCACCGGCGCGACTCGGCAGGATGCGGAAATCTAAGTCGTGGTTCAAGGGCCGGTCCGCAACCACCATTCCGGTAATGCGCGCCAGGGGAGGAATTTCTTTCGGTAGCCGCGAAAGGAATACCTCCACGGAATCTGCGTCACCTTCGACCTCGATGGAAACGCCGGCCGCAGTGTTAGTAATAAAACCCGTCAGGTCGTTTTCAGTAGCTAGCCGATAGATAAAGGGGCGAAACCCCACGCCCTGCACGATCCCCGCAATTTCAATGGCTTTGCGCACACTCATTATCCACCAATAGGCCGCAGATTACACGGATATACACAGATATAGAAGGCTGAAGCAACCCATGGGACGGCCAGCGTTCCCGTTCCTTGCTTAGCATTTTGTGATCCGTGTTCATCCGTGTAAATCCGCGGCCTCCTGGCGTTTTTCGAGCCATTGGGTCCACTGGTCCAGCCCTTGGCCGGTTGTGCAGGAAACCTCCAGGATTTCCATGCCGGGATGAATCTGCCGCGCATACTCGCGCGCTCGCGCGATGTCGAAGGAGACGTAGGGCAGCAGATCGATCTTATTCAGGATGAGCAGTTCAGACTTCGCAAAGATGGATGGATACTTTAACGGTTTGTCTTCGCCTTCCGCAACACTCAGCATCACGATCTTTGCCGCCTCGCCGAGGTCGTAGCTGGAAGGGCAGACCAGGTTCCCAACGTTTTCGATGATGAGAAGATCAAGATTCTCCAAAGGCCAATCCGCCAGCGCGCGTTCCACCCGGAGAGCATCTAAATGGCAGGTACCTCCAGTGGTAATCTGTTTGGCTGGAAATCCAAAACGCGCCAGGCGCCGGGCGTCGTTGTCCGTCTGAATATCACCCGTCAGCACCGCCACACGCGCGCCCTTGGGGAAACGTTCCAGCGTTCGCTCCAGCAGCGAGGTCTTTCCCGACCCCGGCGAACTAATCAAGTTCACGCAGAGGATTCCGTGCTCGCGGAAACTCACACGCAACCGGGCGGCGACGCGATCATTCTCACTTAGAACCTTCTTCTCCAGCAGAATGCGATCCATCAATCCTCCACTTCCAGATAGGCGAGGTCGAGTTCCTCTCCGCCTGCCAGTAACGTCTCGCCGCTCGCGCAGCGGGGGCACGACAGGCTGTCCTCCGTCACCTCGAAGGTGAAGTCGCAAGCGGGACAACGCTGACGACGAGGAACGTGCTCAATCACGAGGGCCAGGGGTTCGAGATCAGTCCCCTGCACCAAGGCGCTGAAACCAAAGCTTAGCGCCTCCGGTTCCACCCCGGACACTGCTCCGATGCGCACACCCACTTTGGTCACGTGGGCGCCAGGGCGTTTTTCCGCCTCACTACGTACGGCGTCAAGAATGGCACTGGCGATGCTCAATTCATGCATGGCTTAAACGACGGGGACAAGCGACGAGTGACAAATGACGAGCAAGGATTGTCGGCAGCGGGCAGATGGGCAAGGGGAAAAGCCTAAGCGCAAGAATTCATCCATCCTTGACTTTGCCTCTTGCACTTTGTCTTTTGACTTCGCCACCTGCCGTCCTGCCTGCTTGTCACTCGGCACTTGCCACTCGCCACTGCCTCAACAAATTCTCGGCAACTGGTCACCTGAGAGCATATCCACAATGCGTGTGGTTCCCAACGATGTCCGCATGATCACGAGGCCCGAATTCGCCGAAGTTACTCGCCCAATGATTCGCGCCTGCCTTCCTATGGGATGCGCGCGCATCGCGGACAGGATTCGTTCGGCGTCTCCCGTGTCCACAATGGCCACCAGTTTCCCTTCATTCGCGACGTACATGGGGTCGAGCCCCAGAAGCTCGCACGCTCCTCGTACGGCCTCCTGAATGGGGATCGTGGATTCTTCCAGTTCCATCCCCACGCGCGATTGGGCGGCAATTTCATTCAGCGCACTGGACAGGCCGCCGCGGGTGGGATCGCGCATGCAACGAATGGCCGGGCTCGCTTCCAGCATGGCCGCCACCAGCGTGTGGAGCGGCGCGCAATCACTCACAATCGGGCTCTCGAACTCCAACCCTTCGCGCTGGGAGAGAATGGTAATGCCGTGCTCGCCAATCGACCCGCTGAGAATGATGCAATCGCCGGGGCGAGCCTGGTCAGCCGACAGGCTTATGCCAGGAAACACACGACCGATTCCCGAGGTATTGATGAAGAGTCCGTCGCCCTTGCCTTTTTCCACCACCTTGGTGTCACCGGTAACCACGGCCACCCCAGCTTCCTGTGCCGCCCGGCCGAGCGATGCCGCCACCCGTGTAAGCGTCGCAAGCGGCAGGCCCTCCTCAAGAATGAACGCTACACTGAGGTAAAGAGGTTCAGCCCCCCCCATGGCCAGGTCGTTAATCGTCCCATTGACGGCGAGGGAACCGATATCTCCTCCCGGGAAAAACAAAGGCTTGACCACAAACGAATCCGTGGTGAAGGCCAAGCGCACACCGTCCACACTTACCAGCGCTTGGTCGTTCAAATTGTTCAGAGCCGGATCTTGAAACGCGGGCAGGAACACCTTTTGAAGTAATTCCGCGCTCAGGCGGCCTCCGCTGCCATGTCCGAGCAAAACCTTTTCTTGCGCGGGCAAAGGAGCAGGGCAGGCGAGTTGTTCAAGTGAGGGCTTATCGTCACTCATCGGCCGTTCCATACCTATTCTGTGGCAAAGCATCAACGTTAACCTTAGCCTTAGCCACGCCGCTGTTCCACTCAGGCGCCGACGACGCGCGCAATAGCCACACGGTAGAATTCATATCCCACTCCAGGGCCGCCAAGATAGCGAGTCCGATAATCGGCAGCCCCGAGATCATCCATCAGTTCAAGGCAATGCGCTGCCAAGTGCGCGCGCATTTCGGCCGGGTGCATTCCGAACGTCCAGCGCTCACGTACCCTCGCGAGCGTGCGGCCTAGTTGTTTCGTGCCACCGAAGGACGCGGGGGCTGCAATCACATCCTTGTGCACGTACGTGAAGACGAGTTGGCTGAGTGGCGCACACGAGCCGATCCAGCGAAGCGTCGAGTCCACTGCGTACTCTGTAAGGTAGTTGGTGACGCCTTCCCAGAGGAAAAATGCGGATTGCTGTCTTTGAAACCCCGCATGTTCGAGCGCTGGGCTTAATGCTTGCTGATTAAAGTCGATCTCCACGAACGCTACGTCCGGTGGCAGAGCGCCGAGACAATCTTCAATCATACGCCGCTTGTTCTGTGATGTATTGGGTTGATCGACTTCAAAGAATCGGGTTGTCGCGGGGCGAAGGAGCCGGTACGCCCGAGCGTCAAAGCCGGCTCCGAGGATCACGACTTGTTCAAGACCGCACCTGAACGCTTCCATCATCAAGTCATCGATAAGTCGAGTCCGGGCAACTCCGGAGGTTCGGGCACCCGGCCAGCGATGATCTATAAACTTGGGTATCCCCTTTCCCACGACCGGAAGGTTTGCCAAATGTAAGGCAAACTTGAGCGATGGCCGGAGAAAGCTTGCGGCCAAGGGGTCGGCAAAGAGGCGCTTATCGCGAGCACTTGACGTCTCCATGGCGCGGAAGAACGCCATGTATTCTGCTGTCCGACTGGGTAAAGGAGTGCTCAGGGGAATACCTCTGTTAGCTCGCAAATCGGCGATATTGATAGTAAGCCGCGCAAGCACCTTCCGACGAGACCATGGGCGCGCCTAGTGGATTCGCGGGCGTGCAGCGCTGGCCAAAGGCGGGGCAGTCCAGAGGCTTTTTCAGGCCTTGCAGGACTAAAGCGCTGATGCACTCGGCGGGCTCATCCGTATCCTGCGCGGCGACGTCAAAAATCTTTTCCGCGTCGAAGGCGGCATATTTCTCGCGCAGCTTCAAACCACTGCGGGGGATCATCCCGATGCCTCGCCACTTGCGGTCGCAGACCTCGAAGACCTTGGCCATGATCTGCTGCGCCGGACGATTCCCTTCCCGCGCCACGGAACGGACATACTGGTTTTCCACTTCCGCTCGGCCCTCCTCCAATTGCGCCACCGGCTGAGGTCCACGTACTCTTCCAATCCCATCACCGTGCAGACGTGCCCCGGAGCGATGAATCCCTGCACCCGGTGCTGGGGGGATTCCAGCAATAGGCGAATGGCGGGTGGCACCAGAACCTGTGACACCAGCATGGAGAAATTTTTCAATCCTTCACGAGCCGCTTGCCAGACGACCATGGCATTGGCGGGCGCCGTCGTCTCAAAGCCGATGCCGAGAAAAACCACGCGGCGCTCGGGATTGGCACGCGCAACCTTCAGCGCGTCCATAGGTGAGTATGCTACGCGCACGTCGCCGCCATTGGCTTTCACGTGGAAAAGGTCGGTGTGCGAACCGGGCACGCGCAACATATCCCCATAAGAAACCAGCGTGACGTTCGGCAGCGAGGCAATTGCCAGCGCCTTGTCAATCACCTCCAGCGGGGTTACGCATACGGGACAGCCAGGACCGTGCACAAGCTCGACTTGCGGAGGGAGAACCTCATCAATGCCGTAACGCATCAAGGTGTGCGTCTGGCCACCACAGATCTCCATCAGCACCCAGGGCCGGGTAACCCGCTTCGCAATCTCGGCGATCAGAGGCCGCGCCAGGCTGGCATCACGGTATTCATCAATATACTTCATATTCTAAGTCCGAAGTCAGAGGCCGAAAAAGCAGAGACGAGTGATGCGTGATGAGCAACCGAAAGACGAAAAGCGAAACTCGAAACTCACTGCGATTTTCGAGTTCCGATTTTCGAATTTCGTCCCTTGCCGGCTCGTCATTCGTCGCTTGTCACTTGATTCTCCAACCCTTCTTCCGCCAGCGCTCCCATTTCATTGAGTAACTCGAGGGTGCGGGCGGCCTCTTCCGCGTCAAGCCGGCTCAAAGCGAAGCCCACGTGGACGATCACGTATTCCCCCACCTCAACCTCGGGGACAAAATCCAACTGAACCTCGCGCGTGATGCCACCGAAATCCACTCGGCCGATCAGTGCGCCGTCGCGGTCTTCCTTACTGAGAACTTTCCCCGGAATCGCCAAACACATGGTCGCTCATTTCTGGGTAGCAGAATGAAAGGCTAGGAAAAACTCGGGGGGAGCTTAGAAAACTACGAGCCGTTCCGACCCCCAACGGGCGGATACGATCGCAATGGCCCGCCTTAGACTCTCGGGGGAGTCATCGCCGTGGTGGGCCCCTTCTCGCGTCCAGTTGGAAGCTAGTTCGGCCACCAAGTCGGCAACCAGCCCCACGGCCGATTTCACAGCGTCATGCATCTTGCCACCTAAGGTCAAACAGTCCGCCGCCTCTACCGCCAGAATTATGACATCTTTCGGGACATTAAGGAGCAATTCTCTAGCCAACTGCAGGGTCTCCAGCAGCCCGACATAGTGAGGCGAGGGCCCGAATGGTGACTTGATGTCCGAACTACTGAACACGTAAAGGGTTCCGGGCGAAACGTTGCCGGTCTGAATGCTATCCACGACCATAAGAAGCTGAATCTCAGACAGATAATCGATGAGGTGGAAGCCGGAGTCAGTGGTGAAAACCACGTCCATTTGGGGGAAACGCCGACTCAATTCCTCCGACACGGCTAAACCGAAGGCGTCGTCAGCAAGCAACTCATTACCCAGGCAGAGGATGCGAATCGGAGAGGGCATAAAGATCATTCCGGGGGAAGAAACAGGTGCCAACTTTTAGGGGCTGGGGGCTAGATTCTTGAGCTGCAGATGATTCAAAACACGATTCTTAAGCAAGTCCCCCGGTACCGCCCCCGCTCGCGGCGAAACTGTTCACCTAAGAGGTTTGAGGAAATTGTTAATCACTCTGTTCCCGCGAGCCCCCTCACCCTTACTACTTGCAAAACGTGGGTGAGGGGGTCGAATATTGGGAGCGTCAACAGCATAACCCCGCATAGCAACCAGTCCCAGCCCGCAGCACACAGCTCCTGGCACCTAGCACCTTCTTACTTTGCCATCCCAATCGCGGCGTAGGCTTGACAGAACGTTGCCGTGGCAGTCATGGACGCGGACCATCAAGGGCATACTTCCGGGCAGTGAGTGGGTGGCGCAACCGTGGCAGGGGTCGTAGGCGCGGAAAGCCATCTCCACCATGTTCAGGATGCCTTCCGAAACGTTGCCACCCGAGATGAGCCCCTTGGCGGCCTTTTCCACGCTCATGGCCATGCGCGCGGCGTTGTTTTGGGTGGCCACGATCATGTTGGCCTTCACGATAAGCCCTTTTTCATCAGTCTGATAATGATGAATCAAGGTTCCACGCGGAGCCTCGACCACTCCGATGCCCTCGAGCGGCGTCTCGGTGGGCAGGGTGCGGATTTCGGGGCTCGTGATCTCCGGGTCACTCGCAAGCTCTTCCAGGCGTTCCGCCGCATAGAGGAGTTCAATGACGCGGGCCCAATGGTTCGCCAGAGTGTGGTGCACCGGTTTGCCACCCAGCATGGCCACATACTGCTGGTACGCTTCCTGCGCATGGGGAGTCGCCATTCCTTCCGCCGCATTCAGCCGGGCGAGGGGGGCCACGCAATACACGCCACTCTCCTCTCCCTCCGTAAAGCCCTTCCAACCCACCGGTTTAAGATAGGCAAACTTGACGTAGCTCCAAGGCTCCACGTGTTCGGCGATGTAGTCCAGGTATTTCTGCGGCGCAAACTTGCCCCACTCCCGGCCGACCGGGTTGACCACCCGGACGGACCCATCGTAGAAATTCACTTTGTTGGCCTGATCCACCATGCCCATGTAATAAGTTCGATGGGTGTAGGCATCGGAGCGGATCATATCGACATACTCGCCATTTTCCAAGACCAGTTTCTGAAAGGTTTCCAGCGTAAACTTGGCAAAGTCCACAGCCTCTTTGGCGACCTGCTTGATCCTTTCCTGCTCGGCAACACTGATGTGCTTGGCGACACCCCCGGGCAATCCCAACACCGGATGGATGGGTTTACCGCCAATCGCCGCCATGATTTCGCGCAGCTTGCGGCGCATCCCGATCACTTTTTGGCCGACCTCGACGCCCACTTTGGCGATAACGCCGAGCACGTTACGTTCTGCCGCCGGGGCCTTTGGCCCCACGATGAAGTCAGGACCTCCCAGGAAGTAAACGTGAAGCGCGTGGTCCTCGGTTACAAAGCAAGAATAAAACAGCTCGCGGATCTTCTTGGCCGCAGGCGGCGGCGTAACCCGGTACAGCGCATCCAGCGCTTTGGTGGACGCCATGTGATGCGCCGTGGGGCACACGCCACAAATCCGCGAGGTAATCTGCGGCATCTCCTCGGCGGGGCGCCCTTGCGCGAACTTCTCGAACCCGCGCAACTCCGGGACCTGGAAGAACGCTCGCTCCACGCTCCCTTGCTCATCGAGGAATATTTCGATCTTCCCATGGCCCTCAAGGCGCGTAATTGGATCGATCGTAATCCGTCGCCCGGGGGTTGCATTTTCAGGCATTTCTGTTCACCTCAATTTCAATCTCCGCAGCCTGGAGGAAAAAGAGTTTCACACAGAGGGCACAGAGAGGGGATCACAGAGTACACAGAGGAACGCCTCCGTGACCTCTGTGAGCACTTCTCTGTGATCTCTGTGTGAACGTCTTTAAGCCTCGCTTCAAAGGAGCACCCGTTCTCCGTCAAGAAACCCGGATATTCCCTCGATTCCGAGCCTCGGAATTCGGACTAAATCTCCCTTTTCCGCCGCAGCATGGACGTCGGCAAACTATAGCGATAGAACGTTCCCACCGGGTCGGGGACGGTTTGCACTATCTGTTCGATTTCCGCTTCGTCGTTGCTGTCAATGATGGAAGCGATGGCGGACAAGGCTTTTGCCCCATAATCGCGAACGCGGCTGGTGGGGCCGAAACAACCTGTACACGGCATATTGCCTTGTGGGCAAAGAGCCTCGCAGCCACTGCGGGTCGCGGGGCCCAGGCACACCACCCCTTGCGCCAACATGCAGATCTGCTCATCGATCACCACATCCTGAGGCCGCTTAAACTCCTTCAGAGTGAGCTTCTCCGGCCGAGTGTCCTGGCGCGGGCATTCGTTGCAGAGGGCCCGGTCAGGGGCGAGCACCGCGCCTTTCGGCGGCAGGTTGCCGCTGAGCAAGACGTGGACGGCATCCCAAAGAATTTTCGGTGTGGGCGGGCACCCCGGCAGGTAGTAATCGACATCTACCACCTGGTCCAATGAGCGAACGGTCTCAAAAAACTCCGGCAAGCTCACCGAGAATCCGTTCTCGCTGTGGAGAGTTTGCGGGAATGTTTTCTCGGGATTCACCGTCGAGGGAGATTCGAAGTAAGAAGACGCCAAAACACTTTCACGTGAAGAAAGATTGGCCAATCCGGGGATACCGCCGAGTTGAGCGCACGAACCGAGCGCCACGAGCACCTTGGCCTTCTGGCGAAGCAGATGAGCCATCTCCTGCTGCTCGCTGGTACGAACCGCGCCGTTCACAAAAGCCGCCAGGATGGATCCGTCGGCCATGGCTTCCACATCCCGCCGCTTGAAGTCCATGGCGACGGGCCAGAAGACGATGTCGACGGCCGCAACGACATCCAATACTCTCTCGTCGAGGTCGAGAATGGTCTCCTCGCAGCCGCCGCACGAGGCGCACCAATAGAACGCGACCTTGGGCTTTTCATTCTTGGGGACTGGTGCAGGTTCCGTCATTACGCCGCCACCTCCTCCGGAGATTTCTCGGCTTTTACCCTCAACCGTAGCGGTCCCAGCGCCCGAACCTTTTCCACCATATCGTTCACGACCGCTTTCAAGCGTTCGGCTTCCGAGGCGGAAATCCACTCCAGACGAAAACGTTCATCTTCGATCCCCATCTCGCGCAAGACGCGCCGGAGCATGTGCACCCGGCGTAAGGTCTTGTAATTGCCTTCCTGATAATGGCAGTCGCCAGGATGGCAGCCCCCGATCAGCACGCCGTCCGCACCGCGGGCGAAGGCGTCGAGCACAAACTGCGGGTCCACGCGGCCCGAGCACATCGTGCGAATGACGCGGATGTTGGGCGCGTACTTGACGCGCGAGGTTCCCGCCAGGTCCGCCGCCAGGTACGTGCACCAATTACAGAAAAACGCCACGATCTTGGGTTCAAAAGTGCTCTGAATGGCCACCAGCGATTCCGCTTTCTTCCCTGATTTTTGCGCCCCTTTTTGGGCTCTCTCTTGACCTGTGTTTATCCGTGTTGATCCGTGGCTTTTCTCAGGCATCGGCCAGCACCCCCTGGATCTCTTCGAAAATCTCCTCGTCCTCAAAGAGGTTCTGCTTGATGGTGCCTGACGGGCACGCTGCCACGCAGGTTCCGCAGCCCTTGCACAGAACCTCGTTGATTTGCGCCACCTTCTTTTCCGCCAGGAACGATATGGCCGAGTACGGGCAGAGCGGAACGCACGTCTTGCAACCGGAGCACTCCTCTTCCACGATGTATGCCGTGTTGGGGTCCATTTCGACATAACCCGTGTCGATCAGGACCATCGCCTCAGCAGCAGCGGAGCCTGCCTGCCCCACCGAATCGGGAATATCCTTGGGAGCCTGACAGGCGCCGGCAATAAAAATGCCGTCCGTGAAGGTATTTACGGGAGCGAGCTTCGGATGCCGCTCCAGGAACCAACCTTCCGTGGAACAACTGATGTTGAAGAGACGCCGCACGTCCTTGGCATCTGCCTGGGGAACAAGCCCCACTGACAGCACCACCATATCCACCGGCACGCGCCGCACAAACGAAATGAGCGTATCCTCGGCGCGCATTACCAACTTCCCTTCCTCTTCCTTGGTCATCGCCCAGTCCGTGACCTCGGCCACACGGCCGCGGATCATGTGGACGCCTTCCGCCAAAAGCTGGTGGTAAAACTCCTCATAGGCTTTGCCCGGGGCTCGCATATCGATGTAAAAGTTATAGACCTCCGCGCCGGTGCGCTCTTTGAGCAGGTGAGCCAATTTCAAGCTGTACATGCAGCAGACGCGGGAGCACCACTTGTTGGTGTTTTCGTCGCGGGAACCCACGCAGTGGATAATCCCGATGGCCTGCGGCTTGCGCCCGTCGCGCAGAATCACTTCCCCACCCGTTGGGCCCGAGGCGTTAATCAAGCGTTCCACCTCCGGCGCCGTGTACACATTGGGATATACACCATAGCCGTAATCAGGAACCTTGCGGGCATCAAAAGGCTGGTATCCCGTCGCCAAAATAATCGCCCCCACCTTGACCGTTTCCAGTTTGGCTTGCTGCTTCAGATCAACCGCGTGGCGGTCTCCACAGGCCTCAATGCAAGTCTTCTTGCAACGGCCGCTCTTGAACTCGATGCAAGTTTCGGGGTCGATGACGGGTATTTGCGGCACGGCCTGCGGAAAGGAAATGTAAATGGGTTTGCGCTTGCCCAATCCCAGGTTGAACTCATCGGATACTTTCGCCTGCTTGTAGACGCACCCCTCAATGCATTCCAGGCAGCCGACGCAAAGCTCCTCATTGATGTAGCGAGGGTGGCGCGTGACCGAAACCTCAAAGTTTCCCACGTAGCCTTTCACTTGGGTCACCTCGGAAAGCGTCCAAAGGGTGATGTTGGGGTGTTTCTTCACTGCCGTCATCTTGGGGGTAAGGATACACGCGGCGCAATCGAGCGTGGGAAAGGTCTTATCGAATTTCGCCATATTTCCACCGATGGTGGGTTCGCGCTCGACCAGGTAAACGTGCTTGCCCGCGTTGGCCAGCGTCAAGGCCGCATGGATTCCCGCAATGCCGCCGCCCACAATCAGGACGCTGGGGTGGACGGGCACCCGCTTTTTCACCAGGGGTTTGTGCAACGCCACGCGCCGGACCGCCGCGCGCACCAGGGCCATCGCTTTCTCCGTCGCTTTCTGGTGGTCCTGATGCACCCAGGAATCATGCTCGCGAATATTCACCATCTGGAAGCAGAAGGGATTGAGGCCGCCTTTTGCCACCGCGCCGCGGAAAGTCTCCTCGTGCAGCAAGGGCGAGCAGGATGCCACCACCACACGGTTCAGCTTATGCTCTTCAATATCCTCCCGGATCAGTTCCTGCCCGGGGTCGGAGCACATGTACTTGTACTCACGCGCCACCACGACCCCCGGCAGGGTTGCCGCGCAGTCTGCCACCGCCTTCACATCCACCGTGGCCGCAATATTCGTCCCGCAATGGCAGATATAGGCGCCAATCCGCAATTCACCATTTCCGGCTTCCATGGATTCCACCTCGCTTGAGCCACGGATTTCACGGATGAACACAGATCAAAGCAAACCGTTCGCTTATACGTGTTCACCCGTGCTAATCCATGGCCGGTCCTAACCGGCGCCCCTTCCGGTCGTTATCAAAGACGAATCGTTTAAACTCAGCCTTGGGGCCAAATTGCATGAGCAACCTACTTCAATCCTCGTGGCGCGAAGGTAGTTCATCAGGTGTGCCACATGCGCACTCTCGATCGCGCGCGCAGCTTTTAGTTCGACGATCACTTCATCCTCTACCAAGAGGCCGGCGCGGAAGTCGCCCACGAGTTGGCCGCGAAAGTGAACCGCAATCGGCGGCTGCTGGATCATGTGTTGCCCGGCCTCACGCATAGCAATCGCCATGGACTCACACCGATTCGAGAAAACCCTGCCCGAGCTGGTTGTAAACATCGTAGAAGATCCCAATGATCTTCTCGGTTGTTTCCTTGTGCTTCATGACCCCAATTCGGGCTCTTGCTTTTTCTGCCTGTCCGGTTTCTTGATCCGTGTTCATCGGTGGTAATCCGTGGCTAAGGTTCAGGCCGCCGCCGGCGCGTATTTTGCCAACATTTGTTTGGCGGCTACGATATTGCGTCCGAGCCCGAGTTCCTTGACGGAGAAGCCGAATGCCAGGCCGAGTAGTTGCGTGAAGTACACAACCGGCATCGAGATCTCGCCGTACTTCTTGCTGGCTTCGCCCTGAAAGGCATCCAAATTGAACTGGCAGAGCGGGCAGATGGTGGAAACGATCTGCGCTTGGCGGCGGCGCGCTTCCTTCAAGAGAATGTGAATGAGCGAGAGGCCTACTTCCGGCAGCGTCCCCTTTTGGCTTCCCCCGCAACAGCGCGTTTTCAGGGGATAGTCCACCACCTCCGCGCCTACCGCTCGCAGGAGTTTATCCATCGTGACGGGGTAGTACATCTGGTCGAATGTGGCGTAAGGGCGAACGATCTGGCAGCCGTAATACGGCGCCACCTTGAGGCCCGTGAGCGGCTTCTTAATGCGGGCCTTGATCCGCTCCAGGCCGATGTCGTTGATCAGAACGTCGAGCGGATGCCGGACCTTGGCGGTGCCATGGTACTCGAGCCCAGCGGCCTTGAAGCCGTGTTCGAGCGTCTGTGCAATCTTGGGGTACTCCTTGATGTAACGTTGGGCTTTGTTGAGAACCAGAAAACAGGCACTGCACGGGGCCAGAAGGTCAAGATTCTTTTTCTCCGCGATGGCCAGGTTTCGCCCCGCCAGGGCGAAGGAACTCACCTCATCAATGGCCATGTACGCCGTAGCGCCACAGCAATTCCAATCATCAAGTTCTTCCAGTTCAATGTCCAGCGCCTTGAAGACCGCCAGCAGCGATTCTTCATACGCCTTGCCTGTTCCTCGCAGCGAGCAACCGGGGTAGTAGAGGTATCGCTTCACGCCGCCTCCTCCTTCTTGTGTGCTTCAACGGTATCCAGCAGGGTCTGAAGTTGCTTGCGACCGCGAATTGTCTCCGGCACGATCCCCATGCGCCCAGCGAGGAAGAGTTTGGTCCCTAGCTTGGACATCCCCAGCAACCTCAGGATCGCGGTTTTCAAGAAGACTCTCATGACCAACCATGACTCTGTCACTCGGCCATTTCTCCGGATCATTCCTCCGAACTCGCTCGCCAAGACGGGAATGGGGAAGCGACGGGGATAGACGCCATCTTCGATCGCCCGCCTTTTCAGCGCGTACATGACATCGGTCACCCGGATGCGCCGCGGGCATTCCACCGTGCAGGAATAGCAACTCGTGCAGAGCCAGATGGTGAAGCTTTCCAGGACGTCCCGTTTGAATCCTTCGCGCGCCATGTGAATCAAGCGCCGGGGAGTAAGGTCCATGTAGGGCGAAAGCGGACAACTGGCGCTGCACAGTCCGCATTGAATGCAGTTACGGATACGTTCTCCACCAATAACGGTCGTAACCCACTTTGCAAACGCTGGGTCTCGTTCCACTTCATACTTGATTAAACTCTTTACCGCCATGCGGGTTCCCTCCCCTGGGTACACAGGTGAAGCTTGACAACGGCTCCGGAAACTCTTGGTGAGTGGGATAGTAGGGGCGTGAGGACTAACCGAAGGTTTGCGGGCGTGGCTGAGGTCGTCACGGGTCGACACCTCTTTCAAGTCAGACCTAGGAAGAGAGGTGTCAGCAAGGTGTGGGCCAAGAGGTCTGATGGGTGTAATACCCCGGTCAGTTTGTCGGAATCTGAGCGAAATGTAACAATTCTGGGAAATGCCATGGGCGCAGGCCCCGGGAACCAGACAAAAACTCATTTATTGTTGAATAACTCTACACTGATGATGGCGACTTGTGGACTTTGTTAGACGATTATTAGACTTCGTTGAATTTCGCAGCAGGTTGGTCTACACTCGAACACATTAGGCTTGGCCAACAAATGGGCAGGCTTTGCCGCCAGAGCAGAATTTGCCTCCCTGTCTATGGGTCAAATCACACGATTCAGGCTTCACCGCAGAGGCGCGGAGGCGCGAAGAAAATGGCTTCTTTATTCGAGTCGCTGCGCCCCACGCATCTGCATTGAGAATCATTTCAGCGGAGCACGGGGGCAACACCTATCCACAGACAAACTTGATTCACTACCAGTGGGAGGGCGGCGGCGACGACGGGGGAGAGGGCGTCTCCAAACTCGAAAGACTGGGCGGTGACAGTGATGACAATGGCTTGCGGGCGGCGACCATACAACTGTTGGGCGCTGGAGAGCAGCCCGGAGGGCGTGCAATTGTGGGTAAACGCTGAGGATGTGGAGGCCTGCGGGCGGGCGGGGCGCCGATGGATTTCACCCGGCTTACCCTCAGCGTCGGCGTCGATAAACACGGCGCGGCGGCACTGACTGAGCGGTTCGGCAAGTTCGGGGGTGAGTTGATGGCAGGTGATAACTTCGGCGTCTTGGCCCACGAGTGCCTGGGCGAGCAAACGGCTGGCGTGCCAGCCAATCGCGTCATCGCTCCGCAGCGGATTACCGTAGCCGATAATCAGAGTCCGAAGTCCCGTGTCCGAATGGCAGGAGTCAGGAGTCAGGAGCCAGGAGTCAGAAGCAAGGGCTAATTGTGGACTGGATTGGGCGCTTTTCCCGTTGGCAGCATTGCGCCTCCTGTCTACCAACTTCTGGCTCCTGACTCCTTCGTTTCGGACATCGGACTTCTTCATTGACTTCTCAATTCATCCAGCAAGGAGCCCTCCGGCCCCAGCAACCGAATGTGCAAAGGGACCTGGCCGGAAGCGTGGGTGGAACAACTGAAGCATGGATCATAGGCTCGCACGATGGCGGAAACGCGGTTCAGCATCCCCTCTTGCAGGTGTTTGCCATCGATGAAATGCCGGGCCACCTGGTCGATGCTGCGATTGATGGCCAGATTGTTGTGCCCCGTCGCCACAATGAGGTTCGCCCAGGTAATGGCGCCTTCCTCATTCACCTTGTAATGATGAATCAGAATGCCGCGCGGCGCTTCGATCATGCCCACACCTTCCAGGCAATTTACGCCCGCGTGGGCGCGAATCTGCTTGCCCAGAATCGCCGGATCATGCAGCAGCGCTTCCATCCGTTCCAGCCCATAGAGCGCTTCAATCAGCCGGGCATAATGGAAATGGAAGGAACTGGGAACGATCTTTCCCAAACGCTGGTGGAATTCGGCAAATTCCGCATCGGCCAGCGGCGTTCCACAACTTTTGACGACGTTCAGCCGCCCCAGGGGTCCGACGCGGTAAACGCCGTCCGGGAAACCGATGGGCCGGTAATAGGGCGCCTTCAAGTAGGAATTGGTGAGGGACGCCTCGCCGATAAAGTTATGGTAATCGCGCGCCGCAACATGATCCGCAACGATCTTGCCTTCTGCGTCCTTGAAGCGGATGCCGCCGTCGTAAAGCTGGAGTTTCCCGGCCGCGTCCACCAAGCCCGCGTACATGCTGGGAGCATTGCCAAAGTTTTCGATTTCCTCCTTAAACTGATCCAGCACTCCCTTGAAGAACTTCAGGGTACGCCGAACGATGGCCTTGGCTTCCGGCAAGCCGGCGAGAATCTTATCACGCACGGCAGGCTGGAGAGGCGCGTTCACACCACCGGGAACCGTCCAGGAAGGATGAATGCGCTCCTTGGCGAGGCCAGAGATCACCTCCTGCCCGAACTTGCGCAGGGCGATGCCGTCACGAGCGATGTCCGGATACTTTTCCAGCACGCCCAACACGTTGCGGCGTGCGGGGTCGGAGTCCATACCCAACAAGAGGTCCGGTGCGGAAAGATGGAAGAAGCTCAGGGCGTGCGACTGAACAAACTGGCCGCAGTGCAAAAGTTCACGCAGCAGTGCGGCGGTTTCAGGGATGGAAACGCTCATGATGGCGTCGCAGGCCTTGGAGGAAGCCAGCAGATGGCTGACGGGGCAGATCCCGCAGATACGCGCCGTAATGGACGGCATCTCGTAGTACGGACGGCCCTCCGTGAATTTTTCAAATCCCCGCACCTGGGTTATGTGCAACTGTGTACTCGCCACCTGTCCGCTATCGTCAAGCTGGATCGAGATTTTCGCATGACCCTCGATACGCGTGACGGCGTCGATCATGATCTTTCTCATCGGGAACTCCTATTTGGGAATCGGGCCATCGGGGCATTGAATCCTATTTCCACGTGGTCAAATAAGGCCTTTCAATGGCCCGATGAACCGATTTCCTCATCCAAATTTCACCTTCGCACTCAAATCGGGCACACGCCCGTCGAGCAATTCACGCAACACGTAGCCGATGGCGGCAGCGGGTGGGGGGCAACCAGGCACGAACAAGTCAACCTTCACAACCTCATGCAAGGGCACGGCGCGCTTCAGCAGAGGTGGAACGCCGTCGGTGGGTATGCGCGGCCTCTCGTCGACGCCCTGCACGTAGATTCTCTCCAAGAGCTTCTTCACAGGAATCGAATTACGCATGGCCGGCACATTGCCGGTGACCGCACAATCACCCAACGCCACCAGCAGGCGGGTGCATTCGCGAACGTGCTTGATCTTTTCGTAGTCGTCCTGGCTGCTGACGGCCCCCTCGACGAGGGTCACATCCACATCCTCGGGAAACTCCTGGGCATCGACGAGTGGGCCATAGACGATGTCGGCTTTATCCGCCACCGAGGCAATGCCCTCGTCAAGATCCAGAATCGACATGTGGCAGCCGGAGCAACCGTCAAGCCACAACGTAGCCACTTTGGCTTTCTTCATGCGTGAACTCCCTGTTCCGTGTAGCGCCGACCTTTAGAGTCTGCCCTGGGCGGGGCGCTCGGTCGGCACGTGCCGGGCTAAAGCCCGGCGCTACTTCATGCGTGAATTCCCCGTTTGGCGGCAAGCCACTTGATGTTCTCATTGCTCTTGGTCATTTCTTCCACCCCAAGACCCTTCTCCGCCAGCGCCCCGGTGGGGCACACCTGCACGCACTTGCCACATTTGGTGCAGGCTTTCGACTCCCCCCACGGCCCGTCAAGCTCTGCGACCAGGCGCGAGTTGATGCCCCGGGCGCTGATCTCCCACACATTCGCGCCCTCCACCTCCGCGCACACGCGCACGCAGCGCGTGCAGAGGATGCACCGGTTGTGATCCAGGACGTAGCGCTCATGCGAAACGTCCACCGGCAGGCGGGGATAGTTGTAAGGGAAACGAACGTGGGTCACTCCCAAGCGCTGGGCCATCGCCTGCAACTCGCAGTGATTGTTGCAGACGCAAATGGAGCAGTAATGATTGCGTTCGAGCAGCAGAAACTCCAACACCGTCTGGCGGTGCCGCAGGAGCTTTTCCGAATTGGTATTCACCGACATGCCGTTCTGGATGGGAGTGGTGCAAGCGGGAAGCAGGCGCCCCACCCCTGCGACCTCCACCAGGCAGAGGCGGCAGGACCCCGACGGAGACAGCCCCTCGAGGAAGCAGAGCGTGGGGATGTACTTCTTGCTGGCGCGCGCAACATCCAGGATCGTCTGGCCTTCACTGGCCCGGCAAAGCTCGCCGTCGATGCGCACTGAGATTTCTTGGGGCATTTGTTCACTCCCTCCAAAAGCAGTGGCTAGTGGTTAGTGGCTAGTCGTAATCGATCAGCCGCTGGTAGCCAGCCGAGTAATCACCTTCCGGCGCAAAGACGCAGTCATCTTTTGCAGCTCGACAACCATACCGGCCGTTTTAGGGACGTTGAGATTCCGACAATAACCCAGATCGTCAGCGAGTTTTAGCTGTGTATCCAATTCCGCCAACGATCCTTCGGCATAAGACAGAAACTGAACGAATTCATTTCTTCCCTGTCGTGCTTGACCCTCAGCAATATTGGATGGGACAGATACCGCAGCTCTCCGCATTTGGGTAATCAGCCCAAATCTCTCATCGTCAGGGAAGGCACGGGTCATCAAGTAGATTTGCTTTGCCAAAGCCATGCCCTTTTGCCAGACGAGAAGATCCCTGTAGCTATTGATCTCACCCTCTGGAGTCATATCGCTTCTCCGAAATCGCGCGCCGCTTGCGGTCGACTAACCACTAGCCACTAACCACTGCTCTTCCCCTACCGGTGACTGACCACCGTTCCGTTTTCGCGAATGTCGCAGCGCAGGCAGCGGCCGGCCTCTTCCACGGCTTCCTCGGCCGTCAGTGCCAGCACGGCTTCTTGGAAGTCCTTCACGCGCTGCTTGGCGGGCAGCGGGTGAGGGTGATGACGCCGGCTCTCACTGATTTGCGTGGGGGGCTTCTGGTCATACTCGAAGTGCGGCAAGAATTCCTGGGTCCGCACGTCTTCCATCAACCGCTGGTCGATAAAGCGCGCCGCCTTTTTGCCATAACCCATGGCGTTGGAGACATTGGAGGCGCCGGAAATCAGGTCGCCGCCGGCATAGAATTTTTCGCGGCTGGTTTCCAGCGTGTAACGGTCATACACCAGCGTGCCGTTCTCGTGGATACTGAGGCCGGAAGCCTTGCAGAAGTCGCGATCCACCGCCTCGCCCACGGCCAGAATCACCGTATCGCACTTAAAGCTCTGGATTTCCTCGGTGGCAATGGGGCTGCGGCGGCCGGAGGAATCAAACTCACCGAGGCGCGTTTTCAGCACCTCAATGGCTTTGACGGCGCCGTTTTCCCCCACGATGCGATGGGGTGTCGCCAGAAAAGCAAAGTGGGCGCCTTCCTGTTCAGCCGCCTCCACCTCTTCCTGGATTGCCGGCATGTCTTTGCGCTCGCGGCGGTAAATCACGGTAACCGTCGCCCCCCGGCGCAGGGCCGTGCGGGCGGAATCGATGGCCGCATTGCCACCCCCGATAATCGCCACCCGTTGCCCGAGCGCCACAGGTTCGTTTTTAGAGATTCCCTCCAGGAACAGGAGCGCCGGCATCACACCCTTCAATTCCGTTCCGGGCAGGTAAACCCAGGCTTCTTTCCAGGTTCCGATGGAGAGAAATACGGCGTCGAAATCAATGCTGAGGTCATTCAAGGAGATGTCCGTCCCCACGCTTTTGTTGAACTCGAACTTGACCCCCAGGCGGCTGATCAATTCGATTTCCTTGGAAAGAACGTTCTTGGGCAAGCGGTATTCGGGAAGGGCAAAGCGCAACATTCCGCCTGCTTCCGCATGCGACTCATAGATCGTAACTTCATGGCCAAACAGAGCGAGATAAAACGCTGCGGTCAGGCCGGTGGGACCCGCTCCCACCACCGCAATTCTCCTGCCCGTGGCCGCCATCTTGCGCGCCGCAACGCGACCGGCCATTTCATCAAAACGATCCGAAAGGAGAACCGTGTCCGCGATCAGCCGGTGCACCTCGCGCATATTCACCGCTTCATCAATGGTGTGACGGCGGCACCGATTGTCGCAGGGGTGCTGGCAGACGCGGCCGGTGGACGCCGGCAGAGGGTTATCGAGGATGACGGATTCAAAGGCTTCGTCCAGCCGCCCTTCCTTGTAAAGCTCGAGGAAGCGCGGAATGTTCATGTGCAACGGGCAACTGTTTTCGCAAGGGGAAAGCGCCAGGTTCTGGCAGACGCCGGCGCGGCATCGGTGCGCGCGCAGATGATCTTCAAACTCATGGCGGAAGTGCCGCATGGTGGTGAGCACCGGATTGGGCGCTGTCTGCCCCAACCCGCACAGGGAGGTATCGCGAATCATGCGGCCCAGTTCATCCAGGGTGCTCAGATCCTCTTCCGTTCCCTTCCCCTGCGTGAACTGGTTGAGGATGCGAAGGCCTTTGTCCAACCCGACGCGGCAGGGTACGCACTTGCCGCAGGACTCGGAATGGGTGAACTCGATGAAGTAGCGGGCCACATCCACCATGCAGTTGTCATCGTCCATCACTACCATACCGCCAGAGCCCATGATAGAGCCTAGTTTTGCCAGCGTCTCGTAATCCACCGGCGTGTCAAACATCTCCTGGGGTATACACCCGCCGGAAGGTCCGCCGGTTTGCACCGCCTTGACGGGATGCCCGCTGGAAGCGCCCTCACCGACGTCGTAGACAAAAGTCTTGAGCGGAGTGCCCAGGGGCATTTCCACCAACCCCGTGTTCTTGACCTTGCCGACCAGGGAAAAGACCTTGGTCCCGGGACTCTTGTTGCTGCCGGTTTCCGTGAACCACGCGGGGCCCTTGGCAATGATGGGCGCCACGTTGTACCAGGTCTCAACGTTATTAATGTTGGTGGGATATCCCCACAAGCCTTTCTGCGCGGGGAAAGGCGGCCGCGGCCGGGGACGCCCGGCATGGCCTTCCAGAGAGCTGATCAACGCCGTTTCTTCGCCGCAAACGAAAGCGCCCGCGCCTTCCACCAGCTCAATATTGAAATTGAAACCGCGGCCGAGGATGTCATCGCCGAGCAATCCGTATTCTTTGGCCTGTTCGATGGCGCGTTCCAGACGGTGAACGGCCAGCGGATATTCTGCGCGCACGTAAATAATGCCCATGGTGGCGCCGGTCAGAAAACCGGCAATCAGCATTCCTTCCAAAAGCGAATGCGGGTCGCTCTCGATTTCATTCCGGTTCATGTAAGCACCGGGGTCGCCTTCATCCGCGTTGCAGATGATAAATTTCTTCTCCGCCACCGCCTTGCGCAGGAAATCCCATTTCTGACCGGTGGAAAACCCGGCGCCTCCGCGCCCACGCAGTTTGGCGGCTTTGATCTGCTCAATGACCACGTCCGGACGATTATCGATAAGGACGTTGTAAAGCGACTGGTAGCCGCCCACGGCGATATACTCTTCCACATCGTCGGGATTGATGAGCCCGCAATTGCGCATAACAATCTTCT
>JBEKQO010000138.1:0-18973 GCA_049519635.1 Terriglobia bacterium | reverse complement strand
CTGGGAAACGATTCGCAGCGACTTCAAGCGTCGCAGGGATGATGATACCCCGGGTCGTTTAGAGAAGGATTTTCAAACCTGGCTTTTTGGTAAGGGGCTTCATAATCCATCCGATCAGGATATTCGGCGGACAAATGAGCGACTCGCTCTTTTCGGCCCCGACTTTATTCGAATCGGTAAAGTCAAATCTGGGAAGGATCAGAGTGGATATAAAGTCGAGCGAGAGTTTCCGACCGGCGTATTTAAGGAGAAAGTCACGAGAGGCAACAGACTACTATCCACCGAATTCGTGGATTTGGTCACATTGAACAGAAATGGTGAGCTGGCCGTTATCGAAATCAAGTTCGACGATCCTAAGCTCGAAGTTATTCCACAAGTTTTGAATTACGCATTATTTTTTCATTCGTATCGAACCAAGTTAACTCCGTTATTGGACAAGAAACTTGCATGCGAGACAGCAGGCCGCAAGCTTGTGACTTATTTGGTTAGCAATACATTTCACAACAAATTCAAATCAGTATGGCCCTACTACAGCCAGCCTAACCTGGAGCCTGATCTTACTATCCGACAAGTCATCATGGGGCATATGCCTGATACAAAACATCCTTTTGAAGTGTGAGATCCTGCACCATCGCAACGTGGGTGGCACGAATACCATCCATCGGCGGGACCTGTATCGAAATCGTGCACCCGGATGGGGACCGTCTTGTCCTCGATGCCGGGCGGCCACTCGATGCGCCAGAAGGCGCCACTGGTCTGCTGCCGGCGTCGCTTGATCGAACCCGGCCGGCGACCGTGCTGGTCAGTCATCCCCATCAGGACCATTGGGGCCTGGTGGAAGAACTGCCGCCCACGTGGCCGATCTGGACGGGCTCGAACTCGGCCAAGCTGATCACGATTACCAGCGACGTGACGCGTCGTCCGCTCACCCGGACCTTCGAGACCTGGAACAGCCGCTCGGGACCCTTCGCCATCGGGCCGTTCACCGTTACACCCTATTTCACTGACCATTCTGCCTTCGACGCCTATATGCTGCTGGTCGAGGGCGCGGGGAAGCGGATTCTCTATACGGGCGACTTTCGCCGTCACGGCCGCAAATCCGTCCTCGTGGACCGGTTTATGGCTAACCCGCCGCCCAATATCGACGTGCTGGTGACCGAGGGATCTAATCTCGGCACAGACAAGCCGGTGAAGACTGAGAAAGAGATCGAGCAGGATTTCGTCGAATTGTTTAATCGCACCAGGGGCCGCGTCTTCGTGTCGTGGTCGGGCCAGAACATCGACCGCACCGTGAGCCTTTACCGGGCAGCAAAGCGCACGGGGCGGATCCTCGCCATCGATCTCTATACCGCCGATGTCCTCGATCAGATTGCGGAAGGTACTCGTCTGCCGCGGGCCGGTTACACGAATTTGAAGATCGTCGTAACCGGCGGTCTTGGCAACTATTACCGCAAACTGGGCCGCGGGGACTTCGTGGCGAGGATGGCGATACACGGCATCGCCTCGCTCCACCTTGTGGGCGGGCACCAAGTCATTATGGTGCGGCGCGCCCTGCTGCGTGATTATCAGGCTGCCGGCGTTTTGCCCACGGCTGATGACGCCTTCAATTTCTCGATGTGGAGCGGCTATCTCTCGGAACCCTATTTCACCGAGCCGCTGGAATGGTGCCGAACGGCTGGGGCCGAGATCGCCTACATTCACACCAGCGGCCACGCCTCCCCAGTTGATCTGCGCGCCTTCGCTTTAGCCGTCCGACCGAAGATGGTTGTGCCGGTGCATGGCGTGAAATGGGACGAGGAGGCACACGGCTTCGGCACGATCCGCCGGCTCGCCGATGCCGAAACGCTGGTCGTTCCCTGAAGCTGGTCATTGGTTGCGGCCGAGTCCTATGGCACCTGCAAGACCAATGCCGCCGGCCACAATGAACACTGGCGGAAATGGCAGGCGGAGGGCAACTGCTTTTCATTCATCGCCGGGGGTGTTATCCTGCCGCCACCTTCGGAGCTGCATCAGCCCGGAAGTTCTTGAGGCAAAAATCATGCCGCGCGGAGACCAACTCACTCGCCAATGGAGGCTTGTCCACCTCTTGGCGGGCCACCTGGGGCGGACCCTCGCCCAACTCGCCGGCGAACTGGGCGTCGCCAAGCGCACTGTCCAGCGCGATATCGAAACCCTGAGCGTGGCAGGTTTTCCCGTCAGCTCGGAGACACGCAACGGCACGGTCTTCTGGCACTTCATGGAGGGTTTCCACGCCGGGGCCCCCATTGCGCTTACCCTCACGGAACAGATGGCGCTCTATTTCAGCAAAGGACTGTTTAAGCCCTTGCAGGGTAGTCCAATCTACGAGTCCTTGGAATCAGCCATACAGAAAATCGGCTCGCAGCTCCCCGCGCAAAGTTTCAAGTTTCTGCGTGGCCTCGACCAGGGAATTTCAGTTTCGAGTTTTGGGTTGAAGGACTATAGCCACTCGAAGGAAGTGATCGATGCCCTCACCCGCGCCGTGTTCAACAAATTCACCGTGCGAATACTTCATCGTGCCCCTTATCGTGAGAAAGCCATCGAGCGGGAGGTCGATCCGTACAAGCTTTGGTATGTGAACAACGGATTGTATCTGGTCGGCTACGATCACAAAGAAAACGCCCTGCGAACCTTTGCCGTCGAGCGCATCCAATCCGCGAAGCTGACCAACCGGCGCTTCGAGGTCCCGGAAGATTTCAACTTCGAGCAGTTCAGGCAGACCGCCTTCAACATGATCTGGGGCGAGCCGCAGGAAGTGAAGATCCGCTTTTCAGCGGCCCAAGCCCCTTATATTCGGGAGCGCACCTGGCATCCGGGGCAAAAAATCGAAACAGAGGGCGATGGCAGCATTATCCTCACGCTACATGTTGCTGACTTGGATGAGGTCAAGCGCTGGCTAATTGGTTTTGGGGCAGAGGCCGCTGTCCTGACCCCGGAGGAACTGCAGATGGAAATTGCGGACGAATGCCGCAGAATGGCAAACGTGAGCCAAGGACTGTGACCTCCGAAAGCAATAGTGCCCAATCACGGTGACAGCTGTGCGCGTGCCGATAACTTAGCCCGCGCCCAGATACGAAGGGGAGAGAGCGTGCGACGGACTTTGGTGGTCGGAAGTCGGCTGGCCTTGCAGGAAGCTCGCTTCAAAGCGGCTCTTGCCCGAGACTGCGGGCTTCAAATCCTGAGCGTGCCCAGATTGGCGGCTAGACTCGCCGGAGGGTTTCTCGAAGCGATTACAAGAGATGCCCTCCAGGATCTGGCCAAGGAAGCACTTGGGGTGGGCGGTTTTAAGGCGATCGGACCTATTGCAGACCTGCCAGGAATGGTTCGCGCTGCCACCTCGACCCTCAGCAAAGTCTGGGACGCCAACCTTGATTTGGGGGAATGGCTCAAGAGGAATGATCAGATTGCCGACATCGCCCTAATTGAGAACAGGGTCCTATCTGGACTGCCCGCAGGAATGCGGCTGCCACGGGATCTGGCAAGCGACGCCCGGAAGAGAATCTCCAGCGCGGCTGCTGTATTGGGACCAGTCACCGTCGAAAATGTGTACGACTTAGCCCCTTGCTGGCGGCCACTGGTTCTTGACCTCGCAAAGGCTGTGCATGTTGAGTGGCACGCGGTCCGGAGCAATTCGGATGCTCTTTCTTGGCTGGCAAACTCGAAGGTCCAGGTTGTCCTCCACGATCCCCTGCAACCCACTCTGGAAGCCGTCAGTTGCGCCAACCCGAAGCACGAGGCCTTGGAGGCTCTGCGCTGGGCACGCGAGCTCCTTTCGACTGGGCGAGTGAGCCCGGGTGAGATTGCCATTGCGGCCGCAACCGTAGATGAGTGGGATGACCACGTCCGGGCCCTTGTCAATGACAGCCACCTTCCAATCCACTTTGTCCACGGCTGCGCTGCCTTATCGACTTTCACAGGCCAGCAAGCCGCGGCGCTGGCCACGGTCCTTCTCCACGGGCTGAGCCGGGACCGGGTAACCCGCCTCGTGCAGCTTTGCCGCAAGTCCTCGCCGGCGCTGGAGGCTTTGCCCGACGATTGGAAAGCCCCGCTGCGGGACAGCTCTCCCCTCGTCAACTTGACCCAATGGCAACGTACCCTGGATGAATCCGCCGACAACCGAAAGCCTGGTGATCCCGACCTGAGGCCCATCCTGCTGCCACTTCTTGAACTGTTGGCCCGGGGCGAACCGGCTGCTGTGGAAGCAGGGAGCGTTTTTCTTCAGGGACAAACCCTGGCGCTGTGGGAGCAGGCTCTGCGCGACGGGCCTGCCGCTGCCCTGGAAACGACTCTCGAAGGGCTGCGGGTGGACGATAAAGAAGAGCCGTCTGTTAGCATTGTTTGGGGTCCGGCCCATGCGTTGCTAACCGCACCCCGAAAGTACGTTCGCCTGTTGGGCTTGACCAGCCGGCACTGGCCTCGCCGGGCGGCCGACGATCCGCTATTACCGGACTATATGATTCCGGCCCGGTTGCTGCAACCAACCCCAGCTCCAGCTCAGGACAGGAACAACTTTGGCGGCATCCTAGCATCCACGTCCATCAAAGTCGTGCTGAGCCGCAGCCGGCGGGATGGAGAGGGCCGACTGTTGGGCGCAAGTCCGCTGCTCCCCACCGGCCTGGCTGAACGGAGTGTGCGCAGGATGCACATTCCCCCGCACGCCGTCAGCGAGTCTGATCGGCTGCTTGCAAGACCCGTGGAGTTCGGTGCGACGGCTCTCGGCAAGTCCGGTCTGGCTTGCTGGCATGACTGGCAGGACTCCAAGATCACCGCCCACGACGGGAGGGTCGCCCCTCGCCACCCGGTCGTTGAGCACATACTGGACCGGCCGCATTCGGCAAGTTCCTTAAAGAAACTTCTCACCGACCCCATTGGCTACCTGTGGAGCTATGCGTTCGGGTGGGAAGAGCCGGAAGAGATAGTGGAACCGATCACCCTGGACCGGTTGAATTTCGGCAACTTGGTTCACCAAATTCTGGCCATTACCGTGAGAGCTCTGGAAGCGAAGGGAGGGTTCTGCCGAGCCTCCTCCAAGTCGGTGGAGAAGGCGGTCACGGCAGCGGCAGAGGAGGCTGCCGCCTCGTGGGAATTGGAGATGCCGATTCCGCCCAGGCTAGTCTGGAGAGGAACGCTCGAAAGCGCGTGTAAGGTAGCGTTGGCGGCACTCCAAATAAAGGAGGATCCGTTACCGGAGCAGAGAACGTGGGCTGAGGTTCCATTTGGGCGCGACTGGGAGGAACCGGAAGGAGGGAAAAATCCTTGGGATCCGGTTTCCCCCGTTACTGTCGCCGACCTGGGCATCCGGATCAACGGAAGGATAGACCGGGTGGACGTGGATGGGGATGGCAAGCGTGCCAGAGTCACGGATTACAAGACCGGCAGGGTACCGCGCAATGTTGAGGCCCAGACAGTTGATGGCGGGTCAGAGCTGCAACGCTGCATGTACCTTCTGGCCGTCCGCAGCCTGTTGCCCAAGGTCAAAACCATCGAATCCCGCTTGCTCTACCCCGGCTCCGGGAATGGCATCTATCCCCTGCCTGATCCTGACAATACGCTCCAGACTCTGGCAACTTATTTGCGCCTTGCGATGGAAAACGCACGCAGGGGCCTGACAATCCTTGGCAAAGGGTCGGAGAGCGAGTACAACGACTTAAGCTTTGCCCTGCCTGCAAACGCCAAGGGGCTCTACTTTGCCCGAAAGACCGCAGATCGGAACCGGCTCCACGGGAAGCTTGTTGAGTTGTGGGAGATTGCATGACCACCAGACTGGCGGATGAAGCAAGCCGCAGCCGCGCCCTCACGGACCTTGGCTCGACGCTTCTCGTCGAAGCCGGAGCCGGAACGGGGAAGACCGCATTGCTCGCGGGCAGGATCGCGATGCTCCTGGCAAGCGGAGCCGAGCCGGAGACCATCGCCGCAATCACCTTTACGGAGATGGCGGCCAGTCAGTTGTCGGTCCGGATAGACGATTATGTGAAAGGGCTTTTGACCGGCGATACTCCTCCAGAGATGGCGGTGGTTCTGCCCAAAGGGCTTTCAGAAAAACAACGAGCGACGCTGGAGAAGGCCCGGCAAAACCTTGACGAGCTTACGTGCACCACTATTCACGGCTTCTGCTTGCGGCTCATCAATCCTTACCCGGTACAGTCCGGCCTTGACCCGGGGGCTACGCCCATGGATGAGTCATCGGCGGAACTGAGTTACAAGACGGTCTTTGAGGAATGGCTTCGCGAGCGCCTGAATGTCGAGGATGGGTCTGGCGACCCCCTCGCGGAGTGCATAGTGCTTGACCCCGACGAGGGAGTCAAATACATCCGCAGCCTGGCAGAATTCTTCGAGGGGCACCGCAGCGCGAAGGCATTGCCGTTCGAGGTGACTGCTCCGTCCCGCCAGGCGTTCCTCAAGAGCGTGGATGATTTCCGCACCTGGTTCCAGCGTCAGAGGGCAAAGGAGCCCGAGACCGCAGACATCATAAACGCATTGGTTTCCTTGTCCGAACAATATCGCGGGAGAGGGCAAATGTCCTTCGGGCAGCTCTGGCGCGGCGCCCACCCGGAAAACGAGCTCATCTTCACTAAAGCTGGGACGTTTCGAAGCTATTCGAAGAAGGGCAAGTGGAAAACCGCTGCCAAGGAGGCGGGGAAACCGGCCTCGGAAGGCGATCTTCTCAGCCAGGAAGCTTTCGCGCATTACAACTCCGTCAGTGAATCATTTGACCGCCTTCTCGCGGAGATTGCCCAAGAATTGGTCGCGAGGTTTGCCCAGCCGTTCGAGTCACTCAAACAGAGGTACGAGAAGGAAAAGCGCGACGCCGCTCTTTTGGATTTTGACGACCTCCTCTACAAGGCGCGTGACCTCCTAAGGAACCGCCCTGACGTGCGGAAGGCATTGGCGGAGCGCTATAAGCACGTCTTGGTCGATGAGTATCAGGATACCGACCCGCTGCAAGCGGAAATCCTCTTCCGGCTTTGCGGGGAGGGTGGCGGAAAGCTGCCATGGGAGAAGTGTCGCCTGCGCCCGGGCCAGCTCTTCATCGTCGGCGACCCCAAGCAGTCGATCTTCCGTTTCCGGTTCGCCGATATCAACACTTACCTGCGCGCACGCGAGGCCATTGAGCGGCAGTTCCCGGGCAACCGCCTGGAAATCGTGGCCAATTTCCGCTCCGTGCCCGCCATACTCGATCACGTGAACATTTGCTTCAAGGGGCCCTTGTCAGTCACCGGCCAGGCGGGGTTCGCGGCTCTCTCGGCCGTGGTTAAAGCCAGCCCGCACTCGCTCCCGCCGGTAGTGGGCCTGGACATTCCGAACTCGGAAGAAGAGGATACCCGCACGATCGAGGCGGAGCGGGTGATCGCCCTTTGCCAAAGCCTCATCGGAAATCTGCCCGTCCGCACAAACAGTGGAACTGTGAAGTGCCGGCCAGGGCACATTGCGCTGCTCGCCCCGACGGGGACTGACCTGTGGATTTACGAGCACGCCCTCGAAAGCAGGGGCATCGCCATAGCCACGCAAGCCGGCAAGGGTTTCTTCCGGCGGCAGGAGGTCAAGGACCTGATTGCCATTGCCCGCATTTTTGCCGATGGCCGCGACACGCTTGCCTTTGGCGCCCTGATGCGGGGGCCCCTGGTAGGGTTGAGCGAGCAGGAGCTGCTGGACATCATCGCAAGCCTTCCGAAAGACGCCGCCCAGCCTGAGAAGTTGCCCAAGTTCTGGCTCTGGACTGACCCTGGAGGCGTTCAGCACCCAGTGGCTGCAGAGACTCTTCGGATCCTCCAATCGTTGGCACGCAAGCCTGCCACGGCGCCGTTCGATGTTCTTAACGCGGCGGTGGAAGGCCTGCAAGCCCGAGCGACACTGAGATTGCGACATCCCCGCGGGGCAGAGCGTGCCCTGGCGAACACCGACCTTTTCCTCGAAATGGCTCGCCCCTATGCGGCCAGAGGGATCCTCGCCTTTGCGCGCGACATGTCACAGTCTTGGCGCGAGGGCGAGCGAGAAATAGAGGGCCGTGCAGACGCTGAGTTGGATGCGCTGCACGTTATCACGATACACAGCGCCAAGGGCCTGGAGTGGCCGGTTGTGATTCCAATCAACACAACGACGGGAGTGCAAGGGAGCAAGGGAATCCTTTACCGGCGGAACGACGACACCCTCCACATGAAGATTGCCGGAATCGAGCCAGCTTCGTACACAGAAGTGAAGGCCTTCGAAGAACAGGAGCTGGAAAGGGAGCGAGTGCGCCTCTGGTACGTTGCCTGCACGCGTGCGAGGGACCTGCTGGTGCTTCCCCGGCACGAGGACGCGCCCAAGGGTTCATGGGCCAAGGTGCTCGACCTCCATGTGGAAGGCCTGCCACCGATCAGCCCAAACGTATTCAAGGCTGCGGCTCCCGAACTGGCTGCGCCTGCACAGAACCAGCAGGACCAACCGACCTTCATTAAACAGGATGCGGTGATTGCCGCATCGCGCCCGGAGGTTCACTGGGTCCGGCCGAGCGGGAGCCATGATGATGGGCGGGACGAACCGGAGCAGCGGGTTGAACCTCCGGAGGGAGTTGTTCCTGCCGAGCCCGTGGTCAAGCCGGTTGGCAGTGCCTTGCGTGGCTTGGTGCTACACAAGCTGATGGACGAGATTCTGAATGGGATTATCCCGGAAGAGGCTGGAAAGCTGGCAGAGCGGGCCAGGACACTGATTGGCCAATTGGGCTCGGTCCCGTGCGAAAACCCTCGGAAGGGTCCCTGCCCACAGGAAATGGCTGACACTATTGTTACGACACTGAATCTTCCCATTGTCCGGGATAACCGGTCGCGCTTGCTGCCTGAAATTAGCGTTCATGGGCTTGATGAAAAAAGATTAGGGAGCCTGAAGCTGGTTTCCGGCGTTGCGGACGCTATTGCTACGGACGAAGCCGGCCGGGTGGACCTTGTAATTGATTGGAAGAGCAACATCGAGCTGATTCCTGCGGCTTCGAAGGAACACCGCGCCCAACTGAGGCAATACATGAAAGCCGCCAGTTGTCGCCTGGGAGCCGTTGTATATATGACGCTGGGGCAGGTTGACGAGGTGCACAGTCCCAGCGCTGAAGGGTGAGACCTTTACGTGATTTGGACCATCGCCAACCGACTGCGCTTGAAGGCCGCATCGACGGTGCCCCAGTAGTACTCTATTTGGGAATCTTGCTAAGCATCCGGCAGCACTTTAAGTATGGCTCGACGGCAGACCCTCCCGCCAGTTGAGCGCGTTCGTCCGTCCCTCCAAGATCTCTCCCCTTCAGGGCTGCCTGGAAACGCCACCGACCACACAAAGGAGTCTTCTGTTTTTCCTCGCTCAGTGAAGTGTAGACCGAATGGAGTTTTTCGTCGCCACACCCCTATTAGCCCGTTCTCAGACCACTTGGGTCTACCGTGTTGGTATTGGGACACCCAGTTCAACCTTAAGCTCATCCAGCATCTCTTGAGGCAAAGGGACGAACGTCAGCATTGGGTCAGTTCCCTCATTGTCGGACACTGTCCACGGGTTATCTTCATCGCGGTCTGCCGTTGGGTCGCCGCCCGTAAGAATCTCGAATATCTGGGCGCGTGTCCGAAGTACATCAAACATTCGTTCGTCGTATGTGGCCGCCAGGTACGGAAGCGCCACCTCAAGGCCTGGCATGTATTGCTCGTTTGTCGTGGCGGCACTCCGTGAGGCCAGCTTACGTTCACGTTCCGTCTTGCTGCCGATACGATCTATTCTGCCCGTGCGTTGCTCAATGGTCGCTGGATTCCACCCCAAGTCATAGTGAATGACGTGCCTGCATTCACGGTGCAAATCGATTCCTTCTTGTCCGACCGCAGTGCACACTAAGATCTCTGGAAGCAGCGGCGTGTTGAAGCCCGCGAACACCGCCGCGCGCACTTTGGTCTGGCCTTTGACAAGCGCCACCGCCTCTGCCTTGGGGTTCATCGCATACTCAAGGTAGCTCTCCCGCTCCTTCTCGCTCATCCGGCCCACCTCCTCCAGGAACGCCACAACCCGCTGGGCAAGAGTCTCCGTTCCCTCGGTTGCGCCAAAGGGCTGATGCAGGCCCAAGAACAGGCTGGTTGCCCAAGTTTCGTCGTGGCCTCTGAAGACTGACACTGGCATTCGTAAAAGGATGTCGTCGCGCAGGAGTGCACGCACCAACGCATCCACAGCGTCACGTCTGGCCGTCCAGTCCCACTGTCTCGCACGCAGGGTCACTCCGAACATCCTACTTCGAAGGAGATCAGCGTCTGCGCGACGCTGAGGTGCCAGCGACGCCAACGCAGCGCCTGAGGGCGCAAGCAGGTTCGGGCCATCGACCAAACTCGTGAAAACAGAACCTCGCCCGCTCTGGTAGCGCGACACCATCTCCGTCGTCAGTCGCTCCAGCCGGACCGCCTCAGGCTGGCCGGTCAAGTCGTAGTGAGCTGCCAAGCTTGACCTGGCGGCCCGTTCAGCCGCCTCGGCTCCCTCCGATTCGCCGCCAGTGGAAAGATTGCGGCGACCGTACCGATCGCGCACCCAGCTTTCCTGGGCCATTTGTTCCAGCAACTCGGTGGTTAGACGACCGTCGTCGACCGTCTTGGGCAAGCTCGGGGTCTGTCCAGCGAGCCGGCGAGCCCAAGTATGCTCAATGGCGCGAGCGAGGAACACACGATCTGGCCGTTCTGCATCGGGGAAAAGCGGCCGACCTTTGATCTCGGCCCGCGCCGCTAGGGAAGCAACAGCGCGAACGTCGAATTGGGTCAGCTCCGGAGGTTGCCAGCCCAATTGAAGGAACCATCCGATCAAGACGCGATCCACGAAGAGAGACACGCCTGAGGCCTCGCGCGCGGTCAATGACCGTCTAAACTGCTGCATTGCCTTGTCGCGGTCTTCCTTGGTCTTGACCTCAGTGCCGCGCGCCTTGAACAGCGCCAACTGCTTCTTATGGAGGCGGTTCTCGATGTGATGCGACAATGTTGCGTGAAGAGCCTCGGCGGTGGGCACGCGGAAACAGAAGACCAGCGATTTTTCCCCACGATCCCATCGCTCCAACAGCACATCGACGACTCTCCGTAGCTTAGGGTGCTCTGCGTCTCTAGCTCGGGTGGCTTTGCCGGTCAGCCGGTGGAGGAGGTCCATGAGTCCCTGTTGGCCACCTCTCGCCGCAGCTTCAATGGCTTTTCGGCCCTCCTGGCTCTTCCACATCGTCGAATAGCAGCCAGTCAGGGCCGTGCCGAGCGTCGTCCGGTAGCGACCTCTGTTCAGCGTTGCCACGACCTTCATGAGAAGGTATTGGACCAGTTCATCTCTTGGTTCGAGCGACTGGCCTGGGGCCAGATGGAGCCGGCTGTGGTCCGGCCGGAGAAGACTATTCTCTTTGGGCGGATACTCGCGGCCTATCCAATATCGCCGATGGGCACTTGAACGGCGGTGACGGATTACCAGCGGCCCCATGGCTTGGCTTAGCGCCTGATTCGCTTGGCGCAAGTCCATCGCTCGACTGAAGAAAGGTCGGATCGGCCCTGCCACTTCGTCCAGATTAAGCGTGCCCGGCAGGTCGCCGTTACCGGATAGTTTCGCCCAGACCTCTCGCACTCTTTCCGTGCGCAAGTCGATCTCATTCCGAGGCGCGACACCGACGTCATTGAGGTGTGAGTCCCAGCGAGCCAATTGGTCTGCCAGGCCGCCCCATTCGCGGGAAAAGGCGCGTCCAGCCCGTTCTGATGACTCCATGCATCGGTCCAGCCGCCCTCGCATCCGTTGCAGCTCGGTAACACGACCGTTGCCGATCGCCGGTTCCATGTGATCGATGACATTCAGGATGCTGACGGTTTCTTGGGGATTCAACTGGAACGGTGTCGCCGTCAGTAGTAGCATTCGGCTGGCAAATGGAGCGATGAACTCCTTAATCGCACGAAACTCACTCACTTCGTTGTTGCGCCAGTGGTGGGCTTCGTCCGCGATCACCAGTGGAAATCGACGATCCAGAAGGTAGCGCCACAGTCGCTTGAACACGTCTCGTAGGGCCGCCTTACGATCACGGAACCAATTTAGCCAAACCATATACTCCGCGGTTCGACGGTCACCTGGCTGTTTCAGCGGCACGTTTTTGCAGTTCTTACGCAACTCCTCAATCTGTTCCTGGCCCCCATCGCGGACGAAGCGGTTAAGTGCCATCTCCATGCCAGCGTATGTCATACTCACGTCGGCGAATAGGTGCCGTTCCCATCCCGGCTCCCATTCGTCTCGCTCTCGGTCTGACAATGACAGGAACCGCTCATGTCGCGCCCAGTCCCAAAGGTTGATGTCGTACTCGCCTCGTCCCTCCCACTGGGCAGCGTCCTCCCAACCGCGTGAGCCGACCGTCTTGGAGAGTCCGCGAACGAGGTGATAACGCTCCCGCATCTGCAGGCCGTTTCCCCACCATCGGAACAGGCACGCGGTCACGAACCGTACTGCCGGGTCAGACAAGCGCTTCGTGAAAATACTGGATTGCGCCACGAGAATCACGGGAGCGTTGCGACGGCGTAGGTCGTTAGCACGGTAGATGGCTTGGAGAAGTTGGTCCGCCGATTCACACAAAACCGATCGAAACCATTTTGTCTTCTCGCCATCGACAGCACAGCGTGTAAGAAGCGCCTCATCCTCGCGATCCCACTTCTCCGCTAGGGTGGAATTGCCCCCAGGCGTAATAACCAGCACGCACTTGTAGCAGTTGGCTACGTCATCAAGTTCTTGACATCGGTCCTTGTCGCGCAAGATGGTGAGGACCGTGTACGCGGCAGCAAGCGCCACATACGTCTTGCCCATGCCGACCTCGTCAGCCAGGACCTGCAGCTCTCGGCGCTCAGAAATGGGGCCAAAGAACGCCCGCAAAATATGGTTAACTGTGGCAGTCTGCCGTGCGGCATCCGGAGCGCTAATGCGTTCACTATCCTTGCCGAGGTCGATCAGAGCGGTATCCAGCGTAGGGGTCATGCGACCACCCTTTTCTGGGGAGGCGCTGCTTTCTGTGCGGCCCCTGGGGTCAGTGCCGCCCAACGTCGAGCTAAGTCGCTCGGCAACATTGCTCGCACGAATTCAGAGAAATCTCGATCTTGGAGCACGCCTACAAACTCCGTCTTCATGGCTGCCTGCTCTACCAGGGCGTACAAACGGCCAAGGGCGCGGCCGCGCACATCCTCAAATGCCTTGTGGTCATCCGAGGACGAGGATGCGGCAGCAGGCCAAGTGATCTCACTGACCACCCGGATCAACTCGGCGAGCTGGAACCCGGCCGCAGCGGGTGATCGCTTGCCTGCCAAGAATGCCTGAACGACCCGCTCTGCCAAGCACGCCGGACTGAGGTCGCCTAACAGTGCCTGCTCAGCCGCTCGGGGCGAGTATGACGCGTCCTGGACTGTCCGTGCCAGACCATACAGGCTCTCCACAAACTCGCGAACGACATAGCTCTGCAACCGCCTCAGCCGTTCAACGTCATCGGGGTTTGCAGGCCCGCCCCGATCAGAATCCTCCCGTGCCTGTTCTTCAAGGCGGGCCAATAGGTCTTCTTCGGAAATGCGGCCATGAAAGTATGCCAGCAACTGCTCTTCCGACGGCTTGGCACCGAGGATACTCGGCATGCCGGCCTTGCTGTCGTGGAGGATGTTCACAGGAAACAGGCAACGGAGGTCTTTGTCGGACCAGAAGATCTCAACGACGCGACGGGAAAGCATGGACCGCACCTGCTCGGGAGACACAGCCGTGCAGAACGGGGAGGTGTCCCCCTTGGTGACTTCTACCTGTGATGGGTTGGTGCCGGCCAACGAGGGGAAGCCCACCCGGAAAGTGGGCGAATCTCCCGGCAGCAGATGCACGCGAAGTTCGCCGCTTGGTTCGGGGAGTTGCTCCCACCGGATCGCCAACTCCACGCGATGTATGAAGTCAGCCCAGTCCGGAGTTTTCTCTTCCTCGGTAGGAGGGTCACGAAGATCGCCGTTGCCACATGACGCCCAGTCAATTATCTGGCCTTGGATCGGGGGACGCCACTCCTTTGGATGCCACTTGCCGCGCATCCATTTCATCAACACTCCAGCCTCGATGTTCGCCGCCAATGGGTCTCGCAGAACGCCGAGTCCCCGGCGAGTGAAATTGGCGGAACCCACATAGGCGACGACGGTCTTCGGTCCTGCCAAGACGATCCACTTGGCGTGGAGATCGCGGTTTTCTCCCGCCATACCTTCGGGGATCTCCTCCCCAGCAGCGTCCAGGCGGGCCGGCAAGAAACGTCCCTTCAGGACAGGGAACCCATGTCCCCGCAGATGGCTAACCAATGAGAACGGGAAGCGGGGCACCGCGTTGGGGTTTGGAGAATCAGCACGCGTGATGATTTCTAGATCACAGTCGCCGAGGAAACTGCCTCGGTCTGTCAGGCCCTTAGCGATTGCCTCGAAAGGGTTGCTTGCGGCGTTCTGGTCGACCTGCGGCCAGAACGGAGAGCAAACATGCCAATTGAGCACTGGCTCCCCCTCAGGCCAGACGTCAACCAGTTGCCGCCAGAGGGGATTTGCGCCGCCACCGAAGACGACATGCAGGTCTAGGTCCCCCTGGCGCGACGACACGTCGGGCCATTGGCGAGCACGACGGGCGGCCTCAGCAAACACACGGCGCACCTGCTCATCGGCCGTGTCCCCCAAAGCTTCCTCCCAGCGCGATAACGCCTGCGTCAGAACAGCTGGCGGCAAGCTACCACCCTCGTGGAAGTCCATCACCACCGCACCTTCGCGCTGCCTCCTGAATCCTTCGTGGGTAAGGTTGGCTGAAGCCACAATCAGGCGGATGCGATTATGCCGATGGATCAGGGTTACCTTGGCGTGGTGAATCTTATAGCCGATTGGCAGGACGTCCACGCGTAAGGTTGGTCTAATGCCCGCGGTAAGCGTGTGGGCATCGCAGATCAAGGTTACATCGGCCGTTGCCAGTACGCGGTCGAGCGTGACGGGCAACGCATACCCGCGGTCCCGCACGCCGCCCAAACCTAAGAGGGTAGGCAAGAAATCCTGCCCAAAGAAGTCTGGCTGACTCAGAGAGAGCCCGTAGGTCGAAAAGACAGCACCGACGAGGGGGCCATCCGACTCGGACGGGCGTATCCAGTCCATCATGTTCGTTGAGGTATAGTTGGTCTTCGCCGCCATTTGCTGTCTCACTGAATCCTGCAGAGCCTGATGAACTGCCTCGCGCCGAAGGTGCGGTATGGGTGTCGAGCCATTGCCTTCCAATTGTCGGTCACCTGCGACGCGTCCAGACCGAAGCGTTGCGACGTCAGGCAGGCCGCGCACCCCTGGCCTGGCTCGAGTCTGACCCACGGGCCCTTCGGCAGTCCGCCCTCGAACTTGCCGTCCTGCACACGCAGGTGCCGCCGCAGAATCTCTTGGGCGAGATCGATAGGCTTTTCTGTAGCGCCTAACGTCTGTGCCAACTCAACAAGACCGAGTTTCTGCAATGCCTGCGTGGCGGGCCCTAGAGCAGCGTCATTGCCCGATGCGGCTTCCAGCTGAGCTAGGAAGGCCATGGATGCCCTCCTCATCGGGGTGCATGCGTCCACGAGAGACGGCTCTTCCATAACCGACTGAAGACCCACCTGGCCGGAGTTGGTCGCGCCTAAGCGGATTTGGTCAAAGATATATAAAACACTCTGATACATCCGCTCATAGGGATCAATCACGCGCAGGGCGTTTCCTATCCGGGAATTTGCTCTCCCGGCAGGATCAGAGTCGGCCCAATCGGCATGTTCCAAGCTCGACAGGCAGAAAGCTAAGAGCTGGGGCTCACCCCGAGGCTCCTGCGAATCGCATGCTCGTAGAAGTCGAAGCATTGTCCATCGCGTGTGATCGTCAAACTCTGCCTCCTCCCCCCCTTGAAGGGCACGACGGAGGATCTGCGTTTCCGGAGTGGTTAGCGTCCCGGCGTGCGCTTGCCGCCCCCAGTCTCGCAGGGCCTCCACTGAGAGTCTGGCGTCATCGCGGAGTACATCAAGTGAATAGGCAGTCGGCGAAGGGAACGCATCTGCCAGTTGCTCTCCCAGGGGCCGGAGCGTCAAGGCGGCCATATCTGCCAGGTGAAGTGACTCAAGAAAGCTGCTGTAGGCACCAATCCCTCCGTACCGCACTTGATTTGAGAGCAGGTCGAACGTCAGCGTGACCGTTTCCTTGTTTGCGTTCAGGTCTCGCCAACGATGTACTGCACGGATGCCACGCAGCCCATCGGACGCCTTTGCGCCTATCGCCGGGTCATCCTCCGCCAGTCCGCAAGCCAACCCCCACGCTCGCTCGAAGAGTTTCAGCTTCTCGATGATTTGCCGGCGGTAGGCTGAGACACTGTGCCCATCGCCGTCACCAACGCCTTCCCTTGCCAGTTTAAGTGCGAGGCAGAGCACGCTCGCGTAGCGAGGAACGGTTGTGATGGTCGTGAAGCCCGGCAGTATCCGATCTGCCAGCGCGACATACCCCCCCATGAACCCCAACGGGTCGATACTATCGCTGGCAAGGTCGAGCGGGTCGTATGCCGACCAGAAGACGCGCACATCTGGTTTGTCGATGAGTAGTTCAGGCACCGTAGCTTCCTTCTGCAAGACAAGGCTACTTGACCCGGAATCCGTTATCCCGGTCATTCAACAGAGCATTAACCTCGTTGACGGCGGAATCGTTCTGTCCCTATCCAACCTCTCAGCGCAGCGCGGACGGGATATCAACCTACTGACTTCGGTACTGAGCCTTCGATTAGGAACGGTGCCCGAGCCTCGCAGTCGGTATCTTGGCCGAAAGGGGTTTGTACACCGAGGGCGACCCACCGTCTGTATAAAATGGAACACTCTTCAATGTTGATACCCGCGGAATCACCTTCCTGGCTTGGACTGCTGGAACTAGACCGTCATGGATAGCGTTGGTTCTTGCATACCCCACAGTATATGTGTCTGGGACTCTCGGGCCAAGAACGAGAACGGGGAACCGCCTTAGAATTCTACCCGGCGCGCTGGACTTGCCCGGTTGGAGCATGAGGACAATGTTTGAAAAAGTAGAGGTGGGAGGGGCAACGGCAATCTGAGGCCCCAAAACCCGCAAAAGGGATCGTTGCTTCCTTCACCTTCTGCATCGCGCGTGCCCACTCGTGTTCGCGTCGTCTCCCATCGTACCGGAGCCAAACGGAATGTAACCGTGTGTGTGGTCTCAAATAGTCGATGTGCCAGTGCGGTCGCGGGGACAGCTTTTGATGGTGGGCGATCCGGGCACGTAGGCCACCGGGCCCCAACGCGCTGCCCAAATAAACGTAATATCCCCGCTGAAGCTGCATCGTTCCCAGGCGCCCCACCTCAAAACGGGCATTAGTTCGGCAGGAAAGAACTAACGCATATGTTCCGAGTTTCGGCTCAATGATAATTCCCATCGATGTCCTATTCTGGACTGGCAGCATCCCGCTCCGACTCTGTTAAAATACACCGCGAGGAACATTGACAACCCCATGGCCACCTGGAAAGTCATCGAGACTGTCAGTGGTAATATCGAGGCCGTCTTCGGCCTCCCTGCTCACGGCCGGCCAAGCCAACACGAGTTCCTTGTCTGGGAAGGAGAAGCCGCTGACAAAGCTGAAGCCCTGAAATCTGCGGAGAAGGCGGATCCCAGGGTTGACCTAGAGTGGATGCGAATTCGCCACGAGAGGGACCTCAATATACGGTAACCATGAAGCTTGGAGAGTCACTGGTTTCAGTCTGGCAACAGTCGCTTGCCGATGGGCGAGAAAGAGTTGACCTGGGACACGAATCTTACCTAGTCACGGTGTTTCGCGCCAAGAAACTCCGGAGCGTAGACTTCAGTTACGGCGATCTGCGCATCATCGGCATTGAACAGAATCCCGCGACAGGCTCCCGATGGGCCGCTTTAGCACGAGAGGGGAATCGGATCATGCAGTTTCCCTGCAAAGGCCGCTACATCGCCAATGTCTGTGAGGGCAAGCTGCTGCGTTATCCTGCATGGACGGCTTTGGCACTGCCGGACTGAGGCACGGGGCCCGGTCCGCCCGCAGCAGGCAACTTCAGAGGACCCTTCGCCCGATCGCTCACGCACACCCCATACCTCAAACGCATAGCCCCGCACCTGCTCACGACCAATGTGGCCGCGACTCCAGCTAGAACTCCTCCACCGGAGGGTGTCGCCTTCCCAGCCCTCGCTGAAAGCTGATCCGCGATGGGCAATGCTTGAAGAAGTAAAGATGCGACCGACAATCGCAATCTGAGGCTCCGAACCCCAGGAGAGGGATCTTCGCGCCACGCATCGTCTGCACCACACGGGCCCATTGGTGCTCACGTCGCCGCGCATCGTAGCTAAACCAGATACAATGAACCCTGCAATGCACTCGCAGGTAGTCGATGTGCCAGTGGGGTCGTGGGGACGGCTTCTGGTGGTGGGCGATCCGGGCACGCAGGCCCCCTGGACCCAACGCGCTCCCCAAATACACGTAATACCCGGGCCGCAGCTGCATTGTTCCCAGGCGACCAATTTGAATACCGAAGTCGGTCGAACAAGAGAGGATCAGCGCGTATGTACCGGGCTTTGGCTCAAGAACCATTCTTGCCGCCATTCTATTGAGCCAACAAGGACACGCGACTGGAGTCACCACGAAGGATCCCTTGGAGCACGTGATAAATCCGAGCTAGCGAAGTAAAAGTACGAGCCAGTGTTGCCTGGTCCGTCGGTTCGCCGGTCCTCCAGACAATCATCAGTCGGTGTTTACGGGTTGGGTCCAACCGATATTCGTCCAGCGCCTCTGGGTCCCGATGATCGCCAAACCCGAAATCCAATCCTGCGCCTGACATCGAAATAAGACTCCTCAGGTCCTGCCGGTTCTCTCTCCACATTCTCAAGAGCGCCCGAATCGGCCTGCTACGAGTAATTTCCAGATTGACCGCCAGCTCCGCATTTCTCCTCTCCAGAATCTC
>JBEKQO010000137.1:0-18526 GCA_049519635.1 Terriglobia bacterium | reverse complement strand
CCCAAAGGGGCGAGGGTAATAAAATCCATCCTCCCCTCGCTGGCCGTGGCGACCGAGGGGCCCGGGGGTGAGGGGGTCCTTGCAACATGCCATTGTCAAATCTTATCCGGGACACCACACTAGCATCAATCAGCAGCCCCCGGCCTCGCGCCAGAGTGGCGCACAAGCGTCCGCGTCCGCATCCGCTTAGCGTTTAGCCGCGGCGGGTTGCCAGCATCAGAATACCAGCTTCAAGCTGAACTCCATCGCGCGCGGGTCCGTTTGGATGTTGGTAATCTTTCCAAACGAGCAACCCGCCTGGTGCACCGCATCGGTCTCGCCATCTGTGCCCGGCGCCAGGCAAAAGCCGGTGTTGGGCAAACCCAAGTTCTGGTGATTGAGAGTATTATAGACCTCCCAGCGAAACTGAAGATAACGGGCCTCGCCGAAGTGGATCTGTTTGGAAAGGGACGTGTCAACATTCCAAAAGCCTGGCGCTCTCAAGCCCGGAAGATAGAGCCCGGCGGTTCCAAACTGCCAGTCTCGCGGGTCGGCTGCGGTTGGGTTCTGCCAAAATGTCTGATCAGAACCATAGGGGGGCAGAAAGGCGCTGGGATTAATCCAGTCATTGATCAACTCGGCTTTGGACCGATTATGGGGGAGGGATGGATTGCCGACCAGGTCTGGGCGGCAGGTAAGCGCGTCGCACGGACCGGTGACTTCCAGCGGCGTACCGCTCTCAGCGTTAAGATTTCCCGAAAGCACCCAGCCCCCAAGTACGGCTCTGCCGACTCCCCGTTGATTCAGGAACTGCTTGCCCGATCCAAACGGCAACTGGTAGGTGCCAGCAATGTTGAATTGCTGCGGAATGTCGGAGATCGAGATGGTTCGGTCACCGCGCCGGTTGTCTTCGTTCTGGCAGCCGGTGCCAAACACCCCGGACGCTCCCGAGGCGAAACCGCCGCCTTCCGCTCCAATCCGTCCGCCAATGTTTCCGGAATATCCAGAGTGGATGGGATCAAACAGTTGAGAAGCAAGTTGAGCTTCGGTGCAACTGTCGATCTCCTTTGAAAATGTGTAGATGGCGATGAAGTTGAGCCCACTCGAAAAACGCTTCTGTACTTTGATGTGCAGGGCATCGTAATCCGACGAGGCGTCGAGCACCGTCTGGGAAAAGACGCTGCCAAAAAGGGGGTAAGGCACAAGTACGTCCGACATGGGAAGCGAGTTGCCACCCCAGGTTTGTTCCATCAGATTCAGCGCGTTTCCTGAGAAATAAGTGCTCAGCGGCACCTCTGAATTCAACTGGTTTTGGTACTTTAGTTTGTCGGCCGTGGGAACATAGTTGAAGTTGCGAAAGGTGTCGCCCGCCAGGTGCGTGCCATGGCTGCCTACATAGCCTATGTCTATCATCAGGTTGCCCGGAAGCTCGCGCTGGACGTCGACGTCCCACATTTGCACCATGGGATCGACAGCCGGTGGGGGCGCATAGAACTGCAAGCTTGACCCGTAGCCGGGGACCTTTTCCTGAGCGGGTGAGAGTCCATTCGCCGCGACCGCAGGCTGAGTCAATGTTCCCGTGGGCGCCTGGGGACTGCCCAACATCCAGGGCGGACATGTGGCCAGAAAAGGCGCGCATTGGGAAGAATTGAAGCTGCCTTCCCAATAATTAAAAGTTTGCCACAGCGGACCCGGCGCTACACCCTGTCCGTCGTTGTTCAGAGCGTTGGTGGCGTTGGTGTAGATAAGGTCGTAGCCGGCCCGGAGCACGGTTTTCCTGTCCCGCCCGGGGCTCCAGGCAAAACTGAACCGCGGGGCAAAATCCTTCTTATTAGCCGGGAAGATGTTACTCCCCGTCGGCAACTGGGGAGACCCTGAATAAATCAACATACCTGGCAAACCGCTCGCAGAATCCGTGCAGCTCAGGCAGAAATTCGACATCGGCTGCTGACGAGTTCTCCAGTAGCCCGGGATGTCATATCGCAGCCCCACATTCAAAGTGAAGTTGGGCTTGACCCGGAAATCATCTTGCACAAAAAACCCCCAGTAGTGATCTGTCTGGTAGGGTTGCCCGGTGAGGCCCGTCTGAGTCAGGTTCGGGGAAGGCGCACCGAGCAGGAATTGCTCTAAGCCGAACCCGCCTAAGCCGGTAACGGGATCAGCGACCAGGTTGGCCGCGTTGCTGGCAAAGTTGAGTTGGGTGGGATCATAGATCAGGCGGCCGTCGTGCTCATCACGATACATGAAGCCGGTCATGATGGTGTGCCGCCCCATGGTCTTGGTAACGTTGTCCAGAATCGTGTATGCCTCTCCGGCTCTCATCATGTTGAGAAATCCCGGATTGCCAAAGGTGGACGATCTCCCTTCCGGCATGCCCACATACCATTGCGGGTCAGGGACGCCGGGCCCCAGGAAAATCTGGGCGTTTGCCAGCTCCTGTTGCACGCCGGAGAGATCGCTCACGCTGTTCGGAAAAGCCCCGTGAGACGGAAAGCTGTTCATGTATTGACGGCTGAAACTGGCGCGAAACTCGTTTACGAGCGAAGGGCTAAGCAGGTAGGTATTTCCGACCGTGGCCACTTGATTGGCAAAGGTAACGGGGAACGACGCGCCAAATCCCACCGAGGGAAATGTGGCGCCCGTCCACGGAGTCTTAAAAACGCCGTAACTGCCGGGATTATAGAGATACTCCACGAAGTACTTGCTCTTATCGCTCCACTGATGGTCCACTTTGAATGACATGTTCCAGGGGTTCTGGCTGTTGCCGATTGTTCCCAGGTAGTTGTCGCAGATGGTAGCGCCACCCTGGCCGGCTGGGCAATTGCTATTGGGGTCAACGAAGTTTGGCAGCGGGTAGGAATTTACAAAGAACTGAGCGATCGGGTTCAGCATGCCCGTGGGGATCTGGGTGCTGAACTGACAAGAAGGAGTCGTGCTCGACTCCACCACCGTGTTTAGACATCCGTTGGGGACCAAGGGAGTGCCAAAAGCGGTTCGTTGGAAAAGACCGTTGGCGTTTGGCCCTGTAGTGCTCCACGGATTCCAGATGCCGAAGGACGCGGCGTTGGGATCTTCGCTGAAGTTGCCCGTGCGCATGGCTGCGGTAGGAACTGTAAATATCGAAGTGCCCGTCAAATGAAGGATGGTCTTGTCGAGAGACACAAAGAAAAACGTCTTGTCGTGGCCGTTGTAGATATGCGGTATCACCACGGGTCCGCCGATAGTCCCGCCCGCCTCGGTAAACTGGAGTCGCCGGCTGGGAATAATACTTCCATCGGTATTGATGGAGGTAAACGGGTTGCGTGCATCCATGGCACTGTTCCGGATGTAATCGTACAGGCTGCCGTGCAACTTGTTCGTGCCGGACTTCAACACCACGTTGAATACACCGCCGCCAGTCCGCCCATATTGCGCCGCAATGTCGCTGGTGATGGCCTGGAACTCGGAAACCGCGTCGGGTGAAGGATTGACGTTGATGTTCTCCGAAAGGGTGGAGACGTTCAAGCTGCCATCGAGGTACCAGGCGTTAGCGCCGCCCTGCCCCCCGTTTACCGAGACATCAGAGCCTTGCACAGAAGTTGGATCGGGGAAGATCCCAAACTGGCTATTGAACCCGAAGTTGCTGCCCGGAGGTCCGGCGTCACTTTGGACGCCGGGTAGCATATACACAATCTGTTGCAGGTCGTGGCCCTGAAGGGGCATGTCCTGAATGATTTGCGATTCAACGGTGGTCGAATTGTTGGCAGAGGCGGTTTCCAGCAGGGGCTGCGCAGCCTGCACCTCGATAGTCTGGCGCGTGCTCCCCAACTCTAATTGCCGATCTACCCGCACTTCCTGACCGGCGGAAACCTTAATATCCACCACGTCGACGGGATTGAAGCCTCGGGCCTCGATGTGAACGCGATATCCCCCGGGAGTCAAATCCACGGCTCGGTAATATCCCGTAGAGTTGGTCTTGGTGTGCCCAGAAACACCGGTGTCGACAGATGTGATCGTTACGGACGCATTCACCAGGGCTGCGCCCGTCTGGTCCGTCACCAAACCTTGGATGATGCCGCGATTGAGTTGCGCTTGCAGTCCCACTGCACTGCCCATCGTAAGGGCGACCAGCAAGCCAAGCCGCCATAAAGGCTGGAAACGACAATCACTTCTCATTGTCCCCCCTCCTTCCCACGTATGTTAGCAACCTCGGGTGGTCAAGCATGGTGCGTGGTCAATATGCGGAACAAGAGCCAAACGACCGCGACCGCGCTTGCGGACGCCAGGCGACACGTTCCTTGGTTTCCTAATGTTTTAGAACCCAGAACTAGGGTTCTTAAAAGTATGCAACGGGGTGAATGATGTCAAACAAGTTTTTTTAATTGCCGTTATAACCCTTATCCTTCGTCAAAACGGCGCTGCCTACGCTACAAATGCACTCGCCTGAGGGTATCACCCGGCATTTGGGATTGCCCTCGGCGTCCCGAGCCAGGTGGAGTACTGCCCTCGACTTGTCACCGGCCTGATCAACGAACACACTCGAACTTGACTGCCAATTCAACGAGGCGCTTGCTTGATTGGCCTGCTCAAAATGTCTGTAAAATGCTAATCGCATTTTGTGGGTGCTTTTGGCTCACGGACCAGTTTTTTTGACCTTACGATCTCCGCTCCCGCAGATTATAGTAGTCGGGCATATCGCTAATGGCGACCCCACTCGCGACGGAAAGGCAAGGTCACCCAACTCAGTCACCCGCTAACGGAGGGAACATGCGGATCATTCGCTTGATTGTTTGTTGCTGCTTCGCCGGAATCTTGACCTCCTCTGCCTTGGCCGAGACGCCCGGCCTGGACATAGCAACCTTTGGGAAGCGGTGCTGTGTCAAGGATCAACATGCCTCGCAGGTGGCCTTTGATTACGAGGAAGCAATGACCGCCGGGCAGAACGCCGAACGGGCTGTCGACGGCCATTACATCTATGGCGTGCAATGGGCGGAGGAACGCGACATCCGGGAGGTCCGAGTGCGCGTTCAGGCCGGCAACATCGCCCCCCCGGCGGAGGTGCAATACTGGTTTCGCAATTGGCCCTATCCACACCCGGAAATGCCCACCATTGAAGATCCGGTGGACGATCCCTGGCAGGGAAGCTGGTTGAAGGCTTCCACCAAGGTGGACTGCCAGGGAACAGAATGTCGATACACGTTCATTCCCTTGGACAAGGCGGAAAATCCCCTGGCGGTGAACCTGCCGGGTCTGGACTATCGCCGAACTTTAAAGGTGCGGCTGGTCTTCTTGTCTGACCCTCGCATCGAGGCCGTCCAAGTCTTCAGCGGCTCGCAGGAGAAGACCGTAAACGTGCGTCTGGAGCTGGGTGCCGGGGAAGCATCGACCTACTTCTGGGACGGATCCGTGAATGTTTATAACGGCCGGTTACGGAATTTAAGCCTTTGTACACCATCGGCCGGTGACTCGACCCAGGGAAAATCCTTCCACTTGAAAACTTCAGGGGTCCCCAAAGGGCTGTCGCTCGATCTCGTTGCGACTGAGCCTTCGCTTCCAGGCTCCCACGACGTTACGGTGGTGACCCTCGAAGCCAAGGAGCGAACTTTCTCTTTCAGCATCCCCGACGTTCAGAAGGGCCCCGTCTACGTTCCCGATTTTCACGCCTACGTAACCCTGGGTTCCGACCCGCACCCGTTTTCTCCCTCCATCGTCAAGTCCGGAGCAAAGATTCGCGAAAAGCTTGCCCGGGAGCCTGAACAGTCCTATGAGCGTGCCACGAAGGAGATTCCCCCCCTGGATCCCGTCGAGCGGCAAGGCGGGCGGCTCTACCTGCCGCTGGCGGCCGACGCCAGTTGGCAGAAATTTGCTTTTGAGTGGGGTGGAAACATCACAATTTCCAAGGAGGGGACCAAGGCCAAGGGCCGGGAATTGGAGCGGCTGGAGTGGCCGGGCGACAAGATATCGTGGCGCATTGGAACGGGAGCCACCCCGCAGTACCGGCCCGCTTTCAAGGACTCCAAGCTCTCGGTTCTCGAGAACTACCTGCCCGTGGCCACGGCGGCCTGGTCAACCGACGGCATCAGTTATGCGGAAGAGGGTTTTGCCACTCTGCTTTCGGGGCCGCTGGGTCCGGACGAATCCGGGCGCAGTGAGCAGACCCCTGCCATCCTGATGCTCAAGATCCGGGCGCGAGATTCCACCTCACAACCGGCCACGGCACACTTATGGCTTGCGACTGATCCGGGCGGGAAGGTCTCTTTCGAAAAGGGCGACCTCCTTGCCCAGGATGGCCGGTTAGTCCGCGCCCGAGCAGGTTTTCCCGAGTCAGCCCGGGTCTCCGTGGGGGAAGTGGTGGACGGCAATAAGAAACTTCAGGGCATCCATGCCGAAATCGCCCTCAGTGGGGGTGAAGAGAAGAGCGTGCTGCTTTTCCTGCCCTTTGTGCCCAGGCTCTCACCCTCCGAACGGGAGCAACTGGCAAATCTGGATTACGACCGCGAACGTGCCCGCGTCATCGCCTACTGGCGTCAGGTGACAGATAGCGTCGTGCCGTTCGAGGTGCCGGAAAAGCGGTTTGTGGAGTTTGCGAAAGCCACGCTTCCCCATATCCGGATCAGCGCCACGAAGGATCCGAAGAGTGGGATCTACATGGTGCCCGCGGCGAGCTACTACTATCAGGTGTTTGAAAACGAGGGGGCCTTCCAATGTGTTCTTCTCGATGCCCTCGGCGACCACAAACTCGCCGAAGAGTATTTGGAGGGATTCATGCGCCTGCAAGGTTCCCGGGCCTTTCTCGGAACTTTCACTGGCGATCAGAAGGATGTGTATCACGGGGCCCGGATTGACAAGGATTACGATTACACCGCTTCCGAGTACAACCTTGACCACGGAGTTGTTCTTTGGGCCCTGGGTGAGCACTATTTCTACACCCGAGACAATGCGTGGTTGAAACATGCTGCCCCCAGCATGAAGCGCGCTGCTGACTGGGTGATTGAGCAGAGAAAACTCACCATGCTGCGCGATGGAGATAAGAAAATTCCGGAATACGGTCTACTTCCCGCCGGGCACCTGGAAGATAACGATGACTGGGGTCACTGGTTTTCCGTGAATGCCTTTGCCGCCGCCGGAATAACCAGTCTCGCCAGGGCTTTGGCCGATGCCGGAGCGCAGGATGCAGGGAAATATGCACAGGAAGCCGCGGCGTACACAGCGGATATTCGTGAGGCGGTGCTGCGGGCCTCCCGATTGGCTCCCGTCATCAGGCTGCGAGACAACACCTATATTCCCTACGTGCCCACCCGGCCCTACCAGCGGATTCGCCTGTTTGGTCCCATTCGCGTCGCCTATTACTCGCGCTACCCCCAAAAGGCATTGCCCACCTACCGCCTTTCTGCCACGCGTGAGGTTCTTTACGGGCCCATGATCCTGCTGACGACGGATATGTTCCACGTGGACGAGCAATTTGCCAATTGGGTGTTGGACGATTGGGAAGATAACGCCACCATGTCGTCATCGCTGGGTCTCAACGTACATGGATGGGTGGACGACAAGCTTTGGTTCAGTCGCGGCGGTATGGTATTTCAGGCCAATCTGCAGAACCCCACTCTGACTTATCTCCGGCGCAACGAAGTGCCTGCCGCCATCCGGAATCTCTACAACGACTTTGTTGCCTGTTATTATCCTGACGTGAACGTCTTCACCGAGGAGTTTCGCCAGTGGCGGTCTCCGAGCGGGCCTTTCTACAAGATTCCCGACGAAGCGAAATTTGTGAACCGTGTGCGGGATTTGTTGGTGCGGGAGGATGGGGACTCCCTGTGGTTGGCCGCCGGAACCCCGCGGCGGTGGCTCTCCCCGGGGGAGGAGGTGGAAGTCCGTGAAGGGCCGACCTATTTCGGTCCTGTAAGTTACCACTTGGAAGGGAACGCCGACGGGGTCGATGCCCACGTGACGCTGCCCAGTCGGAACCCGGCAAGCACTGCATGGTTAGTCCTCCGTGTTCCCTGGGGAAAGCATCTGCGTTCGGTGGAATTGGACGGGAAGCCGTGGACGGACTTTGATCGCAGCCTGGAACGAATACGGCTGCCCAGGCAGACTGGAGAAATCCGGATTAAGGCTCGTTTCTGACCGGCCTTGCACCCAGCCTTAATTCCACATAATCAGTTGCTTCGCTGCGGTCGCAGAATTCGCGTCCAGTTTGCGGAAGGGCGCACATTTATGTCAGTGGGTTTCTTCGCTTAGCCCGGATTTCTCACCAGGCTGAAACGCTCTTGGGGGCTGCCGGAAGGGCGGGGCTTCAGCCCCGCCGAAAACGCCCGGGCGCGAACTTCGACGCGTGATAGACTCACCACCATGAGCGAGATCCATCCCACCCGCCGTGAAGCCCTACTGAGGTTGGCTGCCACACCTCTGGTCGCGGGCAATTGGGAGGCTCAGGCAGCCGCATCCTCCGTATGTTTCATGAGTACGGTGGAGATGGCCCGGCTGATCCGCACAAAGAAGCTGTCGGCGCGTGAAGCCCTGGCCGCGCACCTGAAGCAGATCGAACGCGTGAACCCCAAGGTCAATGCCATTGTGACCCTGGTACCGGAAATGGCCGCAACCGCCGCCGCGAATGCCGATGAGATGCAGGCGCGCAAGGAGAAACTGGGGCCGTTGCATGGCTTGCCGGTGGCTCACAAGGACCTCGTCGAAACCCGTGGCATCCGCACCACATTCGGATCGCCGCTCTATAAAGACTACATCCCCACCGAAGACGATCTGGTTGTGGAGCGGATCCGGCGCGCGGGCGCGATCACCATCGGCAAGACCAATACGCCGGAATTCGGCGCGGGATCGCAGACGTTCAATAAGGTCTTTGGCGCGACGCACAATCCCTACGACCTCACGAAAACGTGCGGCGGTTCCTCTGGGGGGGCTGCGGTCGCTCTGGCGTGCGGCCTGGTGCCGGTTGCCGACGGCTCCGATACCGGCGGTTCGCTGCGCAATCCCGCCGCATTCTGCAATGTGGTGGGCTTCCGGCCTTCGATTGGCCGCGTACCGAACCCCAAAGCGGCCTTCGCGTGGTCGACGCTCAGTACCTCGGGCTGCCTGGGGCGTTCGGTGGCCGATTTGGCCCTGGTGCTGAGCACGCTTGCGGGGCCCGATCCTTTTGCCCCGCTCTCCATCAACGAGCCGGGAGAAGGCTTCGCACGCCATCTCGACCGCAGCTTCCAAGGAGTGCGCGTGGCCTGGTTCAAGGACCTTGGCGGGGTACCCTTCGACGCTCGCGTGCGAACCGTAGTGGATGCGCATCGCGCGACATTTGAAGCGCTGGGGTGCGAGGTGGAGCAGGCGGAGCCGGACTTTGCTCCTGCTGAGATCGCCTTCCGCGCGCTGCGCGCCTGGGCTTCGGCGACTGCCCACGGAGCCCAACTTCGCGCCCACCCGGACGCTTTCAAGGACACGCTTAGGCGTGAGATCGAGGAAGGGCTGCGACTGACAGGCATGGATCTGGCGCGCGCCGAGACCGCCCACGGCCAGGTCTGGCGGCGCTTTCAGGTCTTCCTCGAAAAGTACGAATACTTCGTTCTGCCCACCACGCAGTTGCCGGCATTCGACGTCAATACTCCATACCCAACGGAGATCGCCGGCATAAAGTTCGATAACTACATCGACTGGATGAAGTCCTGCTGGTATATCTCGGCAACGGGCAACCCAGCGGCCTCGGTGCCGGCCGGCTTTACGCCGGAAGGGCTTCCGGTGGGCGTGCAGATTGTCGGGCGCAACAAAGAAGACTTCAGGGTCCTGCAAATGGCGCACGCATTCGAACAGGCGACTGGCTTCGGTAAGAAGCACCCGGTCATTGCGTAGATGACCCGCACGCAATCGTCCGGGCCGCGGCCGTCGTTGTGGCACATGCCTCCCGCCCCAATCAAGTTCAAGGATTTCGTGCGCATTGCGTTTAGCCAAAAGAAGGCGGCATGTTGGCAGCCGGATAGCCGCAGTCTGTTGTGTGATTTTTGATGCCGGCATCAGCTCAAAGAAAAAGACCGGAGAGAGCCGCTCGCACCCTAAATATTGCCGCGTTTCATTTCACTCATCAGAGAGTCCATGGGAGTTCATTCCCTCGCGACGGTTTGGCAAATCGTCTCTGCCTTCTCCGCACGGGTCAGGAAAGAGTATCCCTCGATCTTTACGTGCCACCGCGTGGCGGCGAAACCCTGTTCAGCTTAGCGCGCATTTCTCACCACCGGTCTGAAAGGGCGGGGCATTACAGGCTGCGGAAAAACCCATCAAACTGTCATCCTGAGCGAAGCGAAGGATCTTGCTCTGAGTGTTTTCAAGGCAATGCGAGATTCTTCGTCGCCGCTGCTCCTCAGAATGACAGCGCTTGCGGGTTTTTCCGCAGCCTGTTTAGCCCCGCCGTTACAAGCCCTTGGTTATTATTCCCGGGTCCTGCGCTCTGTGGCGTTGATCCCGCGGTGAGGCCGGCGCTGGAGGCGCAGCGCAGCAGCCTCGCAGCCGCTCAATGGGATTGCGATGCCGGCAGATATCTCTTGAGGCGATCCTTGTCACCCCAGACCGATTCCGTGTGGGCGAGAATTTCTTGCGGGGTAAGCCAAAGCGGCTTCATGCTTCTCTGGCTGTGCAGTTTGGTCATGTCATTATAGTGCGGTGAGGCGGGGTCCTCCGATTCTCCGTAAGGGAGGAGGCTCCAGGCCCTCTTGGGATCGCTTTCCTCTACCACCAGCAGGTGTCCCCATCCGTCATTGTCGTGGATCCGGCCATCTTCCTGTTGCGGCCCGTCATCGGGATGGAGGACGTCAAACACGCCAGTTCCATCCATTGCGAAAGTGCCTCCCCGTTCGACGGTGTTCACAGCGCCCCAAGCGACCTCCGGCTTACCGAAGTCCTTTTCAATCCGCCGGAGGGCCTCCTCCAGGGCTTGGAGCGCCATGTCCTGCTCTTCCCGTGATTCGAGATTGAGGTCATAGCGCGTATAGGCAAGAAAACGCGATAGCCGCACGGAAGAAAACAGATCGCGGTAGGCCTGGGCCCAAAAATAGAGGTCCGTCTGTGCGACGCTGTCCGCGGCTGACCGGCGGTCCCAGGATTTGAGGATAGCGATGGCTTGGTGGATGTGCGGGTCCGTAATCTCGCCCTGCTTTCGTTCAAACGCTCTGGTGAGCAAGGGGACGATGACATCCGCGGGCACTACGTAGGTGTCGTACGCCAGCGATTTCATCTCCTCCAGGGTGAACCGCTTGTCCTGCGCCAGGACTTTCAGCAGCCTTTCCCCGCGCGGGTTCAGGTCCTCCTGGCTGATTTCCGGCTTCGGGACAGAGATCAAATAATAGGGAACCGGGTCAAGCGGCGCCAGTCCCGAGTTCACCGTGGACAGCCAGGGTGGGTTGTTGCAGTTTTGGATGAACCCGGAGGGCGGGTTCAGCAGTTGCGGGTACTTCTCCAAGGGAAGGTACGGACCCCACTCCGTAGCCTTCACCCAACCGGGCACCGGCTGGCGCCAGTCGAAACCGTCCGCGCGCTCGGCGACATTGGCATTGTGAACCCAATAGAGGTTCTCCCGATCCGTGTAGAGAAGGTTCCAGCGCGGCATGAGGTGCAGGGCGACCACGGCTTTGAAATCTGCAAGATTCCCGGCCTTCATGAAACGATACAGATTGGTGGAGTAATTCACGCCATCGTAGTTGGGCAGCTTCACCGCGTAGGCGCGATGCCTTTCCTTTTCGAATTTGACGATGGGCCCGTGATGGGTGTAGTAGCAGGGCAACGTAAGCGTTTCCAATCCCTGCGGCCCCTTGATCCGGAAGGTCTCATAGGAGACTGTAATTTCGCGCCACGCGCCTTCGTAAAGGTATTGGAGGGAGTTCCGCGGGTTGAGTTTTTCCTCGTACACGTCCGAGATGTTGGGAGTGTTCCAGGTGGCCGACCAGGTGATCTTATCGTTAAGGCCGTCCAAAAAGAACGGGCTGCCGAACCAACTGATGCCCGCCGTGTCCAGTTTTCCGGGAGTGATGAGGTGGGCCTCGTAGTTCTGGAAGCGATTGTCCCAAGGCATGTGGGTGTGTTCGACGTGGATGATGTGGCCGTCGGCGGACTTTTCCCGCGCGATGGCAAATTGATTGGAACCCAGATTCGGGAACGAATGCGGCAGGTCCGTGAGCTTGCTGAGCGCCTCGTGGATGCTGTAGAAGCGCAGGTACTGGCTGCGCTCCAGGGCTTCGACATCCTCTGGGGTAATGCCGTCGATCCAGGCCGGAACATCTGCCCGATGCTCCTCGATATAGGCATTCACCCCTCGCGCGAAGCCCGAGAGAATCCTGTAAACCTGGGGGTCAATCTGATCGCGGTGATCGACCACGGTCCGCTTGGTGCGCAGGAGCCGTTGCAAGTAGTCGCCGTCCCAGCGGTATTCATGCGGGATAAATCGCAAGTAGCCATCGCCCAGGGCCTCGAAGCCCAGGATTTCCGCCCGCCGTCCCTGGGCATCGCGATACTGCAACATCATCTTCTCCAGGTGATCCTGGGCCTGCGCGTAACCGTAGCCGAAAAAGGTGGCCTCCTCAGTCTCACCCACGATGTGGGGGACACCGTACTCGTCGCGGTAAATGCTGACCTGGCCGGCCAGCGGGTCGCGTGCCTGAAGGCACACAGCCGTGGCGAGGACGGCAGAAAGGAGAAAGAAGGCAAGTCCGCTACGGGAGATCTGTTTCATAATCGCTCGACCGCTTCCACCCGAGATCCGTACGTTCGGTTTGGACTTAAACTGAATGATAGCTCAATCCTTCATCCGCTTTCCAGGTTTTCACTTCGCGCTCAAGGCCCAACGTGCCGGTGCATCGCCGTAACCGCGCCAGCGCAGTAACATCAATAGGATAGCCTAACTTTGCTTGATTCGGGACCAAGAGGTCCAGAGGGTGGCAGCGGGCACGGGTGGGTTGTGATCGGGAAGCGGCGCGGGCCTTCGGTAGGGGCTTTATCGACAGGGATCGGTAATACCAGCCCGGACTTCTCACCACGGTTGGACGCTGCCGGAAGGGCGGGGCTAAACAGGCTGCGGAAAAACTATCCCCGGCATTCAACCACCCCGGCATACAAGCACCCCGGCGCCCAGGGCGCCACCCCTCCCGAATCAGGAGGGGAGTTGTTGAAAACGCTCCCCTCCTCAGATGAGGAGGGGTGGCGCGCCGAGCGCCGGGGTGGTGCTGACAGTGCTAGCGCCAAGTGCACAGGGTTTTTCCTCAGCCTGTAAAGCCCCGCCCTTCCAGACCCGGGGTGAGAAATCGCGGCTAGGCGCTGCGCCGCCACCCAGAGTCTAAATTCGCTGCCCGTCATTCTCCGGGAAGGCGACTTTTCATGCCGGATCCTGAACTGAAACCGCGACTGTTCCGTCAGGAACGATTTGCCAAGCGGTGAGCCGGGGTGAATTTACGCTGCGTATTGGAACTGGGCGTCAGCAAGTGTCGAGGGCTCCGTCGAACTTCGACATACTGTCGAGAATTGTGCGAGACTGAACTTCCGGGGGTTTTAGAAAGATGGGCTCTTCGCCGATACCGGACCCCGGCGTGAACTCCCGGGAAGGGAAGAGCAGAACAGCGCAACTGCAAGGCGAAAGCGTCAGCCGGAAGTTGCTCCTGGACATCAGGCCCCGAGATCGCGTCAGGGTTGAAAATCCGGCGATCGCGTGACCGGCCGAGTTGTTTGACCACTCGGGGATAAAATCCCTCCATCGGTGTAAAGACCGGGAACGCAACCGAATCCGATGCAAAAAGGGCGAATTATTGGCGGCGCGCTTCTGTTGGTGGTCCTTACCAGCGCCATCGTCGCGAAGCGAATGGCGCCGCGCCTTCCCGGTTATCTGCAGGATCGCGCGGTGAGCGCCCTAAGTGAACATTTCGCCAGCGACGTCGAGTTTACCGATCTTCAGGTTTCCCTCTACCCCAAAATCGTTATTCGGGGCGAAGGGCTTGTCCTGCGGTTTCATGGCCGCACGGATGTTCCTCCCCTCATCAGCATCAAGAAAGTTTCGGCGGAAATTGGATTGTGGGAGCTTTTCCGGAGGACTCACCACGTGCGGAGGATCACCCTGGAAGGTCTCAAGGTCACGATGCCCCCGGTGGAACCTCGCGCGCCAATTACCTCTCATCCGACGCTACGCAAGAAAGACCCCCAGCCATTTAGAGTTGTCGTCGATGAGATTATCGCGGATGACGCCGAATTAGACATGCTTGTGCGGGATCCCAACAAGCCCCCCCGTAGTTTCGCTATCCGTTCTCTTCGGCTGCAACACGCCGGACTCGGCCAACCGATGATTTACCAGGCCACGCTGACCAATCCGGTTCCCGTGGGGGAAATTGACAGCCACGGACAGTTCGGTCCCTGGCAAAGGGACGAGCCGCGCCTCACGCCGGTTGCCGGCACCTATACTTTCACGCACGCCGATCTTTCCACCATCCGAGGTCTCAGCGGCATCCTCTCATCGAAGGGCCAGTTCAATGGTCTGCTGGATCGGATTGAGGTTCAGGGAGAGACGTCAACGCCGGACTTCAGCCTGGGACTTAGCGGCCACCCCGTCCCCCTCGATACGCGCTTCCACGCCATTGTGGACGGCACCACTGGAAACACCCTGCTTGATCCTGTCCACGCGAAACTATTGAATTCGGAAGTTGTAGCGCGCGGGGGCGTGTTCCGGGTGCCGGGGAATCGGTATCGAAGGGTCTTGCTGGATGCCGTCTCCAATCACGCCAGGCTTGAAGATCTGTTGCGCCTGGCATTAACGGCGGATAAGCCCCCCCTGACGGGAGACGTCACTTTCCGCACCAGGATCGATATCCCACCGGGAAAGGGGGCGGTTGCCGACCGTTTGAGGCTTGAAGGCGAATTTCATATCAGCTCGGCCCAATTCTCCCAACTCGACATCCAAAACAAAGTGGCATCGCTAAGCCGCCGGGGCAGCGGCCATACCGCAGCCGAGAGCTCCGGCAGCGTGGCTTCGGACTTCGCCGGCAAGTTCGTGCTGGGGGACGGCGTCATGACTTTCTCAAATCTGACCTTCAAGGTGCCGGGAGCTTCCGTTTATCTCGATGGAACCTACGCCCTGCACGATCAAGAGATCGACTTCCAAGGGTCATTGCGCCTTCAGGCTACGCTTTCTCAACTTACTACGGGCCGGAAGTCGGCCCTTCTGAGGCACTTCGATAAGCTGTTTGAGAAAGAGGGAGCGGGAACGTTCGTGCCGATCAGGATAACCGGGACCGTAAGCAATCCCCACTTTGCCCTGGACATTAAACGCGTGTTCTAGCGTGGTGTCCCGGATAAGATTTGACAATGGCATGTTGCAATGACCCCCTCACCCCCGGGCCCCTCGATCGCCACGGCCAGCGAGGGGAGGATGGATTTTATTGCCCTCGCCCCTTTGGGGGAGAGGGTGGCGCGCATCCGGCGTAATCGCCAGCCGGGGCGGGCCGGGTGAGGGGGTCTCACCTATTGTCAATTCTTACGTGGGACACCACACTAGCACTGTCAGCACCACCCCGGCGCTCGGCGCGCCACCCCTCCTCATCTGAGGAGGGAAGCGTTTTCAACAACTCCCCTCCTGATTCAGGAGGGGTGGCGCCCTGGGCGCCGGGGTGGTTGTACGCACGGGATAGTTTTTCCGCAGCCTATTCAACCCCGTCCTTTCGGGAGCCCCCAAAGAGCTGGTGAGAAAGGCGGGCTCATGGGGTTGAAAGTGACCCCTCACCTGCCCTCCTCCGTCGGGCACCCTCTCCCCTGGGAGAGGGCTGTGATTTTGATTTCTCTCCCTCTCCCTTGGGGGAGAGGGGGGACCGCAAGGCGGAGGGGGCCCCACGTTTTGCAGATCGTGGGGGTGAGGGGGTTTTCGCGGGTGACGCATTCATGGCCGTGGAGGTATGCGACGCCCGCGACTTTGACGGAACCCTGGGGATGCTGCGGCTCTGTCGCAACTCCTCACGTCTTCCGTGCTTCGTACCCTCCGGCCCGCCCACTTGATCTGCGTCCAGCACTTTGAACTCACATCCGCGGCACGTCGATCCCGAGGTACTCCTGAATGGTCAGCCCGACTTTGGCGTGGAATCTCTGGGAGAGCGAAGGGATTGAACCGCTGGGTTCGTCCACAATGATCCGCTCCACCCGGTGCATGGGGAAGAAAACGGTATTCAAGCCCACCGCGGTTTCCTCCTGCTGAATGACCTGACGGATAAAGTCGTCGAAGGAGTCGAGTGAGATTCCCCTCACCGAGACGCCCTTCGACTCCAGCAGCAGAAGCTGCCCCCACATTTTTTCTTTGGGTGAGCTGAGGGTGACAATGACGATGTTGTTGATTTCCACGCGTATCTCCTGTCCGGCGCGGTGGCGCCTGGCGGCTCCGCGGGCCATCTTCCGGAGGAACCCACTGCGAGTGCTCGCGCCCGCCACTTTGCAATGCAATCTTGTGCGGGTGAGGCTAAACAGGCTGCGGAAGAACTCGACGCGCCTTCATCGTCAATGTCACCCTTTAATCCCCTATTCAACCCCACCCCGTCGCTCGGCGCGCTCCTACTCCTCAACTGAGGAGGGGAGCGTTCTAAGCAACTCCCCTCCTGATTTAGGAGGGGTGGCGCGCCGAGCGACGGGGTGGTTATCCGCGGGGGTGATGTTCCGCAGCCTATAAAGCCCCGCCCTTCCACATCCGCGTCGAGAAATCCGGGAGGACCTCTCCTCAATGGCCGTAGCGCAACTCTCCCGCCTCGATGCGGACAGGCAGATAATTCTGCGCGGGGGGAAGCGGGCAGGTGGCATAAGGCGTGAAGGCGCAAGGCGGATTCACCGCTTGATTGAAATCCAGGATCACTTCGCCATTTTTCGGCAAATCCGCGTACAGAAATCGCCCGGGCGGATAAGTTTCCTTGCCGGCAGTCAGGTCCTTGAAAATGAAAAAGAGAACGTCGCCTTCGCTGACAGGATCGAGCCGGAGCTGCCGCCCCTTGAGCGTGAACTCCGCATAGCCAGGACTGTCTTCCTGCTCCACATCGCCGAGAATGTTGGGAACGGCAATCGTTTTCGGTGGTGTGTAAGGAACGAACTTCGCCGTCACTCGATACTCCTCCGCGACGGGAAACCAGTGGGTGCCCGCGAACTTCCGGCGCGCCTCGCTGTCCTTGTCCTTCAAACGAACGCCGAAGCGGCTCCCCCGTTGGATGACAAATAGGGAAAGATTACCAACCCGCAGGACGTCGGGCGACCCCGCAGAATCATCGGAGAGGGAGGCTGCGGCCACCGGCTTGCCATTCACGGTCACCGCGACGCCGGGCGCCGCTTGAAAAGCCGTCTTGCCGCCATGGAAATCAAACGTTCCCACATTCTCCGGAGCGGAACCCGGCGGGAGCACAAAATTATTCTCCCGGCCCGTGCCCAGGGTGCTTGCGCCCTCCTTCAGCCAGAAGAGCCCCGCCACCGTGAGCCACCCACCTTCCGCTTTCAGGCTCTCTTCCCGCTGCTGCCGCCATTTCTCTATCTGCGCGCGGTAACTCGCTTGGTCAACGGGCAAAATCGCTAGAGCAAGGACGGCAACCAGCACTCTCGAAATCAGCACGGTGTCTGAATCCTTCCTTTCAATGTGGGTATTTTACTTCAGACCGGGAACAAGCGAAGGTTCGGGTCAATCCTCAACGCGGGCTCGGTGAGTGTTTGCACGATTTGGGCGGTCGTGCCGGGGGCGGTTTCTTTCAGCACCAGGCCGCCGGGCGTGACGTCAATATATGCCAGTTCAGTAATAATGGTATTCACCACGCCGGCGCCGGTCAGGGGAAGTGAGCACATTTTCAGAATTTTCGGGCGGCCGTCTTTGGTGGTGTGCTCCATGGCCACGATGACGCGTTTGGCCCCTGCCACCAGATCCATCGCTCCTCCCATTCCTTTGACCATCTTTCCCGGGATCATCCAATTCGCCAGGTTCCCCTGCTCATCGACCTCCATCGCGCCCAGCACCGTAAGATCGATGTGCCCGCCGCGAATCATGGCGAAGGAGTCAGCGCTGGAGAAATACGCCGTGCCCGGAATTTCCGACACCGTTTCCTTGCCGGCATTGATCAAATCCGGGTCCTCCTCTCCTTCCCACGGGTATGGCCCGACCCCCAGCATGCCGTTCTCCGATTGCAAAACCACCTCCAGGCCATCCGGCACATGGTTTGCGACGAGCGTCGGCAAGCCGATTCCCAAGTTCACAAAGAAGCCGTCCCGCAGTTCGTGCGCCACTCGCCGCACAATGATTTCACGCTTGTCCATGGGTTCGCTTTCTTACCGTTCGCCGCTCGATGCGTTTCTCGTAATTCACACCTTGAACGATTCGCTTCACATAGATTCCCGGCGTGACGATGGCGTTGGGATCAAGTTCCCCGAGTTCAACCAACTCCTCCACTTCGGCGATGGTCACCCTCGCCGCGGCCGCCATTACGGGATTGAAATTCCGCGCCGTTCCACGATAAATCAGATTGCCCCAGCGGTCGCCCTTCCAAGCTTTAATCAAGGCGAAATCAGCGGTGAGGCCCCGTTCGAGCAGATATTTCCG
>JBEKQO010000136.1:0-18572 GCA_049519635.1 Terriglobia bacterium | reverse complement strand
CAAAACAATCGGTCGCCCCTCTTCAGTCTGGGAACTCTCTTCCTTCTCTTGAGCACTCCCAGCTGCTGTCGCAGAGCCAGGTTCTCCAGTGCCAAGTCACGGCGCTCTCTAAGAGCTGCCCTAATCAAAATTCCCAGCCAGCGCAGTGTCTCGATCATGGGTTGGAGTGTGGAGGGAACCAGCTGAATAATCAATACCTTTCAAGCTGATGGAGTTTTGGCGAACCACAGGCTCGTGCAGAAGTGCGGCTGAGGAAATACAATGGGCCGTCTCCATTGAACTACACGCGTTCGTAGATCGGTGGCTTTCATGCCATGCTCCCTGGTTACAGTGTATATCCCAGCCCATACCTCCAGGCAGCGTGGAAATTCAATTTCTGGCTTCGAAACTCCCCGCGCGGACCCGGAATTCCAGCTTCGTGCAGAGATTGGACGAGCAGGCTACTCGGGCCGCACCGCCGTTCACAGCAGCGCGGCCCGGACAAAGGAAAGGGATCAGACCGGCGAACAGATGATCTCCCGCTCAACGAACGGCACCAGGCGGGCCGGTCCGTGCCAACCATCCACATCGATGTTATCGAGGTTGGAGCGCCAAGTCCCCACCGCGCGGGCGTTGCCCTCGGTATTGGCCACCCGAACCTTAAATTGGTTTTCCCCAGGATGGAGTTGGTCTGTCACGTCGAAGGCGAACGGACCCCACGGCCGCTTCCCGACGGACTTACCGTTCACCCAGGCTTCGGCGCAAACTCCGACGACACCGCAATCCAGCAGCACACGCTCCGCCAGGAGCAACGCCGGCACGTCCACGGTCTTCTCATATACCATTGTTCCGGAGAAGTGTTCCAGCCCCGGCGCCTTCCACGTTCCAAGCGGAAGTACCGCCGGGGCCGTGGAAAATGCCATGGGACGGTCAAGCACTTCTCGCGCGCTGACCCGTAAGGTCACCGTGCGCGCGCCGCGGGGGAGGGTGATTTCCGCGCCCGCGGGAACCTGTTGATCGCCTACGAACACGAGGTAGGATTCACGCAGTGGGGGGACCCGGAGCGAGCGCGCAACCGGTGGAATGGCGAAGCTCAGCCAGCGATGGCCTGGCGGCGCCGTCTGGGGATCAACGACAACTCGCGAGTTCGACACGAGACCTTCGATGGCGGCCCCATTTGCCTGGTCAATGCGGCAATTGAATTGGGGCGCCTTTTCATCATCCGGACTGTTGTGAAGGAATTTGATCAGGATGCTATTCCATCCGCTCTTGAGGGTAATGGGAATGCGCGTGGCAAACCCATCGATGGGGTCAAAGTAGAGGGGGCGCACGAAGCGCGAATAAATCTTCTGTTGATTCACGAAAACGGCAGTGGGGTGATTTTCTCCCAGCAGCATCACCGCCTCGCAGCCTTGCGGGTGGTAAACGTTGGTTTGCAAGTAAACCGTTCCCTGCACCACCGCCGCGCGCACCACGCGGCCATAGTCAACGATGTAGCTGTCCGGGCTGTAGGGGCCTCCGGCCACCTCGATAGTTCCATCCCATGAGGACGCCTGGGACACAATGGAATCGTCGGCCGAGCTGAATTCCACCCAGTGGAGTTGCTGGCCGTCTTTGCCGATGAACTCCTTGGAATAATCGGCGCGCTCCTCGCTTTCCGGCGCGTACGCTTCCTCCAGGCCATGGTCATCGGGGTTCGGGAACAGGCCAATCGCATTCCACTTCTGGATCGAACGCATCTGCGGAGAAAGCCAAAGGGGATTCCAATCTACTCCAGTTCCGGCGTTGGCGTACCAGCGCTCCTTCAGGCCCCGGCCCGTAGGATCTTCGCGCACCTGGGCATAAGGCGCGTCGATAGAGGGTGCTTCCACGGTGACGTTCCACCCGCTGGAAATTTCGAGCGCGGGACCACTCTTGGCATGATACTCGCCCCGGTAGCGAGTCTGCCCCTTTTGCAATTCGACATACCCCGTCTTATCGCCGGGCACGCCGCGCCCGCGCACCACCACTTGTTTCTCTTCGGCGCGCAACACATCAAACTCCTCCAGGTTGGTCGCCGCGAGAGCCAGCGGCTGGTCCGCACCCGTGGGATCAAACACCACGTACGCGGCATCCCAAGGGCCTAAGGCCAGGCGTACCAGAGTTTTTTCACCCTGCGTTTCATAGAAAAGCGATGAGCGCTTTCCCGTTGGCGCTTCCCATTTTTCCGGTCGGCCCTTCGCCTTGAAGCGCAGAACGTGCGTGCGAGGCTCAGGTGTATCATTGACCACCCAGTAGAGATCAACGCCGGCGTTCCGCTTGTGCATAGCGATCAGGTGATCGGCCGGCCCATCCACCAGTTCGATTTCGGGATCCACCGCCTCGCGAATAATCTCCACCAGGTCGGTGACGGAGCCAGCCACCCAATAGGAGCGGCCGCCGCTTGGGTTCTTGCGCATTACGTAAGGTTCAAGGGAGGAATGCAGATCGAACACTTCCTCCCAGATCGCTTTCAACTCCGGGTCGTTGCGTCCGGTTTCCGCCGAGGTAAAGGGCAGGCGGCGCAGCGCGATAACGGTTCCACCGGCCTGGTAAAAGTCCCGCACTCGCGCGGCCGTGCTTCGGCGCGTGGTCGACATGGGGGGGAGAATCAAAACCTGAAATTCCGTACTGTTGATGCGCAGGCGTCCGCCGCCGACTTCGCTTTTTGCCAGGTAGTCATCATCAGCGACCATAAAGTCGTAACGCGCTTCGGTAAGACGCATTTTAAGGTCAGCGTATTGCTCGCTGGTCTCCACCGCGCCGGGACTCCAGTTGGAGTTCCGGAGAACGTCGAAGAAGGGATCCTCATTGAAGGCCGGGGCCGCTTGTCCCCAAATGGAAACTTGCGGATACAGCAAAACAATGTCGGCCAGGCGCTGGCTTTCACAGTTGACGAAGCTGATGCGCCGCATCTGGTCAGCGTAGGCGCGAAACCAGGGCAGGAACGGCTGCCCGCGGAACCAGTCGGGCGGATAGTTGGTGCGCGCCAAGTCATAATTAAAGGCGTGCGGGATAAACTCCCCGATATCCCATGCGCCCAGGCAGTTGGAAACCCGGCGCATCCTTTCCGGGCTCAGGTAGGAATCGCTGCCCTGCACGCCCTGATTCTCGCAAACCACGTGTTTTCCCTCGAAGGCGGCAACGGAAGCGACCTCCCTCAGCCAGACTGACTCGCGCGCCCATTCCATCAGGGTGTCGCATCCGGGATGGGTCAGGGAGCGCTGGATGCGATAGAAATCGCCTTGCCGGTCCGGCCCCCAGAAGAGCGACTCTTCCCAAATATGGCCGGAATGGTAGATGTTGTGCTGGTTGCACCAGTCGGTGACCTGCTTCCAAAAGCTGTCGCAGTACAGGTCGCTGACCGTGTCCATCAAATCGCAGCGGACTTTCTCCGTCGTGGGGCCAATGTCGTAAATGAGGCCGGGAAGGTGAGGAAGGAGATCGTAACCCGCCTTGCGCCGGAAGGTTTCAAAAAGGAGCGGCGTCCAAGGTAACTTGCCTCCGTAAGAGCCTTCATGATCGGCAAAGGTGGCGGGCATGGCGTTGCCAAAATACTGGCTGTAACGCTTGTAGAACTCCTCGTAATAGATCTTAATAAATGTGGCAATCGCTTCCCGGTTCATCAGGTCCACCCTACCCATCTGGACCACCGCCGGTACCAGGTGGTAGACGGTGATGAGCCATTCTCCTTCCGGCACATCCCAATAGACTTCCTTTGCGCCCTTCTCCCCAGCCACCGTTTGCAGCGTATTGCCATCCAAGCGGCCCTGCCCCAGGTGCTTTGCCGCTACCACCCCGACGGTTTTCCCGGGAAGTGTCGAACTCCATCGGCATGGCCCCTGGACAATGCTTTCCGTTGATCGCATGCGTTGCGAATGGAACTCGGGATGGGCCTCGAGCACGTGGCTCTTGTTGATGCCCGGCATCCAATAATCGCGCGCCTCGCCGCTGGGCCACTCAAACTCGTCGACCATGCAGAGAGAAAATCCGGCTTCCTTGGCGGCTTGCAAGGCCCCGCCCAGCGCCTGCCACCACTCTTCCGACAAATAACGGGTTTGAAGACCGTCGCGGTTATGGGCATAGGCGCCGTAAACGCCATTCTCAACCATCTGGCGAATCTGGCGTCCCAACTCCTCGCCGGTTAGGGCGCCATTCCAAAACCAAAAGGGCCGAATGCTGTATTTCCGGTCCGGATCGAGAAACTTCGCGTAAAGCGGCGCCAACCTGCCGGAGACTTCGGCCGGCGGAGCCATGAGCATGGAATCATCTTTCAGCGCCAAGCTGCCCAAACCAACCCCTGTGACCTCCAGAAAATCCCGCCGCGTCATCTTGATCATGAATACCCCCTTGGATTATGAATGCCGAATCAAACTCGTCGAGCCCGCGATTTAACGGGCTGATGAAAAAGTCTTTGGAGGTCTGCCAGGGAATCGCGCGAGAAGGTCCCTCCCTCGATCGAGAATTCCATGAACAGGCGCCAGCGAGCTTTCCGGCCTATGTGCCGTTCTTCCGGACCGCATTGATAAAGGCCTCCACGTTCTCCATCGGCGTTCCCGCCTGAATGATGTGGGCGGGTGCTGCCATGTAACCGCCGCCTCGGCCGAGGACGGTGATTTTCGCTTTGACGTCAGCCTCGATCTCCAAGGGAGTTCCGAAGGGTAGAAGACTTTGTTGGTCGATGGCTCCCCAGAACGAAACCTTATCTCCAAACTTGTCCTTCAATTCCTCCGGCGAGTGCCCCGGAACATTGGGCTGGACCGGGTTAAAGACCTCCAGGCCAACCTCAATCCACTCATCAAGGATGGAAGCGACGGCGCCATCCGAATGCTGCATGATCATCACGTTGGGGTTAACCATTTTGAGTTGGGCATAGACGTGGCGGTACCGCTCTTTGAAGTATCGGCGCCACATGGGTGGGGAGATCAGTAATCCGTTCTGGCTTCCGAAATCATCTCCCGCCCAGATACCGTCCACGCCCATGGAAACCAGCCTTTTACCTACGGCCAGGGCAAAGTTCATGGTCTTGTCGATTAGGGCTTCCACGTAAGGTTCACCCATTGCCATATCGAGCAACAACTTTTCCAGGCCGACCAGTTGTGCCATCATGTCGAACATCGTAAGTTCCATGTCACCGACAATAAAATGGCTTTGCCTGTACTTCTCGATAAATCTGGCGGCATCGTCGTAACGACCTTCGGCGAGGGGGTCTGGAAACACGAAATCATTCACCTGCTCCGCGCCCTTGACGCCGGCCAGAGGATGCTCGACGACCTCTATGTAGATCGGTCCCTCACGCATTCTCATCCCGAATTCATTGATGATGCACCCGCTGTCGTCAACGGGATGAGTGTAACCCCGCGGCAGGCTGGCGCCCACGACAACGCAATCGCTCCCCATCGCCACGCGGAGATCGTTCCCGGATATTCGATAGGTGACGTCCTCATAATAGGAAGTCGTGAAGTAAGCCGGAACCCCGTATTTTTCGGCGAACTTTTTCAATAGCGAGCGGGACAGGTCAAATTGCATAGGCACGCGGTCCGGCAACCCTTGCCTCTTCAAAGCTATTGACACCCGCTGCTTGGAATTCATTCTGCCCTCTCACTGCGTCCCTCAAAAGGGCGCAGATAATTTAGGTTAAGGTCCACACCGAAGCCCGGCTGCACTCCGCGGAGAGTTGCCAGAAGTTTCACCAGTAAGCCCCCCCAACGTTCCTCTTTCCCGCGAAAGTGAACATGCGCCACGACCGTCGGCGCGTCATCCACTTCTAATATCACCCGCCCTCCCGGAAGTAGTTGAATCGTTCAGCATCCTGGGGTCATGTTGTTTCTCACGCGCGATTAGGATAAGACCTCCCTCTGACGGGCGGGCGGGTTGAACTATCGTAAGGATGCCATCGCGTCCAAAAGCTCAAATAAAAGGCAGCTCCCTTTCCCACCCGACACCGTGAATCACAGGACGGTTTTCAAGCGCTCCAAGAAATACCGGTAGTTTTCATACGGCGTATCGGGCGTGGCGGAGTGGTCAAGCATGGGAAGGTAGCCACCGTCGTCAATGAGGGGCTTCACGCGCTCCAGTTCTCGGTCGATGGCCGCGCGCCCCACGGTCAAGGGCCGCTTGTCGATGCCGCCCCACATGCGCAGGTCGCGCCCGTATTTCTTCCGCACGGCCAGCACATCCATGTCCGCTTGAACCTCGAAGGGGTAGAGGATATCGATCCCAGAGTCCATCCAGACCGGGATGAGCGGGTCGATGTTCCCGTCACTGTCCAGCCCGAACAGGCGCACGCCGTGGCTGCGGCCGAAATCCACAACCTTCCGGTAGCGCGGCAGCATGAACTCCCGGGCCAGTCGCGGGGAAAGCAGGGGGGCCGTGTGGTAGGCCATGTCCTCCCAGAATCCAAAAACGTCGATGTCTGTCTCTTCCAGGATTTGCGACAGCATTTGGATCAGGAAATTCGCGTCGGCTTCCAGCATCTCCTCGACAAAGGCGGGGTCGTCATAGAAGAGCGTACAGAGGCTCTCCACGCCCACTAGGTTCCGCTGCGGGCCGAAGAATCCACCCCATCGGTCGGCGATAATCACAAAGGGAAAGTCGCGGTGGCGCAAGGCGCGCAGCCGCTCGCGCCAGTCCGGTCCGATGCGCTGCGTGAGGTCTGGCTGCATCCTTTCGCGCCAATACTTGCGAAAGTCTTCGCGTGTTTCCACCGGATAGCGGATGAATTGCGGCATGGAACTCAACGGGTTGTTCTTGAATTCCCGCATCACGATACCTTGCGGGTCCACGAAGGTCACGTGTTCTTCATCTTCCTCCAGCACCTCGCGCGCGAAAGGCGGTTGGGGCCAGAACCAGGAGAATTCCACCAACCACTTGTCGCACCCAAAGTCGGTCTGGCCCGGGATGTACCCGCCTTCCCCGGCCCACCGTTCAGCGGTCTCCGGCCAGGTGGGCCACATAAATTCATAAAAGGAGGCACGGTCAACTTCCCTGCACTCCATCATTCTGCGAAAGCGTTCCTGATCATTCATAACCTCACCTCACAGAAGGGTAGATCCCACGTATGAGTGCGACCAACCGGATTTTTTCACGGGTTTTTGAGCTTGGGAGTTCCCCCCCCACGACGCTACGGGGTGCGAACCGCTGGTGAAACCTCTCCTGGCACAACGGCCCGGTGCATGGAGGGTGCTTTCATTCCGGGAACTGGCGAGCACGATCTGGCACTTGAATGGAAAGTCAGCCTCCGGCCTGTTTTCATTGGATGGTGAAAGGGATGGCGTAGGCTCGACGGCAATTCCGTGGTGAATAGGATTGTTTGTTTTACTCAGCCGGGTGGCTTTTTCCGCCTCACTTTTGGCTTCCACGGTTCGGCCAAGGCGCCTTAAGACGCCGGCCAATTGGGCTGGGAAGGCCGCCTCTTGGGGAAATCGGTGCTCGCCCTCCTGTAATGTCCGGAGCGCGTCTTCAGGCTTGCCTGCTTCGATCTGTGCGGTGGCCAATTCATTGTAAGCGAGAATGTAATTAGGATCACGTATTACGGCCTGTTCCAGGAAGGGAAGAGCTTCGGCGTTTCGTGCCAGCCTGCGAAGGGTTGTGCCAAGGTAAAGGTAGGCAGGGGCGTAAGTGGGATTGGTGGCAATTTCCGTCCGGAAATCTCCCTCGGCAGCAGCATACCTGGCACGATTGAAGTCTATGAACCCTAGCTGGTAATGCACAATGGGCAAATTTGGGGCGAGTTTCACCACCTGCTCATATTCGCCTTCAGCGTTCGAATCATCATTCTTGGACAGATAGGCGTCGCCATAAAGCATGTGCAACCAAGGCGAGTCTGGGAAACCCTCATAAAACGTCCGAAAGTCCCTCAAACCAGCCTCCTTATCCCCCAGAGCATGGTCTTGCTCGATAAGTACATAGAGCACATAGGGGTCGTTAAACCCCAACGCAAACGCCCTCAAGAGGGCCTCCTGCGCTTCTTTGTGTTCGCGCAAGGCGCGATGCGCCATCCCAAGGTAAAACTCATTCTTTCCGGTGGGTTTGGAGTTTTTCAACACGGCCAGTGCCTGCTCGGGATGGCCGACCAATAAAAGGGATACACCCTCATATAACGTCAGATCTGGGTTTTCGGGCGCTACTCGCAACCCTCGGCGGGCCCACGTCAACGCCGCCTCCGCATCCTGGTGCTCCAGCAATAGAGCCGAGAGTGCCGCATAGATGGAACCCTCTTGGGAACACACCCCTGCGGCGCTTTCGTAGGCTTTCTTCCGTTCCTCGTAAGATTGCTTTGTATCCTCGGCTTGCCGCAAGAATTGCTGTACAGCCGTCTGCTCGCGGCAGTTCTTCTGATCGCCCGCCCTCGCTTCCTCTCTTGCGGGCGCAACGATCACTAAAACAAGCGCCAATGCGCAGAATAATCCGACGTGAGATAAGTTGCAGGCCCCACATCGCGCGCCACAACCCCTTGCCGCACTCCCTTGGCGAGAGGACTTTCTAGATACGAAATTCGTAGTAGGGAACAATCTTGATCTTTCCGAGACGTGATTTGAATGAATAGCGTTCCACATGCCGCAACTCAAGCTCATTCGATCCTGCTCGCAGTGCGCCCGCGAGATCGAACCTGAACGGGTAAGCAAATCGCAGGCCCAGATCCTTTCCGTTCAGCCTTGCCTCTATGACCTGGGTCATGCCCTCAATCCCCAGCCCGGCGGATCGAAGCGAGTTCTGGGGCCATTCGAACTGGCATTTGTAAAGGACTCCGCCTGATTCCGCGGGGCGGCTGGACCATCCATCCTGTAGAGCCATGCTTTCCAGAGGTTCTGAAGGGGTCGCTAGGGGTATGTCGGGGGTATGATCATTGCCCACCGCGGAGTACTGGACTGTCCCCGGTGCGTACTTCTTGACCGATATTTCTCCTCCCTTGTCCCGCGACACTTCGTCCGCATCGCAGGTTCGCAGGTGGCTCTGCGGCTGGGCGGACGGGTTGACGACGACAAACACGGATTCATACCGGGCCAACTCAATTCGAACCGAAATACGATCTTCATCCTGATCATAACAGGGGGCTTGGACAATGCTACCGGAAACCGGGTCCCAGAGTTCCGGAACTCCCTTGGCCCCCCGCAGGTGCACCGTGCTACGGACGGCCTCCCCTTCGTTGTTGAAGAAGTAAACGTCGCGCCCAGCGAGCCGCCGATGATAATATTGCAACAGTGGCAGATTCGGATCAATCCAAACATCGTGGGCCTTCAAGGAATAGAGAAAATTTGTCACATCCTTATATTGAACCAGGTGCGTGTGGCCCCGGCCGCTGGCCCGCTCGCCCCACAGGCGGCCGACGAGGTCCTTGACCTCATCGTCATGCCGCCCATCGGCAGAGCGTATCGGCAATTTTGTCACAAGCTGAACTTTCTCTGACGTCGCGTCGGTATCAAACCGCAGCCCCGGCCCCAGGATGACCACCGTTCCGCCAGCCTCGTAGAATTCCAGCAGGCGACGCAGGACTTCCACCGGAATCGCATCGACGTTGGGGAGAAACACAAATTCATAATCTTCGCGGCCAAGGTGGATGCGCCTCCCCTCGATTCGGCATCGCCGAGGGTCGGCGAAGACGCCGTAGGACACATTGTCATAATCAAAGTGCGCTTGACTCAGTGCCTTATCCGATTTCCACAACTCTTCGGCTTCTCCCACCCAAGCCGATTCAGCCGTATCCAGAACGATGCCCTTGGCGACGTGTCGTCCCCCGCGAATCATCATGGTTTCGCGGTTGGCGGCGATCTGATAGAGGCGAAAATAGGGCGCCAGGGGATTCTTTCCGTGCAACCAGAACTCCGGCGCATCTTCCCACACGGGCGGGTTCTGCGTGTCGAGGCCACAAGGAACGATGCGGCTCAAGCCGCGGCACGTGGTCCAATCCATCATGGCCTTCATCTCGGTCAGTCCGGTGCGCCAACCCGTGGCGGCGAAATGCTCGACCATGGCCTCATCCTGCGGCGTCTCCTGGTAGTGGCTGATGGAACTGGCCATTTTGGCTTGTCGCCAGTAGACGTCATCCTCCGGGGTGTACCATTGGTCGAAGATGTGGTCAAATCCCCCCATGCTATAGGCTTCCAGGGTACGGAAATTGCTTCCAGTGCCTCCCCCCAGCTGAAAGGGAAGATCTTCCCGCACATGGCCGTTGATCTGAATCCCGTGCGCCTGGGAGTACCGCGTTTGGCTGCCAATGAACAGGCGCGCATACTCGGAACTGACAAAATCCATGTAGTCATGGCGGACGTGGCTGGTCTCAGGGCCTCTCGCCACCCACAGCAAGGGAAGGAACGACCGAAGAGAATAACCATACCTTTTTTGGAAACGATCGAGTAAGTCCGGGGTATACGGGAACCCCCCGCCGAGCTCGCCCACCATTTGTCCGCTCGAGTAGAACCCCGGCTCATCAATGTAGAACCCTTTCCAGGTGCGGCCAACCTCATCATAGCCGATGGCGCGACATGTGCCGTCCAGGACAAGCTGAACATAGAGATCGGTGGCCGCTTCGCTGAGCGGATCGATATAGCCTCGAACCTCGCCGCGCACCAGGTCGGGATAAGCCTTGGGGGTGTCGATTCCCGGCTGCCAGGCTGCATGGATGAAAATCTCCCATTCCCCTTCCGGCGCATCCCACCGGAGTTGGCCGTTCGCGACGTGATCGGTCAAATCGACCCAGCGGTTCTCAGGTCCAGCCGCCACCACGCCCACCAGCCGTTGCTTTGCGGGCAGCAGGGCATCGACGGCAAGTGATATCGGACCCGGACTCTTATGACTTTCGCTGTGCGGCAGGGTGATTTCCCACCGAGCGAATTCCTTATCACTGGCAACAACTTTCCCCGCTGCATACCCGCAAGGGTAGTCCTTGTCGTCCTGCTCCCAGACCGTCAAACCCAGCTTGCGTGCGGCCTCAACAATGGCCCTCCACTGTTTCCAATTGGTCTCCTCCAAGAATCCTTTGAAATCGTAGGGGTGAAGCGTGACGCCCTCAAACCCAAATTTGTGAATGACCTGCATAAAACTGAGCAACTCATCGTCAGTTTCTGTTCCGTGAACCATCCAGAAGGGGCAGGAAGTCCGCGTTGGATTAGGTCCCGAAAAGGCATCGGCGCGCGAAACCCAATCCGGTTCCTCCGCCGGGCTCGCGGTTAATTCGTTCGAAAACGAAGTGGTCCCACGCGGCCCGGTTGCGGCTACGCTGAACCCATATTGAATTCCATTCTTAAGACCCTGCACGGAGTAGTCAGCGACAGTGACTCCTTTAATGATTTCAGGCATTCCCTGGGAGCTACGATACTGAACCCAATATGATGAAGCATCCATTACCGGGCTAAAAGAAAGCACCACCCTCTCGTGTTCCGGGCGCGCAGTTTTCAAAAGCGGGGCCCCCCAGTCCTGCGCCGGCGGTGTGCTTGCAGCCTGTCCCCAAAGCCGCATGTTTAGAAGTGGAGCTACTCCCAGGGCGGAAAGGAAGGAACGTCTTCTCAAGGTGTCACCTGCGGAGAATGGATTTGACGAACGCCACCACGCGCGGAAGAAGCAAAATAGTCGGCAAGATTAGAATTTGAACACCTGAATTCGGGTACAGGGGGCTTGCCTCCCCCCTCCCCGGAGAACCGGGGAGGGGAGTGGCGGTTAGAGTTTTAAGGCACAAGTACTTCGTAAACTGCTAGAACTGATACCGAAGCGCAAACTCCGCAATGCGTGGATCGGCCGCGCTGGTTACCTGGCCATAGTTTCCAGCCCCAAACGTATTCGAGATACCATTGAAGTTGGTGTGATTGAAAATGTTAAAGAGTTCGGCTCGGAACTCGATGGTATGACGCTCCTTAATCTTGAAGTCCTTGTAGAACGCCATGTCGAAGTTGACGATCCCGGGGCCGGTGATGCTCCCCGTGCCGGCGTTCCCGAAGTATCCATAAGGAGGCGTCGAAAATGCCGCAGTATTGAACCACTCGGCGACGGTCTTCGGGCCCTTAATGGCGGCCGAGGTGCGGTCAGGCAAAGTGGCAAGCCCGAGGTCTGCACCCGTCAAAGCGGGATCAATAGCGAAGCCACCCTGGATGGTCGCGATACCGGAATACCGCCATCCTCCCAGGGCGACGCCCTTCAGCCCGCTCGCGTGCTGGTACCAGGGGAGATTATAGATGTAACTGATCGAGAGGGTATTAAAGACGTTCAGGTTTGTCGTTCCGTAGCCGCGCCGTGGTTCGCTGGTATCCTGGGTGGTTCCGGTGTTTTCAAAAAAGACATTGCCCCTTTCCTCGCCCAGGCCGTGCTGCCAGGTGTAGGCCACGGAGAGGTAGAGGTTGTTGCCCACGGGGTGCTTAACGTTGACCTCGAGCGCGTCCCAATACAGGTTGGCATTGCTGACGTTGGTCTCGATCTGGCCGTACCCCTGATAGGGAGCGTACTTGTACTCGTAGTCCGATGCCCCGGTAGCAGGATTATAGTTAATCAGGGGGTTGTAGTCGTAGGCTCCATCGGGGGTTGGCTGGTTCCGGTCCCAATAGGTTCCAACATGGTGGCCGGCATTCCCCGCTCCCGCGATGGACACAAACCACTTGCCTTGGAACTGGTGCTCCAAGCTCAAGCTGTAGGTCTCAAGCATTCCGGCCGGATGCAGGTTAAGATCTTCGCTCACCAGGTTGGGCGCGCCCAAAGGTGCGGCGGCTCCGGCGGCTGGGCTGGGGAACGGTGGATTGACCAGGGTCAGAGATTCGACCAGGGGAGGATTATTTCCGCAGTAGTAACTGCAATCGGTCCCCGTGGGAACCCGGTTATAGGTAATACCAAAGCCACCGCGCAGGGCGGTTTTGCCGTCGCCGAAGACATCATAAGCAAACCCGCCGGACGGCGCCCATAGGTACTTGTAGGTATTGGCAAAGTTCTGGGACACACCATTCACGCCATTGAAGATCAAGCCGTTCGTGGCGCTATAGGTGGGCGTTGTGGTGATGGTGCCATTGGCGTTGACGATGGGCGCATCGGCGGCGTTATAGGTCGCGGGATCGAAAACATCCTCATAACCCCTTTGGGGACTAGGTACCGGCTCGTAGGCCAGGCGAATTCCTGCCGTGACGGTCAGCTTGTGGTTGACCTTCCAACGGTCCTGGACGTAGGGGGTAATGATCTTATAGTGTACGTACGGGCGCGTTTCGGTGCTTTGCTGGTAAAATTGGACCGGCTCGCCCAGCATGTAATCCGCCATCGCGTTCCCGGTAAATGCACCCGTGAAGTTCCATTCACCGTTGCTGAAGGCAAAGTCGGTCTGCCTTTTCGTACCCAGGACGATGTTGGCTCCTGCCTGGATGTTGTGGTTCCCGCGCAACCAGCTCCAGTCGTCCGTCAGCGTGTCTTCGAGGTCGCTGGCATGGTTGAGAGGCAAACTCTCCGGCAGGCCGAACGAAGAATAGCCCCCGGACATGTTCATCTCGGGTAGGCGTGTGGCGCCGAACCCGCCTTGATATGGCAGAACCTCGTTGAAACCTGGAATCTGATTCAACTGGGTCAGTCCGGCGTCCGCCAGGTTGACGACGTAGTTGTTCATGGCAACGCTCACAGTGTTGACCATGCTGGGGGAGAGCGTGGCGGTCAATTGCAGTTGGGCCAATTGGTTTTTCGTGGTGATGGGATCGGTGGTGGTGGCGTAAGGCGAGCCCAGGAAGGTGTCGTAGGAGTTCTTATTGACCTGGCGCTCATCCAGATATTCTCCCATCAAACGCAGCTTGGAGCTGAAGTTGTGGTCGATTCTGGCCTCGTCGTCCCGTTGGGGATTCTCCGTGGGAGTCAGGTTGAGGAAATTGTTGAACGACGTAGGATTATTGGGTAGCGTGGCCTGAGCATTCACCAGCGCCAAGGCGGCCGCATTGGGCGTGCCGACATTGTTGTTCAGGTAGGGCAAGCCGGTGGCGGCGTTGACCAGTTGGGTGTTCGAGCTGTTCGAGGCACTGCAGATACCGCCGTCGGTGAATCCGGCGGGGCAAAGGCCGGAGAAATCGCCGTTCCGCTCCGCGGCCGTGGGAGATGTGCCGAGCTCCGTGGAAGCGATGTGCACGCGCACAAATTGCTCGCTCCAGAAGAAGAAGGTCTTATCTTTGTTCGTATTGTAGTGGCCGGGAATGTAGACTGGCCCGCCAATCGTGTACCCGAAAATGTTCTGCTTCAAGGGGGCGACGGTGGGGCTGAAGAAATTGCGGGCATCGAGAGCGTCATTGCGGAAATACTCGAACCCCGAGATGTGGAACTTTTCCGTTCCGCTCTTGGTTTCCACCAGCACCACGTTGGCGCCCATCAGGCTGTACTGGACGCTATAATTGTTCTGCAGGACGCGCACTTCCTGAATGGTATCGGGATTGGGGACAATGGTGGTCTGCGTCATGTTCCCCGTATTCATGTTCCAGATGCCGTCCAGGGTATAGAGCGTTCCGCTCTGGCCCATGCCATTGATGGACATGGTGTTGCTGGTGAGGAATCCGCCCTGGCCTTGCGCCACGGCGGGAGTCATGTTGGTGACCCCAGGCATCAAGGCCGAAAGGCTTGAGTAGTTGCGGCCATTCAGCGGCAGGGTGGAAACCTGCTGCGCATCCACCGAGCTCGAAAGTTCATTCGTGGATGTTTGCACCTGGGCAGCGGAAGCTGCGACGGTGACCTCCGTCGCGACGGTTCCAACCGTCATGACCACATTCACCGCGGTAACGACCGTGGGGTGCAGGAGAATCCCCGTTTCCGTGTGGGTCTGAAACCCCTCCTTCGAAACGGTAACTGTGTAGTCTCCGACCATCAGCCCAGGAAACACATAGCTGCCGTCGCTGTTGCTTTGCGTGGTGGTTTTGATTCCGGTCCCTTCGTTGGTGGCAACCACGGTAGCTTGCGGAACCATAGCGCCACTCGCGTCGGTAATGGTACCCGTGATCGTTGCGGTGGTACTTAGTTGTGCCCAGCCTGGGCTGGTCAAGGCCAGGCAGAAGGCAAGGCCAAGAACACCTACGACCCACTTGGGAATAAAATGCTTACATGTCATTATAGTCCTCCTCATCTTCTTCTTACTTGGTGTAGAGGCGGCTTTACGCCGCCATTTAGCGAGGTAAACTCGCCGCTACAACATCAAGAATCAGGAGACCCAAAACCTTCGACATTAGACGAACAAGGTTTCAGTACTACACGGGAAAGTTTTTCTTATTACACGAATAATATTTCTTTACTTCGGCTGAGCGTTTTACTATGACCTCCCCAAAACCGCAAGGTTTTTCGATTCAAGTCTGGTGTTCGGCAGTGCCAAACTTTGGCCAAGTCTACCGATGAGCGCTTATATCTATGAATAATCGTCCCTTAAGTTGTAAAAGCGGAACAAATGTCCTCATCCTCAAAAAAACCGGTTGACACCGGTGGTGATGCTATGTCAAACATCCATCGCAAACTGTTGGCGATTCTCTTCGGGGGTCGGGAATGCGATCTGAGTCCCCTGCGTCTCATAGCCGATACATCGTCAAATCCATCATGCATGCGTCTGCCGTTGGGGGGGCATTCCGTTCACCCGGCGAGGTCCTGCGGCTGCGAGACATTGTTTCCCGTTCGGGGCTTTCCAAAGAAATGTGCTTCCGATTGCTCTACACTTTGCACGAATGCGGGTTTCTGGAAAAGGCGGGACGGAACCAATACCGAGTTTCATTCCCTCTGGGCGGACATCGCAGATTCCGGATCGGCTATGCCGACCAAGACCGGTCTTCCTCGTTTTCCCGACAAGTCCTCGGCGGGCTCGTCCAAGCATGCCAGAAAGCGCAAATCGAACTTATCGTGGTAGACAACCGCCGTGATCCGAAGGCGGCGGTGCGGAATGCCGAGCAGTTAATCCGCGAGCGTGTGGACTTGTCGATTGAATTCCAGATCAATGAGAGTGCGGTTCCCGAGGTTGCCTCGAAATTCCAGAATGCGGGGATACCCCTGATCGCGGTCGATGTTCCCCACCCCGGCGCGACCTATTTCGGGGCTGATCACTACCTGGCAGGACTGTTAGGCGGCCGTTGTCTGGGCCATTACGCCACCCACCAATGGCAAGATTGCGTGGACACTATACTCTTGCTGGAGATTGCACGGGCGGGCCCGCTGCTCCGCACCAGAGTGGACGGAATCCTGGATGGGATCAAGGATGTATTTGCGGCAGCGGAAAAATGCCAGGTCGTCAGGCTGGATGGCAAGGGAGAGTTCAGGGTATCAATGGAGTGCGTCAGGAATCATCTCCGCGGCGTTGCCGGAAGACACACCCTGGTTGGGGCAGCCAACGATGCGAGCGCTTTGGGTGCACTTCGCGCTTTTCAAGAATGTGGACGCAGTGCCCATTGTGCTGTGGTGGGACAGGCCGCCGAACCGGAAGCGCGCGCGGAAATGCGCGAATCAGGAACCCGGTTAATTGGCTCGGTTGCCTATTTTCCGGAAAGGTATGGAGACGCCATCATCCCGATTGCCCTGGATGTCCTGTCGGGAAAGAGGGTAACACCGGCTACCTTCACCTCGCACCAATTGATAACTCCGGAAAACGTGAATCGCCTCTACCCCAACGACGCGCTTTTGGCCATGGCGCGGGAGTATAATTAAACCTCTATGCATCCGTTGGCGGTGCGCATTTTATCGCTTCTCATTCTTGTCGCCGGCCTGCGAACTCTTCCCGCGCGCGTCGTGGCCGCGAACGCCCTGCCCGAGTCCAGCGCCCAGGCACCCGCTACTCCTCAAGGCAGCACATCGCTCGCCCCCGTCCCGGAGGGCGCGCCAACATCAAGCTTGACGCATGCATCCACCGCCAAAACCGCGCAGCAATGGATGGCGGAGGGATATCAAGCCCAAAAAGCCGGCAAGCAGATTGAGGCGGTCACCGACTTTCTCAACGCCCAGCGCCTCGATCCGGCGTCACCCGACCCCCTTTATTCACTGGGCATGAGCTTTTTCTCGATCGGATTTTATGGGAGCGACCCCAACTACTATGAGCGCGCGGCGCGCCACTTTAAGTCGGCGCTCGATTTAGATTCTCAATACGACCGCGCGGTATTCATGCTGGCCGTCCTCGCGGTCCTCCACCTTCAACTAAAGGACGCCGAGTCCCTCATTCAAAAGGCCATCTCCTTGAACCCGCAGAATCCGTATTACCACCTTCATTACGGTATTTTGCTCGAGCGCGTAGGCCAATACGATGATGCTGTCGCGCAAATGCTGCTGGCCGAGAAGCTGGGCCCCACTTTCGCGCAAAGCTATTTAAGCGTGGGACAACTCTATGTACGAAGGCGAAAATACCAGCAGGCGCGTGGGCAACTCGAGCGCGCCGTCCACCTGGACCCGAACTTGGCCGCTGCGCATTACGCCCTGGGTGGCCTTTACCACCACTTGGGCATGAACGCCGAATCGAAATCGGAATATGAAACCTTCCAGCGGCAAAAGTCCGCGCACCCCAAGCCCGACCCCGTGGTAAACGCCATGCAAGGCAACTCCCCTGCAGATTCCAAATAGAGCAGCCGCCTGGTTCGAGCGGCAGAAATCAGCAGAGGGTGAAGCTGTCCCGGCGCGTCGGGACGAAGCCGAGCGACGACCCCAGCCTCGCCGACGATCAGGCGGAGTTCCACAAGCTGAATGATGAGTTGTTCGGCGACGGCACGGGCGTGCGCAACGTGGGCAAAGGCAAGGTGTATTCAGGCCAGGGTCTGGCGGAGGTTTTTGGCGCGTTGAAAGTGGCGCCGGACTTCGACTACACCAGGCCGGAAGCCGATACGCGCCTGCTCTTCGTGCACCGCAAGCTGGCCGATGGCGATCTGTACCTCGTGGACAACCGCACCGACCGCGACGAGACGGTGGACGCCACCTTCCGCGTCGCCGGGAAGGCACCGGAACTCTGGCATCCCGAGGCGGGCAATTCGGAGCCGGTGTCTTACCAGATTGCCGATGGCCGCACGACGGTCCTCTTGCACCGTGAGCCCTGGGGCACGGTGTTCGTGGTATTCCGCCAGGCGACCCAAGCAACTTCGCGCACTTTGCCCAAGCTGGTGGTGACGCCAGTCGCGACGGTGGAGGGCGCATGGAATGTGGCCTTCGAGGCGGGGCGTGGCGCGCCGGCATCTATTACGCTTGACAGGCTAATTTCGTGGCCTGACAGCACGGATGCGGGGGTGAAGTACTTTTCCGGAGCGGGCACTTATACCAATACGATTGAGGCCTCGCCGAACTGGTTTAAGAAGGGCGCGCATTTGTGGATTGACTTGGGCGATGTGAAGAATCTGGCCGAGGTGACGGTAAACGGCAAGCCGCTCGGCATCGTTTGGTACCCCCCTTACCGCGTGGACGTAACCGGCGCGCTGAGACCGGGCGCGAACGAGGGGTCGATCAAGGTGATCAATGCGTGGGTCAACCGGCTAATCGGCGATCAACAACCCGACGCGACGACGAAATATAGTGAGCGGTGCGCCAAGCGCATCTTGCGCGGGGATGGGAGTGTGTAGCAAGGTTGCAGGATGAGGCAACGAGAAAGAATCAAGCCGGCGTTGGGGAAGTGGCGGAAGCTGGTAAGCGAGCAG
>JBEKQO010000135.1:0-18774 GCA_049519635.1 Terriglobia bacterium | reverse complement strand
TTGTCGCGCGAAGTGGCGCCGTTAGGCATCAAGGTCACGATCATTGAACCGGGTGGCTTCCGCACGGACTTCGCTGGCAGCTCGACGAAGCTGAGCGAAGGGCATCCCGAATACGACTCGACTGTTGGAAACACCGCCAGGTTTCAGCGCGACTACAACGGCAAGCAGCCCGGTGACCCGAAGAAGGCGGCTCAAGCAATCGTTCGACTGACGCAGGAACAGAAACCTCCGTTGCGACTATTGCTCGGCAGCGATGCTTATAACGAAGCAGAAAAGAACGACCTTGCACGATTGGACGAAGCGAGAATGTGGAAAGAACTCAGCCTCTCGACTGATTTCGATTCGAAGTGACGGCCTAAGAGCGAAGCACTCTGTGGAAATTTCCCCCTATCCATTCGCCAAGTAACGGTGCACCATCGTCACGGCCATGGCCCCCTCACCCACCGCCGAAGCGCATCGCTTCACCGATCCGTGCCTCACGTCGCCCGCGGCGAATACCCCTGGGACACTCGTCTCCAGGTAATACGGCGGGCGGTCCAATGGCCAAATCTCTGGCCACTTGCCGTCCCTGAGCAAGTCAGGACCGGTCATCAAATAGCCTTCCGAATCGCGTACGGTTCCTACAGCATCCGCCCATTCCGTGCAGGGCACGCCGCCCAAACACAAAAAGCGGGTAGCAGAGGTGGGCGCAGTTTGCCCTCCTCTGCGGCTTTGCTTCGGGAAATGACGTTGGCGAGGGCGGGCCCCCGGGCGCCAAGGTTTAGCCCAAATCGATTCGCTCCGTGACCAGCACTAGCTCTTGAATCGCCACGTCGGCGGTTTTCCCCGTTAGTGGGGGCCCTAAAAATCTGGTCGGCCATGCATTGATCAGCGTCCATTGCCGCAGCGGTTTCTGCCACTGTTCGTTCATCAACTGAATGATCACCGTGCGGGTCCGCCCTTGGCCCCCGCTGCGCACCGCGTCGAGCCAGGCGTAGAGAGTTGCCGGGTCGCCAACGAGCCCGCGTTTCAACGTGACGTTACTGATCTTGAATGTTCCGGTGATCTTCGCCGGCGGGGTGTTTTTCGAGATCCCCGCCCGGTATTCCGCCACCTTTGTCTCGATGCCCAGCCCTGTGACTTCCTGGAATCCGGCATTGAAATCACCTGGTGAAGCCCCGCTTGCTGCCAGGCTCACCCGAAAATTAAATTGGCTATAAGGCGTAACGCGATGGATTCCCATCCTGGTCTCCTGTCTGCTCTGCTGCTTGCTGCCATTGCTGCTGGTGATCGTGACCGGCCAATTCGGAATATGACGAATTCCGCCGCGCAGGTAAAGGGCAGTTCCTTGGCAAAGGCAACATACGCCTGACTGCCTCTGAATGCAATCGCCCGCCGGGGAGCGAAGACGGGAGGTCGTAGGTGGGAGGTAGTAGAGCGGTCATGCTTTCCAATGTCAGCGGTTCTCTTCCCCGTTTCACGCCTCATCGGCGGGCGCGATGTGGCGAGATTCGACGCGCACCCGCGCGCCGGCCCGCAACCCAAAAGCCGCGGACATTGCAAGGCATGACGCGCTACGGATTCTCGTTGCGCGCACGCAGCCGCAGGCAGCGGTTTGCTGACCCTGTGTCCTTCCGTTGATGCGAATCCAGGTTTGGGGTGCGATTTCGCCGAACGGCGATGGCAGTGCCCCGCGTGGGAAAACTCCAGGGTCAAGAAACCGTCCACTGTGGCTGCCGCCTACCACTTTGCCGGTAAGTCGGCATACCTGATTCTGACAGCTCAACTAGATTATCGAGCCAATAACGCGCTACTCGGAAGTTGAACGGCAGGTGGCGCAGAGCCCCGATTTATTGGGGCTCAGCGAGTCGCCTGTCGCTCGCGATTCGATGACCGAAGCGGTTTCAGCGGCCGCCGGTGAGCCGGTGTCGCGGTGCTGAGCTCGCTCTGCAGCAGCCCGCCGCCACCCTGACGGAGGAATATTGCTAGACAACGCCGATGCCGTTATAGGGGCCCTACGAACTACTCAAATGAAACCAGCGACTCCTCGAAATCGAAACTCACACGGCGGAAGTGGCGCATGAAATCCGACCCCAGAATTCCATCCACATGCTCGCCCGGCGGGAGTAGTGCCTCAAATTCGTGGAACACCTCCGTCCGTGTCGGCCGGAAACGCAAAGTAAACTCCTTCCCCGCTACGCGCAGTCTCAGTTCCTTTTCCTCCTTGATGTTCATCGTCGAAATGTTGGAACCCGTATCCAGCACGAAACGTCTGGCGCCCTCCGAAGTCTGAATCGTCAGGACGGGCATTCCCAGCAACTCCCGAATAAGCACGGTGTGGGGCTTACGTCCGCTCGCATAAAGGGGATCGGTCGCCACGATAATCAGAACGATGCTGAACGCCTTGTTCATCGTGATCTGAGCGGTCACCGGCGATGCTAGGGGTTCTCAAATTCGGGTTCATCACGCCGCCGGCGCGTCCCCGTGCTGATCCTCTCCTGAACCCTTATCCGGAAGTACTCCACAAGACTGGACTGGATTGCACCCAGCGAGCCCATCTCAAGAATCTCCTAGAGAGATTGGGATACGCGCCCGGGGGCCGAATCAGCACGGCCGGCGAGGTACAGCGGATCCCCATGCAATTAAGGTTGACGCCCCCTGGATACTACTGTCCAATAGATTGTCGGGATGGATAGAATCACTAAGAGAGATAGATCTGATGGAAGTTCGTCACCTGCAAATCTTCTGCATATTGGCCGAAGAGCTGAGCTTCACTCGCACAGCGCAGCGAGTCCACACCGTGCAATCCAATGTGACAACGCAAATCAAGATGCTGGAGGCTGAGTTAGGCGCGAGGCTCTTCGATCGGCTCGGTCGTCGAGTAGTTCTGACCGAAGCGGGCCGGCGATTTCAGCCATTTGCTATCCAGGCCCTGGACGCGATGGATCAGGGAAAGCGCGCCATCGCGTCGGATTCAGAACCAAGCGGCCCGCTGCGCATCGGGGCTCCGGAAAGCATTCTCACCTATCGGCTGCCCGGTATCGTCAGTGTTCTTCAAAGAAGATTTCCGCGCATCGAACTTGTCTTTTCTCCGCACGTTGGGGAAGCCGTTTTCCATGACCTTGAGGCAGGCAGACTTGATCTTGCATTTCACATGTGCGACACCGTGCCAAATCCGACATTCGGCTCGACCAAGCTGTACCAGGAGACAATTCTTCTGTTGAGCCATCCAGGACACGTCTTAGCACAAAAACCATCGATCAAACCGACTGACCTGTCCGGCACGAACCTTCTCCTGACCGAGAACGGTTGCGCCTATCGATCTAAATTCGATCGGATACTGGCACGCCAGAAGGTTTGCCCGGGCCACATTACCGAATTCTCAAGCATAGAGGCGATTAAGAAATGTATGGCAGCGCGCATGGGCATAGCACTCCTCCCTGCCGTTGCCGTAGCGCGCGAGCTTCGCGACAAAGAGTGCGTTGCAATACGCTGGGCGGGACCGGCCCTAGACGTTGCGACTTACCTTACTTGGCATCACGACAAGTGGATCTCCCCTGCACTCGCGGCATTTCGCGAGGTCATTATGAAGTCTCTGAGGGTGACGACTGATGTGAGGAGTTGCCATTAATGGAAGCTCCAACTCAAAGGAAGTCGAACCCGCCGCGCCCGGGAAAAGCGTGGGACATGTGCGGTGCGGTGAAAGCCGCCAGCCCCGACCGCGAAATTCTCCTTTCATGCATGCAGGAATAGCTCCCCAACATGATGTTTGGAGCACGCGATCCGGAAGTTAGGAGTCCGACGGCTTCCCAAGCGCACCCCAGTATCCGTGTCGCCGACGAGACGCCCGAAGCTAACCGGCTCCACATCCGCACAATCGGCGTTCCCATCAAAAGTGGCCGATGGGAAACTGCCCCTCCGCGTAAGTAAACGCTAGGGATCGAGGAGTTATTTCCTCGAATCCCGATTCCAGAGAGTTTGCATGCTTGTTGGTGCATAGGGCTGCTCGCAACATCCGGTTTTTTCGGTGGCCGTTCGCCCTATGCAGCAAGTGCCGAGTGTACCGCCTGCTGCATTTTGGCGAGTCCGATCCGAGCGGTTTCGAGGGGGTCGCCCTTCCAGTATGCGGGATTGAATAGTTCAAGCGACAACACGGTCGACGGATTGATGCGGTGCAGATCCGCCAGGATCTGTTTCAGGGGTGCCACACCGTCGCCCGGATAGACTCGGTCACGGTCGGTAATCGCCTCCCGGGGCGGGGATGCGGGATAGTCGTTCAAGTGAACGACCTGGACCGCCTGACTGCTGAGCATTCGCAGACCGAGGAAGCCGGATTGCCCTTTGTAAAGGTGAAACACATCGGCCAGCACACACGCCTTCGGGTGACTGGCCTCGATGGCGACAAATACTGCCTGGGCCAGTTGCCGCAGGTTCACCGAGCTTCCCCAAAACTCCAATTCCGGGACCACCCCCATCTGGTCGCCGAGTTCGAGAAGCGCGCGATATCGGTCGGCGATTTCGAGCAAGCCAATCTCCGCTCCCTTGTTGGCCCCTGCCGGCGGCGCTGCGATGCGCTTGCCGCCAATCCGGGCCACCGCATCCATATCGCGCTTGGCCTGCTCCATGCCCGCGGCCCGCTGGCCCGGATCGTCCACCATCCATTCAGGGAAGGCAATCGCGCTTTCGACACTCAGGCCGAGGTCCGCAATGCGTTTGCCCAAATCCGGCAGCGACCCGGCTTGGTCCGCATAGGCATGCAGCCCGTCGATCCAGGGCTCGATGGCTTGGTACCCGGCCTGGGAAGCGACCTTGACCATTTCCACCACACCGGATTTGTATCCCCGTAGGGTGGCAAAATTCAGGCAATACCGGAATCCGGGGGAGCTTTCGGGAAAGGCGGCGCTGGCGACCTCCGGCATCGATCCGCATACACCCACCCCGGCAAGGGTTTTCCCGGCCGCTAAGAAATCCCGCCGCGATGGTCTTGGTTGCATAGTCCCAGCCTCTCATGATCCGCCGCTTCTGATCCAGCGGAATTAGACCACCCAAACGCGAGACGCCGCGGGAATAATTCCGAGCCGTCAGTCCGCTTCGAGGAGGTTTGTGCTGGTTCAGCGCTCGGAGGAATAGATCGCGAGTGACAGCGCACTGTTTACCTTCGAGACTCGACGAGGGATCTTAGCTGGCGGCGCGATGTTGCACCGAGGCACCGAGAGGATCACGCCCTACACGGAAGTTGGACAGTGCGGCCAAGTTGGCGATAGAAGGCCTTGCCCCGGAAGTGCCGTTCGCGTAAGTCTGCAAAGCGCGTTTGATGACTACCTCGCCGCCCGTCCGACAGGTAGCACAAATCTGATCCGCGACGATTCTTCTTGCCGTTTCCTCATCACCCGCCGAAAATTACCGAGGCGCCGATATTTGCGTTTGCTCCTGCCGACGGAATGCGGCGAAATTGCTGGTAGCTTTTCGCTTGGTGTCACCGGCCGATAGGATCTCGGGTACGCTGCGAGCGACCACGACCCGGCCATGGGATTGACCCGCGATAGCCACCGCGTGCGTCGTATTTCAATATTGCTTCTCCTGTTGGGTGCGCCGGAGGGTAGTTGCTTGGGTTGATGTTCGGTCGGAACTTATCGGGCTTGGAGTGCGGGGGAGGTCCACCTGTGCGCCCCGCAGGCACGTTGGTGTGCCCGAGAGCAACTTTTTCATCCGAGTGGCTCCCTCCAAACCGGTGAAATTGGTCCCCTTTCAGGCCGATGCTAACAGTATTTTGGGAAAATACTGTCGTTTTCATCTCCGAAAAGGGGAGTAATGCACAAAATCGGGTGTTGGCTTATGGAAAGCTCTGTCTGGGCAGGCATTTGTTTCTCAAGCTCTTTTATCGCATCGTCAAAAAGGACCGCATAGTCACCCAATTCTTTGAAGGCCTTCCCGTTGGCAACTGGAATCTTCTTTTCTGGAATCCTTATTGGTTCCCCCGGGGGTCTTACGATGGGTGTGTAGAACCGCTCGGGGATGGGGAAGGCTTGCGCAATGAGGTAGTCGGTGTTCCTAAATCGTTGGAGCAAGACCTGCTTTTCCTCATCCGTCCCTGTGCCAAAATACGCGCGAGCGCGTAACGAATAAATCAGGTCATTATCGCCGTATACAAACCATAGGTTCAAGATGATTTCAGGGTTATCCATTTCCTCTAACTTCATAACGATTGGCCTCCCTCATGAGGTCCATACAATCTAGCAAAAGACTAATGCCGGTCCGGCTGCTTATACTCACTGGCTTCGTCAGCCATTCCCGATAGTGTGGGCCAGTGCTTGGAAGTGAAGGCTGTCACGACAGTGGCGCGGATTCAGGCTGTCGCTCGTCCCCATCGCCCCTTGGTGGGCTCTTGGCGGGGCCGCCCAAAATCATCTGATTCCGGGCAGCCGAATCTGCTCAAACCGGCGCTTGCGAATCAATCGCTTGCGGTGAGCCGAATGGCAGGGTTTTTGGGCAAGGGAATCCGCAGTTGTAGCCGCCGGTAGTTTGACGAATTGCCGTAAGCACGGCTAGGCCGTCCAAGTGAAGAAGAGGAGCGTAGATCCAGACATCCCAGAACCCCGTATCTGGGGAGTTTGCAATATTGCTCTTGGGAAGGGCGTTTTCCATTCCCGATCCGGCGAAGTATCCGCGTCAGCAGCCGCGGTCGACGGCGTCACTGTGCTTTTTGTGAGCAAGCAGGATCTTCAGGCGCTCCGTCTCGCTGATCCCCAAGTTCCTCTCAAGGTCTTGCGAGTCGTATTGTACGGGCCGTGACAAAAGTCATCGTCATGTGCCCGCTGCTCCCCTAACATCAACAATTCAAGCGTGGCCATAAGGCATCGACATGGCCCGCAATGGGGGCATGAAATGGCAGACACGCCCGGTAGTGCTACAGGGCTCTCTCCGTGGTGGCGACACGCGGCGATTCTCGTCATGATCGGTGGTTTCTCGGTTCTAACTCTCGTAACCCTCCTGACCTACACGAACGCCCCTCCCGTTCCCGAGAGGGCTGTGGATGGGACGGGAAATGTAGTGTTCACAGGAGCCGACATCCAAAAAGGCCAGGAGGTCTTCTTTAAATACGGCCTTATGGAACACGGGACCCTTTGGGGTCACGGGGCTTATCTTGGTCCTGACTACAGCGCCGAGTATTTGCACCGGCTCAGCGAAGTGACTCGGGATACGATCGCGGTGGACAAATACGGCAAACCCTTCGCACAGCTCTCGACGGATGAGCAGACCGTCGCGTCCGGGGAGGTGCGAAGGGTTCTCAAGGAGAACCGGTACGAACCGGGCTCGCGGACGCTCGTCTTTACCCCCGGGGAAGTGGCAGCCTTTCGCAACCAGACGGCCGAATGGAGCGACTACTTCAACAAGCAGGGAGCTGCCCCTGGACTGCCTGCCAGCTATATCAAGGACCCCACGGAGCTCAAAGCGTTGACCGCCTTTTTCGCGTGGGCCGCCTGGGCGGCGTCTGCGAACCGGCCAGGCAAGGACTATACCTACACGAATAACTGGCCTTATGAGCCCCTGGTAGGCAACCGGCCCTCCGTCGAGGCTTACGTCTGGAGCGCTTTGAGTCTCATCACCCTTCTGGGGGGGCTGGGCCTGATCCTCTTCGTCGTCGGCAAGTTTGACTACTTGGGCTGGAAGGGTGAAGGCGATACTGCCCACATCACGCACTCCGCTCCCACGCCTCTGATTCTGACGCCCAGCCAATGGGCCACCGGGTGGTTCTTTGCCGTGGTGGCGCTCCTGTTCCTTGCGCAATCGTTTCTGGGAGGCGCACTCGCCCACTACCGCGTGGAGCCCGGAGGTTTTTACGGCTTCAACATCACGCGCTTCCTGCCCTACACTTTGGCACGCACCTGGCACCTCCAACTCGCCATCTTCTGGATCGCAACGGCCTGGGTGGGCGGCGGCCTTTTCCTGGCGCCCTGGGTGGGTGGAGAGGAGCCCAATGGCCAAAAGGCTGGCGTCTACGCTCTCCTCGGTGCATTGGTAGTAGTGGTTTTTGGCAGCCTCTTCGGAGAGTATTTGGGCATCAATGACAAGCTCGGGCAGGTCTGGTTCTGGTTCGGGCATCAGGGCTCCGAATACCTGGACCTCGGGCGGTTCTGGCAGCTCCTGCTGGCGGCGGGCCTTCTTTTCTGGCTATTCCTGATGTACCGGGCCTTGAAGCCTGCCATGAAGAATCCTGGCAAGCGCGAGCTATCCGCCCTCTTTCTTTATGCTGCCGTGGCCATTCCTGTGTTTTACCTGCCCGCGCTTTTCTACGGCCCCCACACCAACTTCGCGGTCATCGATAATTGGCGTTTCTGGATCATCCATCTCTGGGTGGAAGGATTCTTCGAGCTCTTCGCCACGGTCCTGGTGGCCATCATGTTCCGCCAGATGGGCGTGGTCAGCACCAAGACCGCCACGCGCCTGATCTACCTCGATGCCATCCTCTACCTCAGCGCCGGGATCATTGGCACGGGCCATCATTGGTATTTCACCGGCCAGGGGACGCTCAACATGGGCCTGGCGGCGTGCTTCTCCGCCATGGAGATTGTGCCCTTGACGCTACTAACTCTGGACGCCTGGGACTTCATCAAACTGAAGAACCGGCAGTGCTCCGTGTGCGGCCAGGATTTCGCCACCAGCCAGAAGTGGGCCATCTATTTCCTGATGGCGGTGGGTGTATGGAACTTTGTTGGCGCAGGGGTCTTCGGCTTCCTGATCAACCTGCCGATAGTGTCCTACTTCGAGGTGGGCACCACACTCACCGCCAACCACGCGCACGCCGCCATGTTTGGCGTCTTCGGGATGTTGGCGCTGGCGGTTCTCGTGTTTTGCTTGAGAGCGATGCAGTCCGACGCCGTCTGGAAGGGGACGGAGAAGTATATCCGCGTAGGCTTCTGGGGTGCGAACGCGGGCCTTGCCCTTATGATCCTCCTGGACCTGTTTCCCGGAGGCGTCCTCCAACTCTGGGACTCCATCGCCAATGGGTACTGGCACGCGCGTCGGCTGACATTCCTGATGGGCGGTCTGTACCACAAGCTGGAATGGGTGCGCTTGGCGGGGGACATGATCTTTATTCTCGCCGGTGCTGTCCCCATCGCGTTCGGCGCGCTGCGCAGCGTATGGAAGCGGGACATGGCTCCTCCGGTGTAGAGGTGTATTCTCTTACCGGAATGATCACCGCGCTTAAGCCCTTTAAATCACATTGTGATATAATTCTGATTCGTGTAACACCAAACACTGCCCATTGCGAACCTTTCCCACAAGTCCGAGGCGCTTCGCCGCATGGGGTGGTTTCGTTACTCGGTCTGCTGCTTCCTTTGCTTCAGTGTGCGGATAGCACGCATGTGCGGCATTACCCCTCAGCTACTGCTAGGAGTGGCGGGTTACACGGACCGAGGCTGGGCGATCATCGCAGAGCTTGCGGAGTTCTTGCAGGAAGGGCATGACGCCATCGTCGGCCTATGGTCCTGCGCGCCGCGGAACACGCTTTCGTCCGCGAGGTGGCAGGCAATAGCGATCGGCGTTTCGTAAATGTGCATCTGACCCGCCGGGGCACAACAATTTTGGAAAGGATTTCGCACGCTAACATCGCAGAACTCTGGGACCTTCAACTCGAGAATCTTAAGAGTCCTCCCAGCACGCCGCGCGACATCCCGACTGCTCAGGGCACTTAATCCGCAGGCTTGCGGAAAGGTTCATTCGGTCTGTCATTCTGGGCCGGCTCGCTTTGCCTATGATAAACGACGCGAAGCGTCCCGGCAGTTCTTGTGCCTGGTATTTGCCGGGTCGCAGGTTGTCCCGGCTGGCCGGTACCGCGCGGGATGACAGGTTCAGAGATACTTCGCAGATGCCTCGATGGTACAAACCATGACATCTAATTCATCTTCTGATTCTCGCTGGTTCCGGGAGTACGGGAAGGCGCTCGATCCCGCCGTTCTCAAGACCTCCGCCTTCGCCGTTCTCGTGGGGTTCATGGGCGGCTTGGTAGCTCAGGGGCTGCTTGAACTGATCTACCTTTTCACCAACCTCTTTTTCTACGGTAGGTGGTCGTTTGCCATCACCTCCCCCGTGCACAACCATTTGGGCGCATGGGTCATCCTGATTCCGCCTGTCGGCGGCCTGCTGGTAGGGATCATGATTCACTTTTGGGAGCCGACCCTCAAGGGCCACGGCATTCCCGAAGCGATGGAAGCCGTACTGATCGGCAAGAGCAAGATTCGCATGCGGGTGGGGATTCTCAAGCCTTTGGCGACGGCGTTCGCCATCGGTACCGGCGGCCCATTCGGCGCGGAAGGCCCCATCATTCAAACCGGCGCTGCCTTCGGCTCCATTTTCGCGCAGCTCACAGGCCTGACGCCTTATCAACGGCGCGTCCTTCTGGCGGCCGGAGCCGCTGCGGGCATGGCCGCAACCTTCGTCGCCCCTTTTGCCGGAATCCTGGTGGCGATCGAGCTTTTGCTCTTTGAATTCCGCGCCCGCTCATTCATTCCCGTTGCCATTTCTTCCGCCGTCGCCACCGCCGTCGCCGTGCACTTCCGCGGTTGGGCGCCACTGTTCCCGACGCCCCCTTTTTCCCTCGTCAGCATGCAGGAACTGTGGCTCTTTGCCCTCATGGGAATGCTGATGGGACTCATCGGGATTGCCATGATCCGGGCCCTCTTCTTCCTGGAAGAGGCTTTCGATCGCTTTCCGTTCCAGCCCGCGGCCATCTGGGCGCCCGCCACTGGCGCACTGATGCTGGGCCTGATTGGCTATTTCTATCCCCAGGTTTTCGGAACCGGATACGACACGATTCGCGATATGCTGAACGACAATCTGGGGACTCACGCCCTGCTGGGGATTTCGGCCGCCAAGTTTGCCGCTCTGGTGGTCTCGCTGGGCTCCGGCACGACGGGCGGCGTCTTTGCCCCCTCGCTGATCGTGGGTGGCGGAGTGGGCGCGGTGTACGCTGAGGTCTGGCATCATTTCCTGCCGCACCTGGTGAGTGACCCGGCTCTCTATTCCCTCGTGGCCATGGCGGCCATGTTTGGAGGCATCGCGCGGGCGCCGTTCACGTCCATCGTCTTCCTCTTTGAACTCAGCCGCAATCCCAACGCGCTGCTGCCGTTGGTGGTGTGCTGCGTCGTGTCCGACGGTTTCGTGCGGCTGTTCAGTGAGGAATCGATCATGACCGGCAAGCTCGTCAAGCGCGGGCTGATCGTGCGGCAGGAGTATTCCGTTCCCGCGCTGCTGCGTGCGCGAGTGCAAGAGGTTATGCGCAAGAATTTTACGGTGGTTAGTACGGATGACCATGTGCAGGCGGTCATCCGCGATGTCTCGCCGGAGCAGACAGGCATTATCCCGGTCATTGATGGCACTGGCAACCTGGTGGGCATCATCGAGGCCCACGACCTGCTGAAGGGTATCGAAAGCAACCCCCTAGTGCGCGGGATCATGCGCCAGGATTACGTTATCGCGCATCCTGGCGAGACTGTGGACGAAGTGTCGCGCGACATGGTTGTTCACAACGTCGAAAACATCGTGGTGGTCGAAGGCCACGGACTATTGCAACCCATCGGTGTGGCGCGCGCCGCTGACATCCTGCGCTTACGGCGCTGGGTGATTGAAGAGGAAGGCTTCGGGAACCAACCGGTCCGCGCCAAAGGCTCACCGCCGGCGCGGGTATGACGGCCAAAACGGCCTCCGGCTTAAGGCGCTTGAGTGATGGCAGAAGGTGGCCCCTCAGCGGCTGCCAAGGGGCGCATCGTCAAGCTGGACACAATCTCTTCCTGACCGATGTGCTCTGGTACAATGTCAACCGTGCCGAACTCTACGTATACGCTTGGCCGCACGCTGGCGAAGGTCCCTATCTTCTCCGGGCTTACGGAAAGCGAGTTGGGTTTCCTTGCCCAGCGTACGGTTCCGCGCCACTACTCGGCAGGCGAGATGGTCTTTGGCGAAGGCGAGCCTTGCTCGGGGCTTTATGTGATTGAATCCGGCAATGTGCGCATTTTCAAGAGTTCCCCCAACGGACGAGAACAGGTGCTCAGTATCGATGGCGCGGGCAGTTCTATCGCCGAGGTACCCGTCTTCGATGGGGGTGCATACCCGGCGTCGGCAGCCGCGGTCGACTGTGTCACCCTGCTTTTTGTGAGCAAGCAGGATTTTCAGGCGCTCTGTCTCGCTCATCCCCAAGTTCCTCTCAAGGTCTTGCGGGTGGTAGGCGCGCGCCTGCGGCGGTTGGTGGGAATCATTGAAGAACTATCATTCACCACCGTGCGCCACCGGCTTGCTTCCTACCTCTTGCGTCTCGCTCAAAAGTCCGGCAAGCGCACCGCCGAGGGTGTGGAAGTCACTCTCCCCATCACCAACCAGGAATTGGCGGCGCAAATTGGCACGGTTCGCGAGCTTGTTTCCCGCAATCTCTCCCGCTTGCAGGCGGAAGGCATGCTGAAGACCGAGGGGCGCACCGTCCTCATCTACAATCTGAAGGCTCTCGAGGACGAAAACCGCTCAACGGAGTGATCTTTCCCCCTTAGGCTACCTATTGTAATCGCCGTGACAAAAGTCATCGTCATGTGCTTGTTGCTCCTCTAACATCAACATATCAAGCGTGGCCGTAAGGCATGGACCTTGGCCCGCGAGGAGGAAGCGATGAGCGTGACGATGGAAAAAACAATACGGAATCTGGCCCTGGAAAGACCGGGTGCCGCGAGAGTTTTTGAGAAATTAGGTATCGACTATTGCTGCGGCGGCAAGCAAACACTCGAACAAGCTTGTCGCGCTGCCAGTATACCCCTGGACGAGGTGCTGGACGCGCTCGAAGTGGCAGACCCTTCGGCACAAGCCTTGCCAAAAGACAGGAATTGGCAAACGGCGCCCCTGGCTGACCTGATCTCCCACGTCAAGAATACACACCATAAGTACACGCGCGCAGAGATGGCGCGTCTCGGCCCTCTTTTCGACAAGGTCTGCTCGGTCCATGGAGAGCGCCATCCCGAACTCTTGCCGCTTCGCGCCACCTTCCGGGGATTGGCTCAGGAACTGACCACCCACATGATGAAAGAGGAGATGGTCCTATTTCCGTACATTGAAAGAATGGAGGAGTCCGTTATCCAGAAGGAGCCCATCGTGCCACCGCCCTTCGGTACCCTACGGAATCCGGTGTCGATGATGGAGCATGAGCATGATGCCGCTGGCTACGCTTTGCGTGCTCTACGGGCATCCAGCAATGGCTATACCGCTCCACCCGACGCTTGCATTAGCTATCAGACCCTCTACAAGACTTTGGCGGAATTTGAGGCTGATCTGCACCAGCATATTCACCTTGAAAACAACATTCTGTTTCCCCGGGCAATTGCTCTCGAAAATGCACACTGACAGGAGCTCGAACTGATGTCCGCATTGCTGACGCAAACTGAAGTGGAGGGCCGACTCCCCCTGGCGCCGACGGAGACCTTTAAGATCACCGCGGCTCGTGGCCGTTGAGGAATTATGTTCCGTCGTCTCAATGCGAGTTACGGTCGCCCGGAAAGTTCTGCCGGGGATCCAGCCTGAAAAGTCGCCCTCTCGTTCCGAACGCCGTTCGGGGACCAGGCGGCGAATTGATGGTGGGAAGGGCTGTTTTCGTCAGTTGTTAGCAAAGGCTGGGCGACGAGCAGTGGTCTATCTGGGACTCTCACGGGCGAAAGCCAACTTCCGACGTGGGGACGATATGGCCAAATGCCTCGAAGGGTGGAAGGCAGTGGTCGGGTACCGACACTACCTTGGCCTGAATGGCCGCTCAAATCGTCCAACTGCCAATTGGCGCCGGACACCCGAATCCTACCGCATGTATTTCATATTCTTCATCCAGGGGTACCACTCCTGCCAACGCAGCTTGAACCCCTCGCCGTCAACGCGCTTGAACTCGATCCGGTAGTAGTGCAATGGCACGTCGCCTTTGTTCTGGATGGAGTGCGGAGCCTGCGGCCCCATTGTTGTGCACGTGGGCACCGTCATATTCAAGACGCTCGGTGGAGGGCCATACCCCGCCCCCTGCTCATTCAGGGGGCTGTTCGGATAGAGTTTCGTGTCCCCCATGTTGCTCGGATCGGGTGCGACCGCAGGGAACAACCCAGACTCCCACAAGTGCGGAGTCTGCGCCCACCACGCGGTTCGTTCCCATAAAATAGCAAAGAGCCGCGGACCTTGAACCGCAAGCGCTACAATTTGCGTCTACTTGGCCGTGTAGTCTAAACCGTAGAAGTGCCTGACGCATTCAAACTCCCGAGATACGGGGTTCTGGGCTGCTTGGATCTGCGCTCCTCCCAATTGGCCGTGAAACGGCCTGCCCGCAGTAGTCCGCGGTACGCCCTGATGGTGCGAGATCACCTTGGATGTCTTTTGCAGGGGGGTGTACGAGATAAAAGTGGGAGCTACAGGGTGCGCGAGGCCCAAAAGTCTTCAAATCGGCCGGAGAGGATACAACTACGCAGGGCCATGATGGCATTGGCTCCCCCTACGGACCAACGCATTCCCGATTGTTTAAGGCGCTCACCGATGACCGTACGGCAGCCGGCCTCGCCCCCCCCAGAGCCAACAAAGAACTTCTTTTGACGATATTCGGCATAGCGCATCTGCGGCGCATTATTTTCGAAGTAGCCCAACTGGGTGAGCATGGACTTTTTGCTGGGGGCGGAGGTGGGCAGTTTCTTGCCGGCCTTGCGCAGGAGTCGGGCGATGTCGCCCGCTTCCAACCAATCCCGCCAGGCTTTCGGACCCGAATCCCGATTCGGGACAGTTGGCCGTGCATCAGTTGAGTGGGGGTATCGGCCCTCACTGGGGACTTTAGGTTGCAGCTGCCCGTCTGAAACCACTTGGACGGATTCGAAGGATCGCTTTTTCCGGAAACGAATTCAGTCCCTTTGACGCGGCGTAGAGCTGACGTGGGCACATCTGACCATCTTAGATTGTTCCGAATGAGTTTCGGCGACTGTGGCTGATGCTTGCCCGTAAAGATCAAGGCGGTTCTGAACCCGATACTCCGCCCAGTTTCTCTCAATTCGCTTTGTGTCCTTTTGCGAAGTGATACCGAATCGGCCGAGCGAGAGGATGAGCGCCCGAACGCTTACGTGAGGTTCAGCCGAATGTCCGGTTGTCCCACAATTGGGGCAGCGCAAGACAGGTGACACAATATGCCGCTCGGACCGAATTTGCTGCAGCATCGCGTCCAGCTTATTGCGCAACTCGATTAACGCTGGGAATGACATCTGGGAGTTCCACTCGCATCGAAGTCTCGCGAGCATCTCCGGAAACCATACTCGTTGAGGGTCTCCCCCGGCCATTTGTTATCCCCCTAGAGGTCGTGCAGTCCTCAGGTTGTTGACTATCATAATCATTCCCGACCGCTCCGCAAACCCCGTTCCTTTTGATTGTGTCACCCTGTCAAACTGTGCTTTGCTGTTGACCACAGATGTAGTCACGGGGCGGGAAGCCGACTTTTCATTATGAATCCGACCAGGATGCCATCGCTCACCCAGAAATCAGTGGTGGGAAGGGGATTTCCCGCCAGGAATCAGTGGCGGATGCCGTTGCTAAACAGGACGTGGGAGGATTCAATCAACGAGTCTAATGAGTTTCCGTAACGGGGGCGATCAGAGGGGCCGGCGACGGAGACTTTGTTTGCCTGGTATAAACGCTTGTGGTAAATCTCTGAGAGATGCGAATTCGGACGATCTGCTCCCTGTTGTCGGTGATGTGCGCATTTTCGTGCGTCATAGCGATATATGGTCAGTCGCCATCTGAGTATCCGCGCACGCCATGGGGCGGCTATTCCTATCCCGCGTCGTATGACGCCGAGGTCGCCGATCCGGACGTTCACCGCCTGCTCTATGAGGACGAGCACATCATGTTCATTGAGGTGGCGAACCCGCCGGGACTCGATGTCAGGATGCACGGACATCCTTACCCCCCCGTATTCGCGCGAGACACGGGGGGTGCACCAGCTTCAGGCTCGGGACCGGCTAGCGCTGCTGGCATTCCCATCGACGACACGCACTTGGACCCTGACGGTGTCTTCGCAGGCAAAGGGTGGGGCGAGGGAGGGCCGCCGGCAGGCCTGCAATACCCTCGGTGCACAACAGCACCGCCCGAGGGGCCGCACAGGCCAATTAACCACGGCACAGTGCCCGTCCATTTCTATCGCCTCGAGTTTCGCCGGCTCGACACTGACGGTCTGCCCGGTCACTGGAAGCAGTGGTACGCGTGGATGTTGAAACCGGTGAAGCCAGTGCCCAATCTCCCGCTCGGACCGGCCTTGGGTCCGAACGTATCGGAGCAATGGCCCTATTCGTGGCTTTACGATTCGGTGCTGGCTGCGCCCAACAACTACCGGCTTCGGTATGAGGACGGCCACGTGCGGCTTCTTGAGGTGAGCGTGCGCCCGGGTGAAGCCACTCCCCTGCACGGGCATCCTTATGCGTCGGTGCTGGCCTTCGATGAGGGATGAGCGCCCCACAGGAGAAACACCTCTAAAAACAGCTCCCTATTGGAATTGCGACGCTGCCGGCCGGGTTTGCCTCGGCTCGATGCGCGTGCCAGACCAGACAACGGTAGAGTCGATTAGCGACTGGCAAGCCGGATTCTTCCGGAGCCAATTCACACATGCGAACGGAGCGGTGCGCCTCACCAGTCACACGGGGGGATTCCTCGGACTGTGGAAGATACTGAAGGGCAGCCAGGATCCTTTCCCCACCGAATTCCTGACTGACGGGAAGGAGACGTTGCGACAGTTTGTCGAGCGGGAATGACCTTATGGAGACACACACGATTCATGCGGAGTTGTTACGGCGGCGAGTACGCGTGTTAGTCGTCGGTTGCGGAGGCACCGGCAGCGCCGTGGTCGGCGGCTTGCCTTTCTTGCACCAAGCGCTGATCGCGTGGGGGCATCCTGAAGGCTTGCACGTGACGGTCATGGACGGGGACGTGATTTCTCCCACCAACTGCGTGCGGCAACCGTTCAGTCGTTGTGAAGTGGGAAATCTCAAAAGTGTCGTGCTCGTGAACCGGCTGAATTTGTTCTGGAATCTCGGGTGGGAGGCGGTGCCTGAGCACTTGGTCCGCAAGGAGCCGCTCGACCGGGTTGACATTGTCATCGGGTGCGTGGACACTCGCGCGGCCCGGGCGGTGATCCGGGAATGCACGACCCGCTGGAGTGCGACATCCTATTGGCTCGACATCGGTTCCACCGCCGACGCCGGGCAGTTCATTCTGGGTGAGCCGTTGAACCAGGTGAATCGACGAGGCAGAACTCGATTGCGAACCGTCGCTGAGCTGTACCCAGAGACTGTGGATGGCAGCTTGGATGATGACGAACTGCCAAGCTGTAGCGCGATACAGGCACTAGAAAAACAGAGCCCGTTCGTCAATCAAGTCCTCGCCCAGCACGCTCTCGCTTTGCTGGCGCGGCTCTTCCGCCATGGGAACATCAGCTATCACGGCGGGTTCGTAAACTTACAGGAAGGCTGCGGCGCGAGGCTTGCGGTTGACCCTTTTCTGTGGACTCGGCTCAGGCGGCGTTGCAAACGTGAACGGAGCGGGACATGACGCCCCGGGCGCCCCGGGCGCCCCGGCCGCCCCTTGGTTCTCCGTCCCCCCTCGCGATTCCTTTGCGCGCCCTCGGAGGTCCCTGGGGAAACCGCAATGGGCCGTGGCCTGTCCCTCGGAGGACTGGAACATACTAAATCAGTTTCGCCTCGCCGTCGCGGTCGGTATGTAGCTTCCTGCCAGAAACCGGATCGTCCCAGTGTTTCCGGTCGACCCCGGCCTCCGCAACGACCGAAAGCTTCACAATTAGCCCGCGGATTTTCTGACGCTCTTTTCGTCAGGCTGATTCGCACCCTCCTCAACTCGAACTCGCCCATGTGGCCCCATCGTTCGCAAGAGGCACGTACAAACCTTGTTACCACCCGCGGCATTGCCGATTACCGACTTGAATGAAGCTCGCCTCCCCAGTGTCGGTGGGCGCCACGGATGGTAACCGATTCCACTGAGGTCATTCGCACACTCAGCCAGAACTGGAGAACCCACGCATGTCTGAAACTCAAAACCAATTCAAAGGTATTCGCCGCTTCCTTTGGTTGGCCGTTGGCTTCTTGCTACTGGCGGCCGCTCTAGGAAGCGCAGTTTATATCGTCGCTCACATTTTCAAATGTTTTTGAGCCGGCGAATTTGGACTAGGCTTTTCTCATGCGAACCAGTCCCAGCCCTCTTTCTTTCGGTTCCGCTTTGAAAACGACACGGTTCAGGGCATCCCACACCGAAAACAAAGGTTCGGATACATGCGCCACACTGGTCGACACATCCGTTCCCCACAGTCAAATTCCGCATTAGGACCTAACATCCTCGTCGAGAAACGATTCCAGATTCTTCAACCACAAACGGGGATTGGAATTGTGGACAGTGCGACCTAGGAAGCCGAGCTTTTCGGCAATGTTGCCGCGGTTTTTTCGGATGTCCTCCTTCGGGCTTTTAATGTAAACGGCGAGGAATGCTTCCATATTCGAGGGCTTGGAAAACAGGTACGTCGCATGACCCAGTTGGGGTTTCTCAACCGCAATACCGCTAGGAAGGTCGAAGATATACTCGTCGCGAAAGACGTACATCTGCCGCGCTCGTCGAGAAAGCTGCTGGTAGAAGAACGGATCGTAGTCGGGTTTCCAGTTGATTTGAGCGATGTCGAAGTTTCCGGGTATGCCGAGGTCCCAACAGAGGCTGCGCAATTGTTCCCTCTCCATTGGCTCACGCTCGAGG
>JBEKQO010000134.1:0-18823 GCA_049519635.1 Terriglobia bacterium | reverse complement strand
CTACATGTGTTTTCAATAACATCGCGAAACTAGGTCGCATATTTTAATTCCCCCTTTTTCCCGCCCTCCGACTCGACCTCGAAGATAAACGCTTTTAATTGAAGGAGATATGATTTCACGGAAATGCCTTGAATTTCGACGAAGTCCTTGTGTTTTCATACACATCGTGACAAAGCAGGGAGAACTTTCCCCGCCCGCGCCTCTCCCGCGGCGGCTATCCTGCTCCCTTTTAGGCTAGCACATAGGCAACAAGTAGTGTCAAGGAGATTCTGGCGGAATATCCTGCGGGCAGGAAAAATACAGCCTCCCCGTCGTCAATTTCCTGCCGGTAGGAGAGGGGGTTGCGAGGTTCGGCGGCGGGGGTGACAAAACGACAGCATCGCCACCGGCTGCTTATTCTGATGAAGGTGATTGGTGATTTGGATTGGTCCCGGTCACCAGTTCCGAGGTGAAGCTGATCGTTTTCGGAGCGAAGCGACGCTGGCGTTCTTATCGTGCTTGAAGTGATCGAATCGGTCAACTGGAATTCGGTTTTCTCTTCATCTTTTCTGGTTTCCTTTCTTCAAAATTAAGCCCGCCGCCGGCGCGGTGGAAATGTGGGAATCCGGCCGTCCTTTGCCGGATTTCCAAGCCCGGTGGAAAGGGTGGGAAACTCGCTTTGGGAGTTTTCCACGCTTTCCATGGGGCGGCATTTCCACGGCCTCCGCTCGGGGTGTTCGCAGCGCAGCGACGATGTTCATTCTTTGCCGCCGCGCTTTTTGCGCATCGACTCGCCGCGCATCTCGATGCGGTGCGCATTGTGCACCAGCAGCAAATGCGACTGACAGTCAAATTGCCATCGACGTGTGTAGCGAAGACAGGTAGCCGCTCATCGCCCTCCTCTACGCACTTGGAGATTACTCTCAAGCGGTCGTGTAAAAATCTATCTGCTCATCTAGTGCAAGTTACTGCTGGTCAGGAGGTTCCGCGGCTTTTGGAGATTCGGCCTGTGAAGTCGCCTTCCCGTCCTAGACGCTATTTGTCGCAAAACGCCCTAACGTTGAGTTGCGAGGCTCGACCCCCCCGAAGATCCCTTCCGGGCCCCGAACCCCGTTTCTCGGGAGCTTGAATGGACGGGCCATTTCTACGGTCAGGCGACTTACGGTCAAGTGCACGCAGACTGGAGGGTATGTAACTGCGCGCTCGCTCATGAAGTGCCGATAGCCGCGATAAACACTGTCAAACGCAAAAGAGCGTCCCAATCAATCAGCCACAAGGTTAAAGGGCCACACCTCTGACGCAAGTTTGTACAAGTTATTTTGCCTAGCATCGATGTCAGCCGTTGTCCAAGCGTCTTTGCCCAACAATTCCTTAGTCAGATAGATATCGGAGTCTTTATAGTATTGGTCCCTTTTGACAGTGAACGGCGAATTCTGCGCAGCCTGGTTTAGGCGATGATCTAGGAGCGTCAGGTTTCCTAGGCGCCCCACGTAGCTCTCGTGGTTCTCAAAGCGTTCCGTGGGAGCAGGCTTTTGTGGGTAGATGTGCTCTAGGTGAACCCTATCCGGCGTCGCAATTATCAACTCGTCCGTTGTTCGCAATTTGTACTCGATGGCGCGCAGAATGATTTGGGCGACGACGCCTTGGGACCTGCCAAAACCTAAATTCGCGAAATTATGTTGAACCTCCTCGTCAGACGGCGACAATCCCCGGAGGATTGCGAGCGCTGCAACGATGCCGCCTCCATCGGACAGCGCCTTTGCCGCCGCAAAAACGGTACTTTCGAATTTTACGCGATCTCTATCACAGATTATGTTGTGACGGACGACAAGGGAGAAGAGGGCGGCGGCGAGACGCTTTTGAGCATCCGGCACCAAAAGCCTATTCGCGGCAAAGAGCAATGCGTATCCGCTCTGCGCTCCTAACGTTCCGAGTCCCGTCCAAATGTCACGCTCTCTAGGGTCCGGCGTATCGCCGTCGCGAACACGCTTATAAAAGAGGGCGTCTTCCTGCAACAGACGTGAGAACTCTACAGGGTTCGCATGCCACTCGGCCAGTTTGTGGGTTATAACCTTGTATAGCGACCTTTCCTTGACGTCTCCGTAGAACGAGACCCACGAGAGTCGAATGAGGGCTTGCGCCCCCCCGCCGGTTCCAGCACTATCGAACACATCAGACCAGTACTGAATGACTTCCTCCCTTTGTGTGCCCGGCGTGTTCCGCAGCAGCCAGCTACGAAGGAGATCGGCTGTCGATAGGCCGATTCCGCGGTCGTTCAGTGTTTCGAAGATTGAGGCGGCATTATCCTCGTCCGTCGAGACTACTGTCACCAACGAAACGTGGTCGGTCAGTGTCTTCGCAATCCTCGCGGCCCACTTAAAAGCATTTGCTCCACCACCTTTGCTGTCCCATCCTTCCCTAATGCGCTCCCCGAAGTACTGATAGGCCTTGAGGATCAGCTTGTGGGACCGCTTGGTTAGCCCGCCGGCGTGAGGCGGGAAGCTTTGAACGGTGTCTCTGAAAAACGATCGGTCGAACTCGTTCAATTCAAGCTTCGGTAGGTGCTCACCCGTGAGGTAATCCTGGAATGAAATGAAGCTACTCTGAATCTGGTTTGCTGCATCCAAGTTGTACTCTCGTATCTTGTCACGAATTGCCGCTAGCAGTATTGTGCAAGTCGCAAGTCGCTGCTGCCCGTCGAGGATCAGATGGTAGGTCTCGTTATTCACGAGCACAGCAGCACCGAGGAAGTACTCTTTCCCATTTATGTTGGTTCCAGGGTAGAGGGCGTCGAAATGCTGGAGGTCGTGCCAAAACTCTGAAATCTGGCGCTCTTCCCAACTAAAATCGCGCTGATACCCGGGTACGCGGAGTGGAGGAGTTGTATTGCTAAGCACAACTCCCAAAGTTCGTTTATCGGTAGTGAAGAAGTCTGCCGGCATTTGGTAAAACTCCTTCCGCAATCTACCTTTCAGAAAGTGTATGGGGGCACTCTAACACGGGTTTGTTATTGCACGGGAGTGATAATAGTGGCGCATCGTATGGCGCTGTAAGTTTTTCACCTTGATTTTTCTGCGTTCAGCCATAAGAATGGTTGAAACGATGAGTGTCCCAGTTGAAAGCCCAACGGAGAGCAAGCAGCGCACCAACGTGCGCCGCTATCTCTCAAAGCTTCTCGCAACCGACCTTGATTTTCATCAAGATGCCAGTAATAAGGCCAGCCACTCTTTGCACGCATTCGCCGCGAAGTTTCCACCGCAATTGCCTCGCCTTTTTATAGAGGGACTCACTCAGAAGGGCGAAACCGTGATGGATCCTATGATGGGGAGTGGGACCGCTATTGTGGAAGCCTACCTGTGCGGTCGGCGGGCAGTTGGTTTCGATATCGATCCGCTCGCCCTAGCGATATGCAGGGTGAAAACGCACCCTGTCGACTTGCTGCAAGCGACGTGGGTGGGCAAACGTGTAGTCAGTTCCGCTGCTAAGCTTTTGCAGCGCGCTAGCCGCCTCGAACCTATAATGCGCGACCGATTTTCGCCTGCGAGTTTGGAGTTCATCAATTACTGGTTCGCGAAGCAGACTCAGCGAGAACTCATGGCACTCCTCCTAGCAATAGAAAGGGAGGATTTGGCGCCACCGCTTGTCGATTTTCTGAAAGTTGTGTTTTCTTCGATTGTCATTACCAAATCAGGGGGGGTCAGCCGTGCCTATGACTTAGCTCACACACGTCCTCATCTGCTTGAGGGGAAGCCTTATAAAGACGCAATAAGAGCGTTCGAGGTGCGGCTCAATAAATCGGCGGCCCTGTTATCGCAGCTTCCCTCGAATGGGAAACATGTTGAAATTCAGCAACGCGATTGCAGGACCCAGTTGCCTGTGGAAAACGATTCTGTACAGCTAATTGTCACTTCACCACCTTATGCCAATGCGATTGACTATATGCGCGCGCACAAGTTTTCGCTTGTGTGGTTTGGCGAAGAGATCAAGAGCCTGAGCAGTCTGCGGTCGACCTACATAGGGTCAGAGAAAGTGGGTGTGCAGGATGACCTTGATCTGCCTCCTGCCGTTTGCCGAGTTCTCCAGACCCTTCAAGCAGTTGACCAAAGGAAGAGCCGCGTTCTGGCAAAGTATTTCACGGACATGCGGTTGGCGTTTTGTGAGATGTTTAGGGTTCTCGAACCTGGGCATTGTTGCGTAATCGTGGTTGGACCTTCAACGATGAGGGGACAGGCAATCAGGACGCACGAACACCTCAGTGATATCGGCAACAACGTCGGCTTTGAAACTGTAGAAATTGCTGAAAGGAAGCTCGACCGAGATCGCCGAATGCTTCCGGCTGCTTTTCGCCGAAATCATAGCTCCCAGATCGAGAGCAGAATGCACGAAGAGTACATAATCGGGTTCGTGAAGCCGTGACCATCGTGCCCAAATCCCTACACCGCGTATGATCCCGGGGCGTTCGTTGGAGAGGAAGTAGCTGGATGTCCGCTTCTGCATATCTAGATGAGGCAAGGAGAAGCTATCACGCCGCGTTGGTGCAGGCTGTGCTCAAAACAGACCGTACCGGTGTCCCCAGCAATGCCGACAAAGACAGCGTTGCAAGCGTAAAAATCGCGCGCGGGATCGCCATTCGGCTAGGATCCCAAGCACGAGGGGCACGCCTAGCGGGCCAGATGTCCGGCAAGAAATTTGAGGCAGTTACCTACAAGTTCATAGACCAGACTTTTCCGAAGCTCGGCCATCTGCGCCCAGGCGATTGGGAAGTGAAACATATTACTGGCAGGTACCGTCTGGAAATCGCACGATACGAACAGTACGCCCATCTCGTGGCGCTAGACAAGGCAGCGAGCGAGAACCGCGAATTGGCTGCGGCACTTGGCAGTGACTATACAATTACTCCTGACATTATCATTGTGCGGAACCCTGAAGAAGACTCGGTCATTAACGCACCAAGAATCTTCGTTAACGAAGAAGTTTGCCAACTAGCAAGCCTGCGAAAATCCAACCAAGGACTTCCCTTACTGCATGCGAGCATTTCTTGCAAATGGACGCTTCGCAGCGACCGAGCGCAAAACGCTCGGTCTGAGGCGCTGAATTTGATTCGCAATAGGAAGGGACCTCTACCTCACGTTGTCGTCGCCACAGGCGAGCCTCTTCCGAGCAGGTTGGCATCGATCGCATTGGGCACCGGTGACATCGATTGCGTGTACCATTTTGCATTGTCTGAACTGCAGGAGACCGTGGCGGACGAGGAGTTGTCGGACGCCCGCGAGATGCTTGATATCATGGTTTCGGGCCGGAGGCTCAAGGATATCTCTGACCTACCTCTTGATCTTGCCATTTGACCGTCCACCCGAAAGTTTTGTCAGTGCAGAGCGGGGTTCCGATTTTACGGGCCGCAGAGGAAAGCAGACTGCGCTTGGTTCGGTCCTACCCCATTTGGCCGCAAAAGGGCCAAACCGAGGAAGTGCAGCCCCTGACTCCCCCGAAGTCCCCTTCGAGGAACCAAACTCGATTCGGAATGGAGTGGCTGTTTTTTGGTGGGAAGGGCTGTTTTCGAAAGATATTACCTCGGTTATGCGCGGTTGAAGCCGTCTGAGGGCAGGCGGATCTGATTAAACCATTTGGGGACCCCTAAGAATGGGGTAAAACAGGATTCCTGCGAAGCAGGCAACTTCGCGGAAAACCCCCGCGGAGGTCACCCAAATGGTTAGACACGGAAATCAGGATACTCGTTCCAGGCGCTCCCCACAAGGGTCGGAAGGACCTACCCTGCTAAAGGGCTACCTAGAGAAGCGGTTATCGCAGGCGATCTTTCCTCTTGCAGGCTTCGGCGCTACGCTGCCAGAGCGCGCTGCCATCATCGGAATTCGCCTATCGGGGGTAAGGCTCGCGCTCATCGGCTCATCGGCCCATGCTATGAGGTAACGGCGCCGCGGAAAAACGATGCGGCGGGCGGCGCGCAAAGGCTCTCGCGTTTTCTCGACCACCTCGCCGAAGCAGACTTTTCACTGAAAATCTATACGGAACCGGGTCGCTCCGGGGGGCCATGCCCTGGCGAGTCGTGGAATCCCTGTAACCGAACCGGGTTGTTTTCAATGGCGGGTTTGAAGGGACTGGGAACCGAGAACTCTTGTTCCTCGGTTCCCCTTCTTCCCTCAATTGTTCCGCTAAATTAATCCGTATCGGGCGGTTCGGGCGGCCGGGTGTCGTTGATGAAGTAGTTTGCGTCCAGCGGCGCGCTGATCATGTCGAATGGGCGTGGAGTTTGGTCGAAGTTAAAGAAGCCGCGAAGGTCGCCAGTGGCGCGTTCATCGGCAAATCCCAGCGAACCTTCTGGGATGCCGTTTACCGCTTCAATGAATCGCTGAATGCTGCCAAAGTCGTGCCGCACGTTGTTCACGTAGGCTTTCGGAGTGTATGTCGACACCACAATCATGGGGACGCGGAAGCCGTACTGATAATCGCCCTGTGGAGCGCTTTGGATGGTGGGAGCGACGTGATCGTACCAGCCGCCCCAGTCGTCCCAAGTGATCACGATGGCGGTGTCGGACCAGTACCCCGCGCCTCCTTCGCACGTCGTATCGGCGCCAATGGTATTCACGATGGAGGCCACCCAGGAGGGTCCTCCCGTCGTCGTTGTGCTCCCCGCGTGATCAGAGTTCCTGCCGTCCGGAATCACCCAGTTCACGTTCGCGAGCTTGCACGCTCTAATATCCGTCAGCACGTCGGCGGGTTTGAGATCGACGTTCTTCGTCCACGCCGGACCTTGGCATTCCGTGTAAGTGGAGTTCGGCTGGCAAATTCCGCGAATGGAGTTCGGCGCCGTCCATATAGAGCCTCCGGGATTGGCTCCGCCGGGATTCACCATCGCCGGCGCGTAGTATTTCCAGCTCAGGCTATGCTCTTCCAGCAACTTGGCCATGGTGTCATGGGAAAAGCACAGCGTCCCTTGGGGATTGTTCGTCAACGGGGTCTCTTCCCCGTCCGAGTTGATCAGCCAGTTGTACTCACCCAGAGGAGCCAGGCAACCCGTATCGCTGTTGGAATTGTAGCCGGCCCCCTTCGGAGCTCCGGGATTCTCGGCAATATAGATGCCCAGTTGGTCGTACAAGGCATTGGGCGCCGAAGTGCCTCCAAAGATGAATTGATGCGCGGGAAAGCTCGGGCCCTGGTTGGTTTGGAACATGGCATTCGCCCAACCGTAGTCGGCGGCGAGGGTCAAGTAGGGATCGATGTCATGGGTTGAGTTACCAACATACTTGAACTGGGGATCGGTCGCGCAGGTGCCGGAACAAGGGATGTTGTTGGCGCCATCCATCTTCCCGTTGTCGTACATCGCGACGAACGCGGCGTGCGCATGGCTCAAATCGTAAGGAATGCCCAGGGGAACGGCGCTCAAGGGTATCAAATTACCCTTGGAATTCACGCCCCACGAGGCAAGGTCGTAGTTCGCCGGGTTGATGCCGGGCCAAGTGAGCAACGCATGAAAGAGATTGTCGGGAGTGCGGTTCTCCTGAACAATCACCACAATATGGTGGAATGGATTGGGGTAGGGGATTTGAGCGTGGCCTACGGTGGTCCCGAGGCAGAGAACTAAAATCAGAGATTTGGTTACAGATCTCATCATCTCCTCCAAATTTCGATCAATACTGAAACGCGGCATGGGCCGCCTCCGACACGTGAGTGCAGAACACCCCTCTGCGGTACCAGCACCGGGTAGGTAGTTGCCCCCATCGCGCCGTGCCTATGCTTCGCCGGCGTTCACCCTTTGAATAACCACTTCTAGAATCTAAGTTCTACCAGCTTCGATCTTTCGATACTTCGCGCACCTGTTCGGGGTGTCCGAAGTAGTAAACACTCGGAACGCGAAAATGTTGCGGAGTGTCCTAGGTCGGAAGGAAAGGAACTCATCTGCTCACTCTTTCTTACGTCAACCCGATCGATCCTCTTACGGGCGAGCGTCCTTATCCACAATTGGGGCAGATTTTCTGGCGTGCCAGCGACAGCAACAGCACGTACGAAGGGCTGGCTTGCAGCGGAATTCTAAAAAGAACCTGCTTTTCTCGGTGAACTACACGTGGTCGCACGAGATTGACGACGGCTCGACGTCACCAAAACATCTGTCGCGGATTAAAGGTCGCGATCAACGGCGTAGGGTAGACCGAAATCGGTCAGCCCTGCACCTCCCGGGCATGAAAACGCGGAAAGTCGGGTCTCAGACCCAGCGCGCCGCCGCATTGTCGTATTGGTAGCTTTTAATGCCCATCACCTCGTGAACGCGGAATTATCCAGCAGTTGGAGCAACAGTTGCTCGGCCTCAAATGATCTTAATAGATTGCCGGCTTCAGGCGCAGTACCTTTGCCGCGCTATGAGACACCGGAAGAGGCGGTGGCGCAATCTGCACCAGGCTCCGGCGTTCTCATCCTGGCGGAAGGTTACCCTGAAAAAGCCACCCAGCTTGGCACCGGGACTTTTCGGATGGCGACCGAGAAGAGATTGCGCTTGTACATCGAGTTTCCGTCGCTGGTACCTGGATTGCAGGTCGGTGAGCCCTGCGCGGTTGCCAGAGGGCATTCCGGTAACCTTTTGGAGCGAACTGTCGTTACTTCCGACGCCTTCAGCCCATCGCTTGAGAAACTTTCCCTTCTGGATTTTCACGACGGCCGGTATGTGCCCATCAATGCCGCGAATGCCGATCGGGTGCTCGCACGGGTGGCAGGTTTTGACAAGGCTGTCTACGGGCTTCCGGCCGAAAGGGTCAACCCCATCCTCTTCCAGGCTCCGGAGGGAGAGGGCCTGGTCTCGAGCACCAAGCTCAGCCAGTTCATTACCGGACGCTATGAGCCTGTGAAGTCGTGGGGGATCGTTTGAACTTGGATTCTCGGGTGGCTTAACCCCGCGACACCGGTTCGCCTGGGAGAATTCGAACCTGTGGTGCGTCCGTCGTTTGGCCCCCGCGAAGAGATCGGTTCCGCGGCCCAGGGCCAGCTTAAACCACCGCAGTCAAACGAAAGGTATGGAACCAGTGAGGCTCCCCTCATCCAGAAGAACGGTGACCCGTGTGCGATCTCCTCTCCACCTCAAACTTTGCCTCCCTCGGATTGCACGAGGCGGCTGCCTCGACTGGAGATACGTTCTATCGTAGTTTTGGCAAGCCCTGGGGAAGGCGCAAACTCAATCACCAGGAAATGGAGGTTTTGTGATGATTCGCGTACGCAGGGTATTAACCGTCTTAGGAATACTTTTTGCAATGCTGCCGGTTGTTCGCCTGGCGGCGCAGGACAGGGGACACGGTGATGAGGCGCAAAGGGCCGAGGAGGTTCGCGATGATATCCGGGCCAATTACTCCCAATCCGAAGCCCGGCCGAGGCTCAGGTCATTGAGCTCAAAATACTCCAGGATGAATGGGCCGGCGCCCGTAATAATGGCAATATCAAACCCGAATAACAGCCCACCGAGCGCCGCCGTTGCGGCCAGGAAGGTGACCTAGGAAAAGTTTATCTTTGGGGGCACAAGGGCACTTGCTTTCTAATCGGTCCCTGGTCGTGCGGTTCGCAAAAAAGTGGAGCAAACAGCGGAGCACTCTTGGTTCGGCGGCAGCCCCAGTCAAAGGCCGCCTGCACGCAGCAATAACTCACGACGGCTAATCTTCTCCGTGACCCTTGCCTTTTGGCTTCCCTTCAAGATGTTTGCACGATTGCCGTTCCACCATTCTCACCTCGAAGAGGCGATGCTCCGGCGTCCAGTCACCAGTCCGCGTTGCCATTCTCAGGAGAATCTCCGCCGCCGCCCTTCCCATCTCGTACTTCGGCTGGTGAATCGTGGTAAGTGGCGGGCGGATAATACTGGCCAGATCAACATCATCGAAGCCCACCACCGAGATGTCATCCGGGACGCACCGCCCCGCATCATAAACCGCGCGAATCGCTCCAAACGCCATCGCGTCATTGGCGGTGAAGACGGCTGTCAGGGGGTGACGGTGGGCGAGCAACTTCTTCATCATCTCATAGCCGCCTTCGGTATTGTGCCGCCCCCGGATGATCAGGGGCGCCGGGATTGCTTCCTCCACAGCCTTCTGAAATCCCTTTGTCCTCTCCATCAGATTGCCATGCTCCAGCGGTCCGGTAAGGTGGGCAATCGCCCGGTGACCACAGTCCATCAAGTATCGGCCGGCCAGTAAGCCTCCCTGAAAATTGTCCGCGAGCACCGACGAAAAACCCCGAACGCTCGCCGCTGGACGGTTCAGCAGCACAATCGGCACTCCGGAGCGGCTCAATTCGTCCTGCTCGGTGCTGCTCAACCTGGCGATAGTGTTCATCATGATTCCTTCCACCCGCTTCTCCAAAAGGGCTTCAATATAGCGCATTTGCTTTGCCGGGTTTAAGTCGCTGTTACAAAGCACCAGTTCGTAGCCCGCCTGAAAGGCTGCATCTTCGGCCCCACGGGCCAGCTCTGCAAAAAAGGGGTTACGAATGTCGCTGACGATCATGGCCAGCGTATGAGAGCGGCCGGTGGCAAGTCCCTTGGCGAGAAGGTTGGGACGATAATTGAGACGTCTCGCCACAGCCAGCACCTTTTGGCGCGTCTCCTCCCGCACCCCATTAACTGCGTTGAGAGCGCGGGAGACGGTGGCGGTGTCCACCGCACATTCGCGAGCAATGTCTTTGAGAGTCGCGTTCATATTGCAAACGCGTGCAATCCTAGACAGCTTGAATAGCCCTGTCAATAAGAATCTTTGCCCTCTGCGCTTGAGAGCCATCCTCGGGGTCACCGTCATAGGGTTACAACCACGGGGCAACTTTCCCGGAATATCCGCGAAGGTTGGACCTTTTTGAGAGTGTGATTTGGAATCAAAACCTCCTTGACAGGCTATTGCCATTGGCGTATTCTTTGCAATCGCTTGCAGTATCCCGCTCGCGCTTCGCCCGCTTTTGAGGTTACCATGCGTCGGATTCTTTACATGCTGGAGGAGGTAGTCATGCGACTAGGATGGGTTAGGTGTTCAACCATGATTGGGAAACACATCATTCCGCCGTCTTCACAAACTTCAAGAAGGAAGTCTTCGCCATGGGGCTTGCGGGAAGGGCGCGCACCGAGGTTATTGGCGTATGACCGTCTCCCGAACGTGAGGAGAAGTGCGGAAATGCTGTTGCTTGGCTGCTTCTTGTTTCTAGCGGCGTTGCCTCTCCGGGCGCAGCTTCCCACCGCCAAGGTGGCGGGCACGGTGACAGACCCGTCGGGGGCGGTGATTGCCAGGGCAAAAGTCACGCTGACGAACACGAGCAACGGGTTCACGTATACTGCGATCACTAACAGCTCAGGAGAGTACGTTGTGCCGAACCTGGCGCCTGCCAACTACACGCTAAAGGTCGAGACCGAAGGCTTTAAGACCTATTTGCAGGAAGGCATTCTTCTGGTCGTCAACCAAGCAGCTTCCGTGAACCCCGTATTACAACTAGGCTCCTCGGTGCAGACGGTGCAAGTGACCGGCGCGGCGCCGCTTCTTGAAACATCGACTGCGCACTTGGGCCAAACGGTCACGGGCAATGAAATACGGGAACTGCCGCTGGTGGGACGCGATGCAACGCAGTTGATAGCGCTCGCGCCCGGAATCGCTCCGGCCCCAGGGTCCAGCGCCGGCAGCGACAACGGAATGAATTTCGATCCCAACGGCGGGCGGTATCAAATTACGGATGTTACGCTCGATGGCGTCACGCAGACCGGTCCGGACTTTGAGGAACGGGGTATTGTGTACGTTCCTTCGATCGACGCCATCCAGGAGTTCAAGGTCGAGGAAAACAATTTCAGCGCTGACACAGGTTTTACTGGATCCACGATTGTGAAGATGGTGATGCGCTCGGGCACCAACCAGTTCCACGGGAGCGCATATGAATTTCTCCGCAACAACAAACTCGACGCCAACAACACCTTCAGCAATGCGGGCGGGGTAGCCCTTCCCGCGTTGCACTGGAACGATTTCGGCGGCACGTTCGGCGGACCCATCAAGAAGGACAAAACGTTTTTCTTCGGCGACTACGAAGGGACTCGGGAATCCACGTTGAGCGCGTATAACGCGGGTCTTCCCAGTGCGGCGGAACGGACCGGGAATTTCGGCGAGCTCTGCGGATACAACGGGGGCACGTTCAATTCGGGGGGCCTGTGCTCGGCTGCCGCCGGACAGCTCTGGGACCCTTATAGCGGCGTTTACAATCCGGCCATTGGGGGGGCGGTCCGCGGCGCCTTTATCCCATTTAATCAGATGTCGACCTATACGAGCCCCGGCAGCCCGGCTCTCACCGGTACGCCCTACCAGATCCCGGCCGTCGCGGGCAATCTGATTAACCCCATGTCCCAGAAGATCATGTCCTATTTCCCCTTGCCCACGGCCAATCCGGCGTCACCCGGCTATAATCCGTATAACAACTGGGCGGGCGGGGGGTCGAATCCTACCGCGAACAATGCTGTGGATGCCAAAGTCGATCATCGCTTTAGCCAGAGCACCCAGCTTACCGGGCGCTTTGCCCACTCCTGGGGACTGTCGGATACCGCTCCGTGCTGGAACAATCCGTGGGACCCCTGCAGTGGGTTCCCCGGCCGTAGCTGGGCCTGGAATGGCCAGGCGACCCTAACTCACAATTTTGGCTCGAACAAAGTGTTCACGGCAACCTACGGTTTTGCGCGCGGCGGGTTCGTTAATTCAGGGTTTTCCGGCAAATACCCCAACTACAACCTGGTTTCAGACGTTGGGTTTCCGGCCTCCCTCTATCAGTTGGCGCAACTCCAGGGGGTGGCGACTCCCACGATCGACCTCAACGGTGCCTACAACTCCCTTTCGAACTACAATGGCAGCAGCATCGGCTCGGCGAACTCCTTGTTTTATGACCGGCGTCAATCGCACGACATTCTGGCCAGTATGGATTGGATTAAAGGCCACCACGATGTCAAGTTCGGCGGAGAAATCCGCATTGCGCAGCAGAATACGTTGGACGTCAACGACCCTGTGGGGGCCTTTACCTTTAACACTTTGGGAACATCGCAAAACTCGGCCAACGTGAATGGCGGTGACGTCATGGCCACCTTCCTCACCGGCGTCAGCGTGGGCGGCAGCGGTGGGAACTGGAACATTATTCAGGCTCCTGCCTGGACCGCGAAGACCTGGAGCCTTTACGTGGAGGATTCCTGGCGAACGACGAGTAAGCTAACGGTCAATGCCGGTCTCCGCTATGACATGCAGTATCCGGGCACGGAGCGGCATAACCGGCTGGAATATTTCGATCCCACACTTTCCTCGCCGTTGCAGGTCGATGGGGTGCCCAATCTGATGGGGGGTGATGTTTTTGCCACCTCCTCGAACCGGGGAATGTATCCGAATCGCTTCTACGGAGCCATCCAGCCTCGCTTGGGGCTTGCTTACCGGCTGAACGACAAGACGGTCGTGCGGAGCGGCTTCGGAATCTTCTACGAGTATTACCAGTATGGAGCGGCCGTGCAGGATACCGCGGGCAGCGCTGACGGCTACATGCCGAGCACACCTTGGATCACCACCTACCAGAACAACGGCGCCACGCCTTTCGGGCCTATCAACAATCCCTTTCCGCTCGGCGTGACCCTTCCCACCGGGAATACGCTTGGGGCATTGACGAATGTTGGCTTAACCCCCACCGGTGGAGTGACCTATCCGGGATGGGTGAAGGACCCCGCCGAATATTCCTGGAATTTTAGCGTGCAGCGTCAACTTCCCGGAAACGTCGTGGTGGAGGGCAGCTATGTGGGTCAGAAAGGAACCCATTTGCTGTTTGGTGGCTACTCCAACCTCGACCACCTGGGTCCTTCCGTTGAGAGCCTCTCGACGGCGCAAATGACCTCACTTGACACGCTCGTGACCAACCCGTTTTATGGGACGATTACGAATCCTAACAGTTGCCTGTCCGGGCCCCAGGTTGCGGCTTCGCAGCTCGCGCTGCCTTTCCCGCAATTTTGCGGCACGAACAATATCGAGCCGCCCTTTGCGAATTCGATCTATAACGCGTTGCAGTTGCGGGCGGAGAAGCGCCTTTCGAACGGCCTGGAACTCACGGCTAACTACACTTGGTCAAAGGTGCTTACAGATACGCCCTGCAACGGTCAAAACGTCTGCTGGAGAGGCGGCGGCACGCCGGGGATCCAGGATCCGAACCATCTCTTCGTGGAGCGCAGCGTTGCCACCTACAACGACCCGAATTTGCTGAACCTCGACTACACCTATAAGCTGCCCTTCGGGCAGAAAATGCACTGGGGCTCAAGCTGGAAGGGCGTGACCAACGTGCTTCTCGGCGGCTGGGAGACCACCGGCATCTGGACCTTTGACACCGGCCAGCCACTCCCGCTAACTTGGAACTCTTGCGGAACGCCGATTCCAACCTATGGCTGCCAGCATCTCGATCTGGCGGGGACCCTGAAGAAGAATCCGGGCGTGAATCTCAATCAATACTTCGCCAATGCAAATTCGGTGCTTCAAACCCCCGGTGCGTTCACGCTAGGGAGCGCTCCCGAGCTATCCCAGGTTTACTCACCGGGCGCCCGGAATGCCAACCTCGCCATTTACAAGAACTTCGCCTTGGGCCGGTTCCGCGAAGGCGCCTCCTTGCAGTTCCGGGCTGAAACCATCAACGCTTTCAACCACGTCCAATATGCCGCCCCCAACATGACATTTGGGAACCCTGAGTTCGGGGTGATCAGCTCTCAGTTGAACTCGCCCCGGCAGATCCAGCTCGGCATGAAGCTGTACTTCTAATCCTCCAGGACCTTAGGGGCGGCACAGTTTTCGTGCCGCCCCTGAAGGGGCCTTGCTTTCACACCGTGGGCTAACGGCCTTGCTCGCCAAGGCAGGCTTCTTGGCCTTGGTGGTCTCTCAATTCAACGCTGCATACTCTCAAAATTCTCGTTCGCTAGGGTGCCCGGTACTTGACCCGTCGGAGGGTCGCGCCCGCGGAATTTTTTCCCTATGAGACCCATCCTGGATCTGTGCCAGCCGGCCCAACTGATTGTGTTAAAGTCTGAATCCGCGCCATCGACGCCATGGCGGGCCTAACATGAATTTCAGGAGAAACCGTTGCCATGATTAATCGCAGAGGGTTCTTGAGGAACAGCGCGCTCGGCATAACCACAGCCGCAACCGCGGCCGGAACGGGCAGCCGGCTTTTGGCAAGCGCCGCGTTGGCTGACGGAGTCCATTTTCATCAGACGAGCTTCGACCCTAACCCCGCGGGTTGGTCCGCCTGGAGCGTCCGGGCGGAGACTGCACCTCGAGCCTTTGTCGATCCGGTCATCTCCTGCTGCGGCGAGCCGGGCTCGCTCGGAGTCTCCGGAGACGGGAACATTGCAGCCTTCGGTGGTTGGCAGCGGACCATCACTGGCATCAAGGAGGGCGCGTGGTACAGGTTTGTGGCCCACTACCGGGCCGTCGGCGTGACCAGCGAGAATTGGCAGATCGTTCCGGACCTTTACTGGCAAAAGCCAGAGGGCAAGCAGATCGGAAATGACGACCGAGTGGATTATGCCGCCCGCTCCGTTCGCAAAGGGGAATGGACCGAGGTGAGTCTCGAGGTCCCGGCGCCGGCCGGGGCAACCTACGTCGTTGTGGAACTTTTCCTGGCCCACGCGGCAGAGGGCATCGTCTGGTGGGACGACATTTCCTTCGATGAGATCCCTGCGCCTCAACCGCGCAAGGTGACGATCTCGACGATCAACCTGAAGCCGTCGAACACGGGCACTACCGCGGAGAGTGTGCGGCAGTTCGTCGAGGCGGCGGAGCGCCTGTCTCCCGCTCACACCGACCTTATTCTGCTGCCCGAGGGCATCAGCGTGGTGGGTGTGGACCCGAGCGGCCTCATCTGCGGGCAAGTTGCCGAACCGGTGCCGGGCCCCACCACCGCCCAACTGGGAGATCTCGCCCGGGCCAAGCATTCCTACGTTGCCGCCGGCCTCTATGAGCGGGAGCGCGGCGCCTCATACAACACTGCCGTGCTTATTGACCGCGAGGGCAAGCTGGTAGGCAGGTATCGCAAGGTGTTCCTTCCGCGCGGTGAGATGGTGCAATTGACTCCGGGGAATGAGTTCCCCGTCTTCACCACGGATTTTGGCACGGTCGGCATGATGATCTGTTATGACGTGTATTACACGGAGCCGGCGCGCCAACTCGCTCAGCGGGGGGCGGAAATCATCCTGCTGCCGATCTGGGGTGGAGACGAGGTGTTGGCCACCGCGCGCGCCATCGAGAACCAGGTATTCCTTGTCACCTCCGGCTACGATCACCCCACCTACATCATGGACCATAACGGAAAACGGATCGCCGAAGCGCCCGAGCGCGGAACGGCAGCGGTGGCCACGATCGATTTGAACGCGCCCAATTTCTATCAAGGGATAACTGACTGGAAGGACCGCCGTCTGCGCGAGTACAGACCGGAAGTGGTGAGGGATTTCCTGTATTCCGGTGGGAAGGCGGAATAAGGAATCCCGGGGGACCAGGTCCATCGGAGGCCGGCGCAGGCTTGCTCCCCCGGGTTCTTGACACCACCGATCGGGCAAACCGTGGACCAGTGGCGCCAGGTCCGGGCTGCACCCAAAGGACCGCTAGGCTAATCGGATTCGATCTTCGCCAACGTCCAAGCACTAAGCACTAAGTGAACTTATTTCCAGGGCAGGACAGTAAATTTCCCCCGGCGAAGCCGGGGAATTTAGGTTGTGAGCCGCTCTAACGCGGATTTCTCATGATGGGTCTGGCAGCACGCAGATTTAGCCCCAACGGTACTACGCCGGGGCATTGAGTCTGCGCGAGCCCCAAAGGGGCGTGATAACTCAGCCCAGGCCAACGGCCTGGGTTTACAGAATGTTTCCCGGCTGAGCCCTGAAAGGGCGATCTACGTTTCCATGGTCCCGCCCCACCGCCGGGGGTGAATCGGTTATCGGAAAAGGCCTTGCGCCGAGTATTAGGGCGCCCCTTCAGGGCTTGACTTATCACCTGATCCTTGAAACCCAGGCCGTTGGCCTGGGCTGTGATAGGGCGCCCCTTTGGGGCTTACAAGCGTCGCCGCCCGGAGAGAAACGTTGAGGCTGGTGGGAAATCCGCCCTAAGCGAGGAGGCTTCATAAAATGAAACGGAGATTATTCCTGCAAAAGACCACCGCGGGGTTAGGGGCGTTGGCAGGATGGCCGCGCATGAGCGAGGGGATGGGGATTGCTCCGCCGACCGTCGTAGTTCCACTTGGCCAAAACCCGCCCCCAGATAATTATCGCGCCCCCGATTGGCTCCGTTATTCGCGATCGGTCTATTTTGAAGGCTATTGCCCTCCGGTGTTTCCGCAGGTGAAGGACTTTGATGCCAGGCGCATCGTTGAGCTCACTGGCGAAATAGGCGGAGACACGTTGAGATTTCAACCCATCACCTACCGTGCCCTCTACCCCACCAAACTCTTCCCCGTGTACCCGGAGTTAGGTAGCCGCGACCTGATCGACGAGGTTTCGCGGGAATGCCGCCGGGCGGGCATTCATCTTTATTGTTACTGCATTCTCGCTGGCGGCTGGGATCGAGCGTTCGCCAATGATCCTCGCTTTTCCCCCTACATGCTCCATGATGCGGATGGAAAGCCGAGTGGTGAGGGGGGCACCGGTTACGGTAACGTCAACCAGATTATGACCTGCGGGACCGGAGACGCCTACCGGCAAATGATTCGCAAGTTGGTCGCGGAAATCTGCGCGCATGACACTGACGGCGTTTACTTCGACGCTCCCAGCGGCTATCGGAGCGTCTGCTTTTGCGATAGTTGCCGGGCAGGCTTTAAGCAATTCAGCGGCATGGACCTCGAACGCCTTCGCAACGTGCGTGGGCTCGAACACCTTCCGGACAACACGGATATGAAGGCTCTCAGCGCCTGGTACGATTGGGCCAACAAGCTGACGGAGGAGGATCTGGTCGACCTCCGCAAGATTATCCATGGGAGCGGGAAGTTCATGCTTTGCCACAACGGGGCGACCTGGAGGCCCGGGTCGTTTCATTTGCAGTATCGCTACTCGGACGGGTTCATGGTGGAGTACAGCGAACAGTTTTATCAGCGGTTGCTGCGGGCGCTGATGGGGGCGTCGATGGCCCGGCCCACCCGGAAACTGGCGCAAACGTATATGGGCAGCTACGATGTGGCGGCGAACGGGCAACCGGCCTACGTCCGTCCCTGGGCGGCGCACTGTGTGAACCTCGAAGATGGAGATGAGATCCGGATGGAGGGCTTCGCCGACCTCGCGGGGGGAAACGTGCCCCTGTACTGTAATGTCAACCGCCTGCTGTACGGAGTCGGAGAAGGAAGCACCGAACCGGTCAAGGAAGTCTTTGCTCTGATGCACCGCGCCGAACCTGTCCTCAAAGATAGCGTTCCGGTGCCTTACATCACCATCGTACCCACCGCCGAGTCCTTGGAGCTTTGGCGAACCAGGAGCGTCAGTTGGAACATGCTGATGAGTGAAGGTCTGGCGCTGGTGATGCTGGACGAGCGCATCAGTTTCGATGTCAATCCCAACACGGAGATGAGCGCGGATTGGCTGCGAACCCAGAAGGCCATCGCGCTCTGCGGCGCCTCGGCGATTACCGACCAGGACGCTCGCCTGCTGGCCGATTGGGTGAAGGAAGGCGGAGCGCTGCTTGCGACTTACGATTCGGGACTCTACAACGGGAATGGCGAGTTGCGGCACGATGGCGGAGCACTGCGGGAAATCTTGGGCGTGGACATGAAGGGAGAAGCCCCGGACCCCCATGCCGACACCTTCTATCGCATTACCCAATCGCATCCCGCGCTCGGTGAATATCACGAG
>JBEKQO010000133.1:0-18846 GCA_049519635.1 Terriglobia bacterium | reverse complement strand
TCTCCCCAGTCCCCCTCCCTGTGCCGATTTAGAAAGTCCTGTACATCCTGGTTGGCGCGTATCAAAGCATCGATCGCCCCCGGTGTGGCGAGAATCTGGCCGAGAGGAAAAAACGGCTTCACCGTTCTCATCTTAGTGCTCCCTCTCCTCATGATCAGGTTCATGGATAGCCATGGTAGTAGGCTGTCACCGCCCCCTGAAGAGGAGTTGGTTGTCAAGTTTGTCGACCCGTGAAAAAAAGTTGGCAGGCGACGTGCATAGGATCGCTCCCCGCAGTTCAGCGGACGGTCGCCAGCAGTGCAGTTATTGGGACCTCATGCGTAGGGGGAGTGCTCAGGTATGCCGAGATCGGTTGTCACAGCACCAGCTCGTGGTATTTGGTAGGGTTGGTGGCGCCTGTCCCTACCTCGCGGACAAACCCGCGCTGTATCAATAGTTTGAGATGGCACCGGAGGGTCCGGAGGTTCTAATTGAGAGCTGCGTCAGCCCGCTATCTTAGTCCATCCATGAAAGGCGAAAGGCCAATCGGCCCTTCGAGAATTGTGAGATTGGCGAGCCCTCCTTGTAATTTCAACCTGGCCCATATCAGGAGAGCGAAGACTCCACATCTTCAAAGCAGTGTCTCGGGCCAGGTCAACAAGACACGCTGCGTTAGCCGGACGAATTGTAGGTGTTCTGCACGGGGTGACCGGTACCAATTTATAAATGCCTCGCGCCCGTCTTGATGTAGAATTGGGGCCGGTTTCTTCCCGAGTTGGTTATGCGTGACGCCTTGGCAGAAAACGCTCTGCGGATCGGCCTGTTTCGATTCACGATTGCCCCCTTGCAGCCACTAGAAGTGCCTGCGGTTAATAAGGGCAATATGCTTCGAGGAGGTTTCGGCCATGCCTTCCGGCGCTTGTGTTGCATTCCTCAGTGCAAGGATACCCGGGTATGTCCCCTCGATGGCTCCTGTCCGTACAAGGCTGTTTTTGAGCCCTCGCCCCCGCCCGGCGCGGACCGGCTCTCAAAGAATCAAGATATCCCGCGCCCATTTGTCTTCCGCGCACCACCGACCCGTCAGACTCGATTCGAGAAGGGCGAGCGGTTCGAGTTTGGCCTGGTCCTAATCGGGCGCGCTCTCGATTTTCTTCCCTATTTTGTCCTGTCGTTTCGGGAGCTTGCTGGACAAGGGCTCGGCTTGAATCGGGCGGTTTGTGAACTTGAAAATGTTACCGCCTGCGATTTTGACCAGAGCACTGTGGCAATCGTGTATCAATCTTCCGACCAAATGTTTCATACTCCGGCGCCTCTGGACTTGGCGGCATGGGTCGAGCTAAGAATGCGGCACCTTGGCACGTCGAGGATCACCGTGCGGTTTCTCACGCCCACTCACTTGACGTTCGATGGGAAAATCGTCAAGCAGCCGGAGTTTCATCACCTGTTCAAACGCGTGCGCGACCGCGTGAATGCGCTGTCATCGTTTTACGGGGTGGGGCCTATGGACGCCGACTTCAAAGGACTAGGCGAGCGCGCCGAAAAGGTTCGAACCGTCTCAGCCCAAACCGAATGGGTGGAACGCTTTCGCACCTCCTCGAAAACCCATCAGCGCCACGAACTTTCCGGCTTCGTCGGCGAATGTACTTATGAATTTCCGTGCGACAATTCTGAGATCTCGAATCTTGAATTGCTCAAATGGGTCCTGGCTGGCGAGCTATGCCATGTCGGTAAGCACTCTGCTTGGGGGAACGGGTGGTATCGAGTTGGAGAGACTGAAAGCGAACGGCGGTAGGACCAGACCACTATTGGGTCAGTAGGTGGATTTGGGAAAGACAGTACGTAGGAGGAATTCAAAAATAGATCTTGACAGTTGTTAGACTTAAAGGTGTTGGTGAGGCGATTACGTGATTCGATACGCTGGTAATCCTTATGTTGATGCGGGCGTGGCGGTGCTCGAATTGCGCCTACAGAAGCCGTGCGCTGAATTCACCGAGGCTGACCTTGCTTCGCAAGCTGACTGGATCAAGAAGGAGTATCGCAAGAAAATATGGAAATCGTATCTGATGCTTCACCTGCCTAACTGTGCGTGGACGCAGGCTAATCCTGATTCAGATAAGAATAGCGAGTACATCCGCAAGGTCCTTGAGAGCTACAAACCCGAATTCCCAGCGCTTGATCGGCGGTGCGCGTTTTGCAACGAACCCGCCAAGATTCTTGCCGACAGGCGCTACGTGCCGCTGTTGACGGGCGAAACAAGCATGGCTTCCGGGGCGGAAGGCCGCCCCGGTTTACCTGTGTGCGGCTACTGTGTCTTCGCTGTTCATTTCTACCCCTTAGCGACGCTCAAGGTTGAGGGAAGGCCCCTATTCTGGAGCGCGCCCCACCCCATGTGGGTTCTACGCTTGAACCGGGCTTTCTATGGTGATGTTCAAAGGCTACTCGCTGCCTCCAGCGATGAGCTTCCTAAGCTTCGCTGGCCTGCCACGCGACTCCTCAACGCTGCCAGACAGGTGATGGATGAAATTGAAAGGATGCCCGAGTTGGAGCGGCCTCCGCTGTGTGACGTTGCAGGCCTCCACGCCACCAATTACGGAACTGCCGCCAGCTACGATGAGCTTCGTATTCCTCGCGGACTTCTGGAATTCTGGAGCGAGGCCGGGATGTTTGGCGATCTGTATCGTCGGATTGAGCAGCAAGCTTGGGAAAGTGAAGAGGTTAAGCCCAAGAAGAAGGGACGGGGCAAAATATCTGAGCCCGAAGAGGAACAACCTCAGATCATCAGGGACGCTTCTCGAAGAAATTTCCTTTACGAAGCCCTAGGAAGGGCATTTCGCTCGCCAGACTTCCGTGAAGGGGCCAAGCGGGTGGCGGCGCGCTTCTTCATGCGCCGTCGCGGCAGGGACACTGACCCTAACACGACCGCGCTTGCGGAGCTATTTCTTGAAAAGGTGGGTGGTATGCAAAAGCAGAGGCTAGACGCTATTCGTGGCATTGCGGATAACATTGCGGACAACCTGATCATCGCCGGAAATGATCGCAAGGCGGCTTGGGCACTCTTTCGGCGAAGGCTCAAGCTGGGAGAGTTCTTACAGTATCTCTCCTTGGTCCAACGCAAGCTCAGTGATTGCGGTCATCCATTTGCTTGGGAGAACTTTCTTCTCGCTCTGGGTTTGGAAAGCGAAGAAGATCGCACAGCGTCAGACCACTGGATAGTTCAGGAGCTGATTTTAGTCCGGCTTTACGAACGCCTCGCCACAAGCCCACTTCTCAGCGAGATCCCGGAGCAAGAGATTTTGACCGAAGGGGTTGCTGAGGTATAGAACACGGAGGAATGATATGGCACATCTTTCAGGTTTGATACTTGTCGACTGTCCTGCTTCGGCGCTGAACAACGCGGGTGCTGACACCGGTTCGCGGGCCGACAACACCGTTGTCGTTAAGAAGATTTTGACGAAGGCAGGGACCTTCCCGTATGTCTCTGCGCAGGCCTTCCGGTTTTGGTGGCGCCAATCGCTAATCGGGGTCGGGGGATGGACGGCGTCGCCAATATTCAGGGAGGCGAAAATTGCGTACACAGATTCCAATCCGATCGTCTACGCCGAAGATGACCTATTTGGTTACATGCGCGCGCCTTCCAAGAAGGCTGCCGCTGTGAGCGAACGCGAGGAAGATGGAACGTTACAAGCCGCTACACCTCTCGATCCTGGCACGACGCTGACTCGCAGTTCTGTCCTAAAGACCAGCACACTGATTTCCATCGCTCCATCCGAACCCACGGCTGATTTTGGCGTAATGGCTCGGCACGAGGGTAATCCAGTACCTCACGAGCACGAGTTCTATCGCACCACGCTTGCGGGCCTGTTTTCTGTAGACTTGAGGATGCTAGGGCGCTTTTACCACGTAGACCGGACGGGTTATCGCCATCTGGACTCTGTGCGAACAAAGCTGGCTGAGGAAAAGGGACTCGCGCAGTACGACAATGACAGGGCCTATGAGCTTCCCTTGGAGACGCGCAAGGCGCGCCTACGGCAGTTACTTCAGGGTCTGGCTGAAATAACTGGCGGTGCAAAGCTGGCGATTCACTATACGGATGTGTCGCCGCGGCTGTTGATGATGGCTGTTGCCAAGGGCGGCAATCACCTCTTCGGAACGGCCATCAGCGCGGACAATAAGGGACTCCCCAAGGTTAATACTGAAGCCCTAAAACAAGTCGCACAGGTCTACAAGTCTTTGTTGCTCTCGGGTTTTCACATCGGGCTTTCCCAGGGGTACCTCGACGATCAGCGGGCCAACTTAGCAGAAACGCTCAAGACCATTCGCGGGGGTGGCCAGGAAGTGTCTATTCCGCATCCAGTCGAGGCAATCCAGGACCTGCTCAGTGCGCTTGAGGAGCGGGCATCAGAGTGGCTCCAATGAAGGTACTAAAGATTACATCCGAAGGTGTCACGGCCTCGTTCCGGTATCCGCACATTCAGATCGGCAAGCTGCCAACGTTTGAGGTCCCGCCGCCAGCCACTGTGTACGGGCATCTTGCCGGTGTGTTGGGTGAATGGTTTGACCCGGTTGGGCTGGAATTTGCCTATGTTTTCGAACACATGGGCAAGGCCGAGGACCTTGAGACCGGCCAGCCCATAGAAAGAGGTTCCGGCAAACCTACACTCAAGAAGTGGGGCTGGGATTATCCGGTTAACGTAGTGTGCGCACCGAATCCGCAACGGCGGGAATTCCTCTTCCGGCCTCGGCTGACGCTTTACCTAAAAGGACCTCCGGAGCTTTTGCAGCAGCTCCAGCTTTCTTTTCTGGCTCCGTTCTACTCTTACGTCATGGGCCGCTCGCAGGACTTGGCTACCTGCCTCGGCGCGGAGACTGTGGACCTGGGAGAATCGGAAGAAGCGTTCTTCTCACACACGATATTGCCGTTCAACTGGCGTCAATGGGTGCTCCCCGGCACCACGGTTCACATGCCCAAGTCCATCAACTACTACCGGCGCCGTGAGCCCACGTTTGAGGTGTACTTACAGATTCTTTGGCCACCCTTGAAGCTTTATTCGGGCTCGGAGGACACTCTTTCACGCGACCGGCTTCCGGCACGCGTTGCTGTGGATGAGAGCGACCGTCGCGAATTCACGGGTAAAGAGCTCTCACGCGGATTAGTTTTCCTCCCAGTTATTGGACCTGGAACGGCGGGGTGACACGGCCATGGAGCTAGCGGAAATCGAACAACACATGTCGCATCTTTGGGCGAAGTCGCCGGACCCGACTGGTTCCCTTCCGATCACTCTCTTTCGTCATTCCTTGGATGTTACGCAGCAGATGGCCGAGTACTATAGACTGTACCAGCCCAGTTGGCCGGTTCCTGAAGACCCGGTTTGTCTGGCGCGAGTACTGGCCTACACGGCACTCGCCCACGATTTCGGAAAAATTCACCAGGCATTCCAAGCCGCTCTGCGCCAAAACGGACCGCCATTCCGAAACCGGCATGAAGTGCTAAGTCTGCTGTTCCTGTCCTACCTTGATATTCCTGCGAACGAGCGTCCCTGGGTTGAAGCTGCGATTGCGCTTCACCACAAGAATCTCTTCCGGCTGGTTGGTGCGAACCAGCCATTCTACCTAAGTCCGGCTTTTGGTCGCGATGGGACTGCGGCGAAGCGTCTTGCGGGTGGAGTCGATCGAAGAGATGCCGATCTGCTGTGTGATCTGCTCCATCACGCAAACGAGATTTTTCATGAGACTGGATGGCCAAAGTTTGCTGGCTATGAAGTCCGCCCGGAGCAAGCGGTCGACCCGTTGGGGCGCATGCGCGAAAGCCTTGAGCGCGTCGTCAGCTTGCGACAACGGTTCGGAGCGACGCTTGACGATTTTGGCCGGGTTGCAGAGCCACTGCCTTGGCCGCTTCGCCGCGCCGGAGTGGCCACGCGCGGATTCATCCTAAACGCGGATCACCTCGCCAGCTTTCGCCCCCACGCCCTCAAGGTTGGGTTGCAGACAGTGGAAGCCGTCGAACATTGTATTGCCGCAGCCGTCCCAGACTTTGATGGCCGCAATTCTCATCAAGAGTCAGCGGCCCAGCAGAGTGGCAGCGCTGTCCTGATAGCACCCACCGGCACGGGCAAAACTGAGGCCGCGCTGCTGTGGGCAGCAAGGCAGGCCGAGCAGGGGTTGAGAGGCCGCACCTATGTTCTACTCCCATACCAGACTTCGATGAATACTATGCAGAGGCGTTTGGTGGAAAATTTCGCACCTTCGGTATTAAACCGCCCCGAACAATGGGACTCTGAGGTTGCTCTGGTCCACAGTCGCTCAATGTGCGCCGCCTATGAAAAACTTCTCGAGCGGCAATATTCGCCGGCAAAGGCTGCTGCGGACGCCCACCTTCAAAGTGACCTCGGGAGGCTCAACGTCGCGCCCATCCGAGTCTGCAGCCCATTTCAGCTCGTCCATCTGCTCTTCGCTCCGAAGGGAGTGGAGGGCCTGCTGATTGCGTTCTCTGAAGCAAGGCTTATTTTCGACGAGATCCACGCCTACGATCTGGATGTCACCGCGATGGCCCTGGCAGCGGTGCGCTTCCTATGCGAACAATTTGGAAGCCGCGTGTTTTTCATGACCGCCACCCTTCCATCCCACTTGCAGGCGTCTATCTGCCGACTGTTCGGCCAAGTCCCGGTGATTCGTCCGGGCCAAGACGTGCTTGGTCGGCCTCCTCGGCATCGCTTACGCCTAATGCCGTCCGGCTTGGACGTTCTCAGCGAACCGTCGATAGCCGCAATCAAAGAAGCGGCAGACGCCGGGTCGGTTCTCGTCGTAGTCAACCAAGTCGGACGCGCGAGAAAGCTGTCAAGATTGCTTGCCAACGACACCAAGGACGTTCACCTCCTGCACTCTCGATTCACGCATCAAGACCGAACATGCAAGGAACGTGACCTTGCCCCGGCACCTGGGAGGATTCTGATTGCTACCCAGGCAGTGGAAGTCTCACTGGATCTCGATTACGATACCTGCTTTTCGGAACTGGCTCCGCTGGAGTCGCTCCTGCAGCGCTTCGGCAGGTGCAATCGCAAGGGCCGGCAAAGTCAGGCTGCCACTGTGAGCGTTTACCGTACGTTCCCCGGCGCTGACCTCAAGCCGTATCTGCCGTACCGCGATGATCATTTGCAAACTACCCTTTCGGTGCTCGAGGAGTTCGTTGCCGGAGACCACCACGGCATTCTGGCGGAAGATCAGATTCAAACTCTTTTGGACTGCTCCTATCCCAAAAGTCTCAAGGAGGAGTTTGCCTGCCAGATTCATTCAAAGATCAGGGATCTTGACAAACATTTTCTTCAGCCGTTCGCTCCCTTTGGGGCAGAAGACGACGGCATTGCGCGGATTCTTGACCAGCAATGGCAGGAGCTTTTCGACGGAGAGGAAGTGCTACCGGAAAGCTTACGCCCACAGGCAGTGCAGGAAATAAGCTGGATCGGCCGGGCGCGATACTTCGTGCCCATCCCAGGACGCAAGTTTTCCCGGCTCAAGCATGCGGGGAAGATTTGGTGGGATGACGAACTGATGTGCAATGTGGTGAACGCACCTTACACCGAGGAGGGCCTTCATGTCTGATCCTCTTTTGCAACTCGAAGCACACATAGAGTCTACCCCGCCGCCTAGCGAGCGCCCGGCAACCTCAGTGGGCCTGGGCCAATTTAACCTCTTCACGGGTCAAGTGGAGCCCATTCCGGGGCCAAGCGAGTCAGAGCCGCAGCCGGAGGAGCGGTGGCTTTTCGATCCAGATTTCAGGCTGGTCCTACCCCAGAACGCGGTAGGCAAAGAAATCCTTGTCGAAGAAGGAATCTCTTTGAACTTTCCGGGACCGGAAGGGCAGGTTACAGGGAACGAGTCACAACGGACTGGGAAGGCCCTCGCAGATCACAAATCACAAACCGCAAACCCCGCAGAACCCTTGATTTTCGGTCGCAAGCCGTTCGTCCCGGAGAAGCCCCGTGTGGCCAAGACGGCAGACCTCGCGCAGGTCATCCTTTCGGGCTACGGAATCTACCTGGGCAAGAAGAGCGAGCGGCTACAGATCAAAGTGGCGGGCAAGGTGGCGAAGGACGCAAATGGCTCGACCTACGAGTTCCCGATGTTCCGCCTCAGCGAAGTCGTGATTGCCTCGCGTGGCGTTTCTTTTTCTTCGGACCTGGTCGAAGAATTCTGCGAGCGCGGGATTCGGCTGAGCTTCCTGGATTATGCCGGGCGCCCCTACGCCATGCTCAGCTCGCCAACCCTGACGGCGACGGTGGAATCACGGCGCGAGCAGTTGAAGGCTTTTGATGACGCCCGAGGGTTGGAATTCGCTCGCGCGGTCGTGCGCGGGAAAATTCGGAACCAGCGCCATCTCCTCTTGTACTGCGGCAAGTATCTCAAGCAGTCGAACCTGGAACGCCACAATGCGATAACCGAGCTTGCAAAACAGTTACGGCAGCTTGAAGTTAAAGCGCGAAAAGTAGCCGGCGGGACGATCGCGGAGAAGCGGCAGGAGTTGCTGGGCCTGGAGGGCGTCGCCGGACGGATCTACTGGCAAGGTTTCAAAATGATCGTCGAGGACAAAGCGGAGTTCATGGGGCGCGTCCACCGTGGAGCGGATGATCCGCTGAATGCTCTGCTCAATTACGGCTACGGGATTCTCTACGGCCACGTTTGGGGCGCCGTGGCGAACGCTGGCCTGGAACCGTTCGCCGGGTTCCTCCACGTGGACCGGCCGGGTAAGCCTTCGTTGGTGCTCGACCTGGTGGAGGAGTTTCGCCAGCCTGTTGTGGACCGCACGGTGATCGCCTTCATCAACCTGGGCCAGAAGACAGAGATGAAAGAGGGTCTGCTCGACGAGGGCACACGGAAAGCCATCGCCGAGAAAGTGCTCGAACGGCTTGCGAGCACGGAAACATTTCGCGGCCAACAATACCAGATTCGGTCGATTGTCCAGATGCAATCGCGGGCGCTCGTAGGCTTTTTGCGCGGCAAGGGCCCGTATAAGCCATTTTCGTTCCGGTGGTAAGAGATGGCAGAGACTGGGGCTGGAGACTCGGGATAGTAATTTACTGCGGACCCTTGAAGAATCAACCTTGACGTGGTGTGGGTTGCTGGCTAATCGACTGTTAATTGCCCGGGTGGGTCTGTTTTTCTTAACAACCGACTTCGAACTATCAACTGTGGACTGCTTTTATGGAGCTAAGCACCCTGGTCATCTACGATATTGAGGACGACCGAGCAAGAACGCGCGTATCCGAAGCCTGCAAAGATTTCGGTCTGGAACGGATGCAGTTTAGTTGCTTCCGTGGAATCCTGACGCAAAACAAGCGTGAAGAACTTTACGAGCGCCTGCGCCAGATCCAGCGTGAGTGGGAGACTCGCTGGCGTAAAGACTTTCCGGAAGCACAAACCAAGCAAATGGACCTCCCAGTTCCTCCCGGTGAGGAAGCCAAGGGGCGCTGGCAACCCGCATTTAAAATCATGATTCAGCCAATCTGCGAGAAAGACGTGAAAACCGCACTTTATGCCTATCTCTTTGCTGACATTCCCAAGGATTTGGACCGCGAACGCAAGAAGAACTCCGATGGCAAGGATAATAGTGGTTAGCCAGTTGCGACCACTACTGGACGAGCATATAATCCGCGATGAAACATAATCTCTGGCCAATGATAACGAAAGCGGTGATTAACCTACGCGATGATTTTGAATTGACTGTTTAGATTACGCACACTTGACAGATGTCATGATGCAAGAGACAGGCCACTGTTTTCGGCTTGTAGACATGCGATGACTGAGTTAACCATCTCGCTGAAGACTTTGACGCCTCTGTGGACCGGCGGCGTCGATCAGTCCCCCGACCGCCTGCATGAGACCGGACTAATCGGCTCGTTGCGTTGGTGGTACGAAGCGTTGGTTCGCGGTCTCGGGGGTTTTGCTTGTGATCCCACAAGCGTTGATCGCTGCGAATACAAGTCGGGCGGCAATATCTGCGCAGCCTGTGAGCTTTTCGGCTGCACCGGATGGGCACGCAAATTTCGTCTCCAGGTCGTCGATACGAACGGGCAATTGATTCAGGGACCTTTGGAGCGGGATAGAGATTTCAGGTTGCAGTTCATCGAGTTACGCCCGATCAGTCAGGAAGAGAAATGGCTGTTGGCTAAGGCCGTGGAAATTGCCGCCAAATACGGTGCGGTGGGAGGCAAAACGACGCTCAAGCCTCAATCAAATGTCCGACGCCCCCAAGACTCTCTAAAGAGTCTGCCCCGCGCAAAACCGGGGGACGATATGGGAGTTTTGGCTTGGCAAAAGGGCCCATCGTTGGCTGCGGACCGATTAAAAATCATAGAATCCCTTATGAGCTACCCTCGGGGCCACGGTATAAACGAACTACCCGATTTGCGATGGTTCTTTTTTGTGAGCGGCAGTTTTCTGAAGCGGAACCAGATGAATCGCCTTATGGGACGGTCGTCCGATGGCAGGACAATTATCCGCCGGGGCGCGGTGGAAGATGCTCTGAGGGGCGAGATCGGTATCAGCAAGAAGCTCTTTTCCTTTTCAGTGAGCGATGGCCGGGTTTGGGGCTACGCGTCAAATTGCAACCTTCGCGACAAGATCGTAAGGGAAGTTCGAAAAGAATTAGGCGGCGGCGGCTTTACCCTAAAGACCGGCGAAGAGGTGCTCGATGAGTTATGACGTGTATGCAGATTTCAAGGCGTCAACCGAAGAGGACGTGCATCGCTTGGTGGCGGATGCTGGTGTCGATATTGCCAGTCGCATCCGTTTGCTAGCGGGTATCGCGGCGCAGGGTTCCAAGGACTACGCAGTCAGTGGCGATAAGAAAAAGGGCGGGGGTTATAAACAGCTCGTTCACGCCGGTGCGTCAGGCGCAGCTCCATACGCCAAAGAACTGCTCCAGGAACAGCTCACTCGACTGAACAAGCTTGGACTGCTCAAACCTTCGCTTGGTTTCGCGAGCTTGCCATTGGGGAGCTGGTTTCTGCAATTTGGGTTCACGCTCGCCAAGCCTTGGCTGAGCAAGGACGATGATCCGTTCTACGTGGCCGATAGTGTCAATCCAGTGCGCAAGGACAAAGTCTTTAAGGTCCCGGTGATGGCCGCGTCAAGTTGGAAGGGACTGGTCCGATGGACCACTATGCTGGTGCATCTGGTGAAGAAGAGAGATGATCTGACGGTCGAGGAGTTTGCTGGCCGACGCTTGGACCATACTCTGCTCTTTGGTGACGAGAAAGGCGAAGGACCAGGAGACGCCAAGGAGTTCGCGGGGTTCTTAGACACGCTCAAGGCTGGAGCCAAGAACCTCTACCGGCAAAAGTCTCGGGAACGCTTGAAGTTGTCCACTGACGCAGACATGCCGCATTACAGAGGTCGACTTAATTTCTATCCCACCTTTTTTGACGCGATTGACCTTGAGGTGATCAACCCGCACTCTCGCAAAACCAGAGCCGGAACGCAGCCCATTTACCTTGAATGTGTTCCGCGTGGCGCGAAGGGTACTTTCAGCATTCTTTATGTGCCTTTCGATTTGATAGGGGAGGAACCGGCCCGCATCCACCGAAAGGCGAAGGCAGATTTGCTTCTTGTAGCCGAGTCTATCAGCGCCATGATGCGCACCTACGGTTTTTCGGCTAAGCGTACCAGCGGGTTTGGCGCAGCCGAAGACAGGATCGAGAACGGAAGGTTTTGTACGTGCGCTAACGATTGGCCAGCGGCCCGTCTGAGCACGCTGCTGCAGGAGGCGAACGGTGTCCAGTTTTGACTGGCGGTCGCTTAAGGATCATCGCGACAACATACAGCTAGCCGAGATTGCGGCACTCCTACATGACTGGCAGAAATGCATCGACATGAAGATCGCCAGCCACTGGAAATACAACCCTCCCCTTGCGACGAAGGCAACCGCGTGGCTTCAGCGTAAGGACGTTAAGCCCGGGGAATTCAGCAAAGCCTTACAAGACATATCGCTTACGTTAAGCCCTAATCCTCCGATCGACCTGAAAACCCTAACCGAGGAGGGCGTGAACCCGACGTCTGCGGGAAAGCATCCCCATCCGCTTGTGCGGTTGCTGGGCTTATGCCACGGCGTAGCAGGAGGCGTGGAAAAGGATCTAAATGAGTCCGACATGGCTGAGGGTTCAACTGATATGGTGAGTAGCGCCTTTGGGTTCGAGCATCTTGGGCCCGAAAGCCCGTTCGAAAAGCTGCTCGCCAGTGTTCGGCCCTACCTCCAGGCATGGCAGGCCGATTCGAGATCCTTACTTCTCGACGCTGTTAAGAGACTTTTTAGTGAGGTTTGGGGCGATACTAGACGGCCCGTGAACGAAGTAACGCTCTGGGATTCTTCGTACACCGTTGCCAGCCTTTTCAAGTCGGAACTCGCTCACCAAATGATCGCCAATAACTGGCAAAGGGAAACTGATCTCCGATGGCGGCTATTGCGGATCAACTTTGACATACTCGATTTATACAGCCACGCTATCAAGATTGCCGATCTCCTGGGGTACAAGAAGGCCATCGATGATGCCTGCGAAAGCGTAAAGCATTTGCTCGAGTTTGAATATCCATTGGGAAATAAAATCTATCATGACACTACTGGCATTTACTTTACCTGCCCGGATTTGCGGCTGGATGACGATTTACAAAAGGAAATCCGGAAGCGAGTGGAAGGCATCGAGCCGGACCTTGCGCCCCGCATCGTAGTTGGCCCCGATCCTGGTCTCGACGGTGGACAGTTGCGGCGTCTGCTTGCCGACCAGCACAATAAGGCGCGAGGAGAACTCCGTAGTCCATTTGTCCCGGCAAATCTGAGCAGTTGCTGGCAGGAAAGATGGGAGAACCTGCCGGACGGGGCTTGGGAAGTCTGCCCGGTTTGCCGCTTGCGGTCCAAAAGAGAGGTTGAGGAGGTTTGCGAACACTGCAAGAAGCGCCGCGAATCACGGATCGGGGGATGGCTAGCTGACCCCAAAACCACGATTTGGCTTGACGAGCTTGCGGATGAAAATGGACGGATCGCGCTTATCGTTGGAACATTTGGGTTGGACGACTGGCTTTCGGGCGATCTTGTTCAGACAATGCTTGTGAAGTGTGATCCGATGAAGAAGGCCTTTGTGCCTAAAAACCCATCTCCGGCACGCTTGCGGCGCGTATGGGAAACCTGCCAGAAGTTTTGGGAAAACACAGCATCGGCTATTTTCCGTGATCGTCTCCCTGACCGCACACGCTGGGAACTGCTGCCGGGGCACCCTGCCGGCATGGCGGAACTTCCCGACGACAAGGTTTGCGATGGAAAGTTGAATGGCAAGCCGATCAGTGTGCTCCGAATTGGCGATCACCTTTTGACGGTTTCCTACATTCCCCCGAAGGAGCCGCCGCACTCTGGAACGCTTCGTGTCTCGTGGGAAGGCCGCAGACAGAAGGAGTCCGTGGAATTGGACATTACCGGAGCGCGAGAAGCCAATGGGGATTTGGCACGATTCGAGAAGTATAGGCCCACGCTCACGCTCCTTACCTCTCCCGACAGGTTCATGGCTCTCCTCCCTGCCTCCGACGCCGTTGATTTGGCGGAAAGAATCAGGGATGCATACACCCTTGAGTATGGCAAAGTCCAGAACCGCCTGCCTATGTTTCTAGGCCTGATCTTCTTCCCACGCAAAATCCCGCTTTTTGCTGTGATGGACACGGCGCGGAGCATGCTCGACCAAGTGGAGCTTGGGGAAGAGACTTGGCACGTCAGCGGCGTTCAGGGTGATTGCGTGAGCTTCAAGAACGGTTATTCGTGGTGTGTTCCGCAGAAGATGGGAGATGGGACCACGGAAGACATCTGGTACCCGTACTTTTTCGTTGAGGGCGATGCATCGGTCTGCCGGCGCCAGTTCAGGTTGGCGGACGTCCAGACATCCGAAGTGGTTAAACAGAAATACAAGGACCGTTGGCTTCTCCATGTGTCTGAACTCTCTGATCACACCAACGTGATCGTGAACCCGTCCCGATTTTCCTTTGTTTTTCTTGAGAACAGCGCTCAGCGATTCGAATTCTGTGCCCCGCAGGATGTGATGTATCTGGACGAACTCTCACGGCTTGTTGCCATGTGGAAAGGCATACGGCGAACTCCACAGATGACCGATACCAATCTCCGTGGCGTCGTCGGCCTGCTGCAGGAAAAAGAAGACTGGAATTACGAAAGCCCCGAGTTCAGGCATCTTGCGGAAACAACATTGAAAGCTGCGGGCCTTTGGGACATACAAGGGGGCGTCGTAACCCCTGATGATGTCGTTTCAAGGCGGTTTGAAAGATGTCTTGAACTCTATCTTCACATCCTCAAACAGAGGGTGAAGGAGGAGGGAAATGGCTAGCGAAACACTAAAGGCGTACAAGCCGGAGTCGAAGCGATACTTTGCCATGGCACTTGACCCTGTCCACGTCGGAACGGGGGGCTTCCACTTAGGGCGAGTCGATATGAGCATCATTCGCGAGCCCGGAACCAATCTGCCCAAGATTCCGGGCACGAGCCTGACAGGCGCTTGTCGCACTTTCGCCGCGATGCAAGAGGCTGGGAAGTTTCCCGGTTGCGCTGGTCAAGGTCAAAGAGAAAAGGATGCGCAAGGTAAAGAGAGTGGAGTTTCCAAGGGTCACTGCGGGGACGCGGACTGTCCCATTTGTGTCACTTTCGGTTTCGTCGGCTCAAAGCAAAGCTTCCAGGGGCTGGCCCATATTTTCGATGCCCGGATTGTTCTCTTCCCTGTTCATTCGCTTGCCGGTCCTGTTTGGATAACCTGTCCAGATGCCTTAAGTGATTGGAATGTGCAGGAGAATGAACCCAGTTACGACCAAGTGCGTGTAGCCAACGGCGTTAAGCGGAACAACGGTAGGCTTAATATTGGATGGCTGATGCTCACGGTGGAAGATGACTTTTCGCTTGACGGAAAGTTAAGCGGAATCCCCGATGAAATCAAGAAGCGCGCTGTGCTGGTTTCGAGCGATCTGTTCAGCCATATTGTCAACGACAACCTTGAAGTCCGCACCTCCGTCAGTATCGATCCATCAACTGGCGCCGCCTCAGAGGGAGCGCTCTTTACCTACGAGGCGCTGCCACGTTCCACGGTCCTTGCTTTTGAAGTCGTATTCAATGACCCGAGATTCTACTGCATCGGGGGAAAGCGGCCGTTCAACGGTCAGGAGTGTGACAAGTCGGATTTAAAGCCAGACCAGAGCCATGACGGGATACAGAGAGTCAGACAGACGGTAGAGAAGGGCCTGACGCTCTTTGAAGTTCTCGGCGTCGGCGGCATGAACACGCGCGGCATGGGGCGTTTGAAAATTGGCAACCTGGAAGACGTGAAATCGCATGCGTCAGCAGCGGAAGGTGGCAAGAAATGAGCGCACAAAACCTTGATCAGCTCTGCGCACGATATGGTTATGAGATCGCAAGTTCCACCCGCGATGAGAATCACATCACCAGGTCGCTTGGGGTATTGCAAGAGGATGGCGTTTATGCCTTCTTCTTGTACCAGGAGTCGAAAAGGGGGAAATCCACGGGTGCCAAGGGCTCCAAAAGAGCCGATGGTAAGAAGGAAGATGTGAAATCTGTCGCCGCGCAGGGTAGTGGAAAAACGAACGATTCGGCAACCGCGCTGTCTAGCCTGTGTGCCCAAATGCTGCGCGATCCAACGGTCTCAATCCTGCCAACCGGCGATGACACTTTTGAGGCGGTGCGTAAACTCGCCGACGACTTGAACGGTCTTTTACTAGCTAAGCGGCTTCTTGAACAGACTCTAATCTATGCCCGTTATCACGCGAAGGCATTGGAACCCGCGAAATGAACTGGCGATGTTTTCGGATTACCTTTGAATTGCTCGGCCCGTTGCACATTGGCTTTTACAAGGTGGGAAGCGTGCAGCGGACGCGCCACTATATTCCGGCGCGCAATCTGCTTGCCGCGAGCGCGGAGATCTTCGTTCGCACGGGCCTATTCCGGTGCTCCTACCAGGACTCCCTTCGCTGGGTGCAAGAGCGCTTGGCCTTCAGCTACTTCTTCGTGGATGAAGGTCGAGAACTAATCCCCAGCTACACGGATGAGGGACTGAAGTACGGCGACCTTGGCAAAAGATGCTTTGAGCGCCGCTATATTTCGGCGCACGTCACGACAGCCATTGAGGCTTCAGTCGGGTCTGCGGAGGACGGTAGTTTGCATGAGGTCGAGTTCATAGCGCCGCACACTTTGGACAATTCCCACAAACCCACGAGAACTCGGATGAGTGGGTACATCTTCGTCAGAGATGACGCATGGGAAACCATGGGGGACGAAACGGCCTTGAAAAACCGGCTCACCGAACTACAGGTAGGCGGTGAGCGCCGCTACGGCTTTGGCCGGCTTCGGCTTCGACCCGCAGACTGGACACCGTCGGAAAGCATTTGCGGCTTAAGTCTAACGCTTGATGCGTCCCGCCCCCGAATAAAAGTGGCTGAAGGTTGTTGCTTCCTTGCTCACGTGCCTGCCAGCGGTGTACAGGCAAGAGGGATGATCGAGCCACTGGTTGGGCGGGAAACCCAAACTGACAGCAGAACCTATGGCCGCACATTAACTCGATCGGGCATCTGCTGGGTGCCAGGATCAATTTGCGAAGGGACAGCAACCTTCGACTTCAGCGAGGAAGGCATATGGAAGAAAGCCCATTAGTACCGCTCCCGGCAGGCGCTTTTTCTCGGTTGTCCCCTGTTCCCTCTTCCTCGGCACCTGACATCCGTGACCAAGAACCTCTTTGTCCCCTGCGCGTGAACGACCTAAAACAGTGGGATTACTGCCCGCGGATTGTGTTTTACAACACGGTGATGCCCGTGGCGCGGAAAAGCACGATCAAGATGGAGCGGGGCAAGGAAGTTGAGATCAAGCTGGATGCTCTGGAAGCGCGCCGTACCCTGCGCCGGTACCGGTTAATCGCGGGTGAGCGTCGATTCCATGTTTGGGTCAATTCTCCTGCTTTGGGGCTGAGTGGTAAACTTGACCTCCTGATCGTAACGCCGGAGGTGTGTTATCCTGTCGACTTCAAGTATACGCGCGACCGGCCCAGGCGGAACCACGTCATGCAACTTGCGGCTTACGCATTGCTCGTCGAAGACGCCATGAAGCTGCCTGCACCGGCGGCGTTTGTGTATTTGACACCGAGCGATCAGCTTATCCGAATCAACGTTACTGATCGGTTGAAGGCGCTTGTCCTTGGCAGACTCGCCAGTATCCGCCAGATGGTTCAAGAAGGGATCCTGCCCGAACCGACCCCGGTGCGAGCCCGGTGCGAGGAATGCGAGTTTAGAAACTATTGCGGAGATATCTTCTGAATTAGGAGGGACTTACAGAGATGGAACGGGCTGTGACAGAAAAAAGCATCCGACCAGGAGCACGGATTTTCGCAAATCCCCGGGCATTTCTAGCAAGTTGGGGGTTTTCGAACAATTCCGGCCCGGCAGCCCTGTATCGCGCTGAAAACAGGGCGCAAAAAGAGCGGTTAAAGAGGACTCCCCGATGAAGAGGGGACTGAAATATGATGCCCGATGCGCCCTCTTGGGCAACTTGAGTGGTTAAAGAGGACTCCCCGATGAAGAGGGGACTGAAATGAGTACAATCCGCAACATTCCCTAGTTGGACGTAAGTTAAAGAGGACTCCCCGATGAAGAGGGGACTGAAATACGTCAACGGGTGGCCGGGCAACCTGCGCGGTGTCGTTAAAGAGGACTCCCCGATGAAGAGGGGACTGAAATGCCTCCAGGTCGTCAACTCCCATATTTTTGAGCCAGTTAAAGAGGACTCCCCGATGAAGAGGGGACTGAAATTTTGCAATCGGCTCTACAGAGGCAGCCGGCAAAGGAGTTAAAGAGGACTCCCCGATGAAGAGGGGACTGAAATTCGCAGGTTTGGTAGCCGTAGCGCATGGTGCCTCAGTTAAAGAGGACTCCCCGATGAAGAGGGGACTGAAATTGACGTGGATTGCGGCAATCCGGCCGGGCCTGAGCAGTTAAAGAGGACTCCCCGATGAAGAGGGGACTGAAATATGGCGTAGAATAGCGGGCACTGAGCGGCATATTGCGTTAAAGAGGACTCCCCGATGAAGAGGGGACTGAAATGTGGCAAGGGACATGGTGGCCACCGTTGCGATAGTGGTTAAAGAGGACTCCCCGATGAAGAGGGGACTGAAATTAAAGGCCGCCCTGGCCCCCGGAGACGACCCCCAGGGTTAAAGAGGACTCCCCGATGAAGAGGGGACTGAAATGTGGTCAAGTCGATCACCCAAATATGGTAGTAAATCGTTAAAGAGGACTCCCCGATGAAGAGGGGACTGAAATCCGTCTTGCGCAGCACTTCCCACAAAGTCCCCTGCGTTAAAGAGGACTCCCCGATGAAGAGGGGACTGAAATGTAGAAAGCGCCGCATTATTCAGCACCGCTGCCGGGGTTAAAGAGGACTCCCCGATGAAGAGGGGACTGAAATTCAATAAATTACAGGTCCTGGCGGAAAAATCCGTCGTTAAAGAGGACTCCCCGATGAAGAGGGGACTGAAATCTCAACCAGACAAGCGCTCAAGCAATAGCGGAAAGCGTTAAAGAGGACTCCCCGATGAAGAGGGGACTGAAATTCCATACCCCCGAACCCAAGTTGCCCAGCTCCAGGGTTAAAGAGGACTCCCCGATGAAGAGGGGACTGAAATGCAAACCGGCGTGTGTCAGACGAGAACCGACTACTAGTGTAGTGTCTCATAAATAGGTTTACAGATCATTCGTACTTCTTTTCCCTCGAGGAAGGGTGGATCCGGGTTTAAGCTGCTCCATCTTGATCCTTGCGCGTTCGATCTTCTCGATGAT
>JBEKQO010000132.1:0-21014 GCA_049519635.1 Terriglobia bacterium | reverse complement strand
TGCTCGCTTACCAGCTTCCGCCACTTCCCCAACGCCTGCTTGATTCTTTCTCGTTGCCTCATCCTGCAACCTTGCTACACACTCCCATCCCCGCGCAAGATGCGCTTGGCGCACCGCTCACAAAATTTGAAACCGCCAGGGCCACCTCCTGAACGGTTCTCTAAAGACTCGACCCGCGAGTTATCGTGGAAGTTACGCGTGATACGGCTACGGCGTTGTAAGTTACATAGAATCAGGTGATTAGCGTCGACTTACCCGAGATGTCCCCCATCCCTTGGGGGAATTGGTTCAAGGCCATTTGACAGGTAAAAAAATCTGCTCTTAGATAGAACTCGGGGATTCCCGCACCAAGCGCTGATCTTACTTCCGTCCAACATGCACGAGCTCAGAGTAAGGACTCGTGACGTGAGCCACTCAGTAATCGTCTGTCCCTTCACACAGAAGAGGTGAGTGCGGCTCATGTCATGCCTGGCTCGATATCGCACTCAGAAGCGGTGGCGTTCCAATGCCGTCCGATTGCAGACCACTCCGCCGCCGTCGACTGCGGCGAAGGGTCGCAACTCCTTCTCGGGCTTAGCGAACGCAAGCGGAGAGAGTCATAAATGGATGAAAACACTCACAGCACGATCATCGAATTTGATATCGAAAGCACACTACTGCCAAGTCGGACCGGCAGTCGGCAGGACATAAAGCAGAGTTCAGGCTCGTCCAAGTTGCCCGGGGACGAGCGAAATCCTCTACTCGCCCCGGAACCAAGCACGGGAGGTAACGGAATGAGTCGTCTTCTCAGTGTCGAGGAAGTGGCCTCGCTGCTGAATGTTCCGCGGAAGTGGGTTTACCGGCGAGTCGGATTGAAACCACCTGATGGCATACCGTACTTGAAGGTCGGCAAGTACCTCCGTTTCCGGGAAAGTGATCTTCGGGATTACGTTGAACGCTTGCGAAGGAATTAGCAGAGGCGCTATAGTGCAAAGCGAGCAGCCAGCTGAGAGCCCGAATCAACACCGCAAATCACTGCGGAGGATCATATGATTCGGCGCTACCAGCGAGGAAGTGTAAGGAAGAAGAACGGCAACTATGTTTTGCGGTATCGCGAAGATTCCATCACGCCGACGGGCAAAGCGGAACGGCCTCAGAAGACCGTCATTCTCGGAGCCGTATCGGCATTTCATGGAAAGAACGAAGCCAGGAAAGCCGCTGATCGGATCATGCAAGAAGTCAATCAGGCGGCCCCCAGGCCTCAAGTCACCGTAACCCTAGGCGAATTTTGGGCGGAGCACTTTAAGCCCAACCTCGTAGAAAAGATGAAACCAAACACGCGCGATATGTATCAGCTCTTGTGGAAGAACCACATCGCGCCTGCGTTCGAACGAGAAAGGATGCGGGACATCACGGGACTCCACATCGACCGGCTTCTCAGCAACAAGTACAAACAAGGTTACGCATCGCAAACAGTCCTGCACCTTCGGTCAGTGTTGAGCAAGATGTTCAAGACAGCAATTAAGTGGCGCTGGCTGGTCGAAAATCCGGCCAGGGAGATCGATGCCCCTCCGACAAGGGTCAAACGACAGCAGCGGGCTTTGTCGGTGGAAGAAGTCAGTCTTTTGTTCGAACATCTCGTGGATCCGGCCCGGGTCATTGTGATGATTGGCGTCATGATGGGCTTGCGGATCGGCGAAATCCTGGGGCTTCGAGTAGAGGACTTGGATTGCGGTACCCTCCACGTCCGGCGCTCTTGGTGCCGTGGACACGAGGGCGGAACCAAGAACGGAAAGGATCGAGAGCTTCCGGTCCCATTGTTCTTGGGCGAGGCAATGCGAGACTACTGTGCGCAGCGCCCGACTACCGGTTGGCTATTTACCGGCGAATCCGGCAAGCCGCTTAGCGACCGCAACCTGATTCAGCGCCACGTCTACCCGGTTGCCAAGCGCTTGGGTGTGTCGCATTTCTCTTGGCATTCGTTAAGGCACACCTTCTCGACGCTCGGAGGAAACGAGGGCAGCATTCCGACACTCGTTATGAAGCAATTACTTGGTCATTCGAGGCTTAGCACCACCGACCGCTACATGCACGAACTCGCAGGTCCAAAGCGGGAGGCGGTGCAGAAGATATTGGTGGACCTGGAGAGGTTCGAACTCTCGACCTCATGACTGCCAGTCATGCGCGCTCCCAACTGCGCCACAGGCCCCCGGTGGAAAATTGCCTACCTTCTATGTTGTAACACGCGCTCGCTAGGCTGTCAATGAAGGGATGCGTCTGATCTCCATTTCTACGTCGCCACCCATGCGTTAGAAAGTGATGCGTCGCGTGGCGGGTCAATTTGGTTTTCCTGCAGCAGCGGTCTATAACCGCCGGTTCTTAAATCAGTTGATCCCGACGCTGCCGGCCAATGCGGTGCCGTCGCCGAGCGCCGCTCCAGCAAATTGACCCACCACCAAACCCTGCGTAATTGGCATTCGGAGGCGCTCCGGTGTATGTTATCGGTCGGTCGAGACTTGAAGACGGATAGTCCGGCTCGCAGGGGTGCGCCCTTTATTATGAGTTCCAAATTCATTTATGGCCTGGTGATCTTTTCCAGTGCGTTCCTCTTATTCCAAGTGCAGCCACTTCTGGGAAAAACGATCCTGCCCTGGTTTGGCGGCTCCGCCGGAGTTTGGATCGTCTGCTTATTGTTCTTCCAGATCGTGCTCCTGCTCGGATATTTTTATGCTCATTTGTTGACGCGGAAATTCCGTGTGCGCACTCAGGTCCGAGTTCATGCGGCGCTTCTTATCGCCAGCATCATGGTATTGCCGATTCTGCCGAAGGATTCGTGGAAGCCCTCGACTCCCTTCGATCCGGCGTTCCATATCCTTTGGTTATTGGCAGTCACCGTGGGCCTTCCCTACTTTCTTCTGTCTTCTACCAGCCCGCTGTTGCAAGCGTGGTACGCCCAGAAAGACGCGGACGCCGCTCCTTATCGCTTCTATGCCGTCTCCAACATTGGCTCGATGCTGGCATTATTGAGCTACCCGATACTGGTAGAGCCCTGGTTTGCCACATCGCATCAAGCGCTGGGTTGGTCGTGGGCCTACGCAGCCGTCGCTCTTTTGTGTGCGGCGGTGGCACTTTCTACTGCCCGCAAAGATCCTAGCGTTGGGCGAGCAGAGGGCGCGCCTCCGCCTGATTGGAAAGTGCAAACTCTGTGGATGGGTCTGGCGGCATGTGGCTCAGCGCTTTTGCTGGCCATCACCCACCACATCACCCAAAACATCGCTTCGGTTCCCCTTCTTTGGGTGATTCCCCTCGCTTTGTACCTGCTGACGTTCATCTTATGTTTTGAAGGTCGAGCCTGGTACCGGCGAGACTTCTTTCTCCGGCTGCTCGGCGTGGCTTTGGGCTCCATGGCCTATGCCCTGGCACCCTCGTTCGCGGGCCTCCCTCTCAGCCTGTCGATTCCCCTCTACTGTGGTTGTCTGTTTGTATGCTGCATGTTCTGTCATGGCGAGTTGGCCCGGCTGAAGCCCCACCCCGCGCACCTGACATCGTTCTACTTGATGTGTTCTCTCGGGGGTGCTGTCGGGGCGTTTTTCGTCGCCCTGGTGGCTCCGCGGGTGTTTTCTGGGGATTATGAATTGCGCATTGCCATGGGATGCTGTGCCCTCCTGGTTTTGGTGGTCCATCACCGCGACCCCGACAGCCCGTTTTACCCCGCACGCTCGAAACCCGCCTGGCTGCTCATGGTTGCCCTGGCGCTCGCCGTCATCGTGAGCCTTGGTGTGACGGCTCGAGAGCAGGCCAAGGGCGCTCGCGTGATGGTTCGCAATTTCTACGGCGTGTTGCGCATCATCGATCAAGTTGCGGCGAACATTGTGGTGGTGAAGGGCGATGCAGCGCAGCCGCCCGATGAAGATCCCCGATTCGAGAAGCTGATGAACGGCACCATCGACCACGGGCTCGAATTTCTTTCGCCTGCCCGCCGAGACCAGCCCACCACCTACTACGGCCCGGACTCCGGCATAGGGATTACCCTGAGGGCGGCGGCAGGGACTACCCCTCTGGACGTGGGAGTGATCGGGCTCGGGGTGGGCACGCTTGCAGCCTATGGAAGACCGGGTGATCGCTATAAGTTTTATGAGATCAATCCGCTGGTTGTCCAGCTCGCGAACCAGGATTTCAGCTTTTTACGCGACTCGAAAGCGAAAATCGAAACCGTCTTGGGTGATGGACGACTTTCCCTCGAGCAGGAACGGCCACAAGGGTTCGATGTGCTCGCGGTGGATGCCTTCTCCGGCGACTCGATCCCGGTTCATTTGCTGACTCACGAAGCCTTTGAGTTGTACTTTCGCCATCTCCAACCCGACGGCGTGCTGGCTGTACACATTTCCAACCAGTTTTTGAACCTCGCGCCCGTGGTGGCGGGTGCAGCAACTTCGCTCAGCAAAGAAGCGGTGATGATCAAAAACGAGCCCAACGGCGCGCGGGGGATCTCTGGGGCGACATGGATTCTGGTGGGGAACCCTCAGCGTTTCCTCGGCAAGGTTGAAATCGAGAAAGCTGGAACCCTTGTCGCGGCCACCAGCCCCCAATTCCAATGGACCGATGATTACAGCAGCCTGTTCAATATCCTAAAGTAGCCCCAGAGGGATTCTGCCGAAGCCGCGGTAGCGGCGACATGCTTTGGCTCATGCCGAAGAGCCGTGGGATTGCGCAGTACAGAGTACAGCGGGAGCCACGGTAGCGGCGACATTGAAGGAAGTTCGGTCCGTCGTGATGATGTCGCGCCTGCCGGAGCTTAGGAAATCGTTACGTCTACCGATTTTCCCACGGCTGGCATCGTGGGCTAAATGATGTCGTTCGCCGCGCGGGCTTGCGGCTGAAGAGCCTGCGGAAAAGCTTAAAGGCGCTGTCATTCTGAGGAGGAGCGGCGACGAAGAATCTCGCATTGCCTTGAAAATACTCAGGGCGAGACCCTTCGCGTAGTTTACCCTGAGCGAGCAGAGCGAGATTCTTCGCTGCGCTCTGCAGAAACTCGACAGGTAAGTCCTTGAGATTCAGCACGCGTAGCGCGGACCTGTTTTTTAGGTCCGCGGCTCGTCCCCGATGGACAAGGAAAAGCCGCGGACCTAAAAAACAGGTCCGCGCTGCCCTTCGTCGGCCCGAGTTTCCGCCTATCATGGGCAGCCGCAAGGCGGTCAATGCTCAGAATGACAGCGAACGGGCTCAGGATGACAGCATTGGAGGGTTTACCCGCAGCCTGTGAAGCCCTTGACTCCTGCTCACTGACAAGTTATTCATACTCCCCTCAACTTTTTGGAACAAACCTTTCGTGTGCGGTGTCAATCTAAACAGTAAGAGGGGAATGAATGCAGGCGTACTATTGAAGTTCGGGCCTGAAACTGATATCGTGAGCGCGTCATGGGAACCGCCCGATCGGTAGGCATCACGCTCGAGCAAACGTTGCCGGCTGTTAACGAAGAAGCGGCATTCATAGGGGAGTTGTGTGCAGGCTCGCAAGAGGCGTTCACTTACCTGTTGGCGGTTTATCAGCATCCGGTTTTCAATCTGGTCTCGCACATTGTTGAGAACGCCGCTGACGCTTCCGACGTTCTGCAAGACGTTTTTGTGAAAGTCTTCAAGGGGATCAAGGGATTCAATGGCGAAAGTAGCTTGCGAACCTGGATTTACCGCATTGCCGTTCACGAAGCTTCGAACCATCGCCGGAGCTGGATTCGGCGCCATTGGCGAGAGCCCATCTCCATGGATGACACGGAGTCTCCCTCGGCTGCCGTAGCGTCGGAAGCGGCCTCGAACGAGCGGAGTCCTTATCAGGTCTTCGAGCAGGCGGAGAGGGAAGTGGTGATCAAGCGAGCTCTGGCGAGCCTGGCCCCTCCCTACAGGGCTGTCGTAGTCTTGCGCGAAATCGAGGAATTGTCTTACGAAGAGATCGCGCAGGTCCTGGGGGTGGCTGAGGGAACCGTCAAATCGCGCCTGTTACGCGGCCGGGAACTGCTCCGCCGAAAGTTGGCGAGCTATGTGGGCAAGGACCATGTTTGAGACCTGCGTTGAAATTCGGAATCATTTCTCGGATTACCTTGACGACTTGAGTGCGCCGGAGGCAAGGAAGTCAATCCGCTACCACTTGTCGTTCTGCGAAGTCTGCCGGGAACAACTCGAGCAATGGCAGTCCATCCGGGAGGAGTTGCATGCGCTCCCGCGCCGGCAGGTGCCCCCCGAGTTGGCGTTGCGTTTGCGCGTGCAAATGTCGCAACGACTCCACAAGAATCTCCTCGCCCCTCTCTGGGTGCGTCTGGAGGATGCCCTCAAGCCGTTGTTAATCCCCGCCACCGGCGGAGTGTTGACGGCGGTGATCTGTTTTTGCCTGATCATGGGGTCGCAGGTGGTTCCCATCACCAACCTCCCCGACGTTACCGTGCAGTTGGTCACCCCGGCGCGCGTGCAGGCGCTGGCGCCCATGGATTTCAATACCGGGGATAATAGCCTGGTGCTGGTGACGCAGATTGACGCCGTGGGCCGCGTGAAAGGGTATCGCGTTCTTTCCGGCGAGCATTCGCCGGAGCTCATGCACCGCCTGGACCGTATGATCTACTTCAGCATTTTCCAACCAGCCACCATGTTCGGCAAGCCAACGGACGGGGAGGTGGTTCTGTCCCTGCGAAGAATCACGGTCCGAGGATAGTCCGTTTGCCTTTGACTTCCATCCTTTCTTGGCATCTCCGCCCCCGTGGGGAACATCCACCCATTTCCTTCTCTGTCATCCTGAACCCATTCGCCGTCATCCTGAGCGCAGCGAAGGATCGCGCTCTGCTCGCTCAGGATCTACTTCGCAAGGATACTCGCCCAGCATATTTTCAAGGCATTGCGAGATTCTTCCATCGGTACGCTCCGGACTGCCTGCGCCTCCTCAGAATGACAGTCCCGGCGGGCAGCCCCGGCGGACCGGCGCGCCCCGGGGCGTGGTGCCTCATCGTAGCGTTCCTGGCGGTGCTGATGGCGCCCGCTCCGGCGCGTTCGCAGTCGGCGGGGAACGTCCTGCTGGAATCGAACGAGCAGCTCTTCTGCGTGCTGGCCGCATTGAATGCCGCCGGGTACGACGCGGGCATGGGCACGAGCGATGCCGGCGACACGCGGCGGATGGTGCGTGAATACCTTCAGGCGCAGAATGCTCCCATCCTGCCGGAACTCAAAAAGTTCTACGCCCAGCATCGGGTACAAGATGATCCCAGCAAGGAACTGGGACAATACATTTCCCTCGCTCTGCTGGTGGGCTCGCCTCCGGACTTCAAGCTCACGGTGGCCGAAAATGAACTGCCTCCCGACGCGCGTGATGTGGCGGGTTTTCTTCCCCTCCTCCGGACCTTCTATGCACAAGCCAAAATGCTGGTCATCTGGTCCCACGTCCAGAAACAGTACGACGCGGCCGTGGCCCGCTATACGGACGCCGTGCGCCAAAGTTTTGTGCTGACAGAGGCCTACCTGCGGTTTCCTGCGGGCGGTTATCTGGGCCGGACTTACGCCATATACATTGACCTGATGGGCGCGCCGGAGCAGGTGCATGCGCGGATTTACGGCCTGAACTACTACCTGGTGGTGACGCCTTCGCAGGACCTTAAGCTCAGCGAGATTCGCTTTCAATACTTGCACTTTCTCCTGGACCCGATGGCCGCCAAGTATGGCGGCGAAATCAATCAGAAGTCCATGCTCACAAGCTACGCTCATCAGGCGCCCATGCTGGGTTTGGACTTCAAGGATGATTTTGGCCTGCTGGTCACTGAATGCCTGATTCGCGCCATCGAACTGCGAATGGATAAAGTTCCTGCGGCAGAGGCGCAAAAGAAGCTGGATGAGATGACCTCCCAGGGGCTCATCCTGATTCACTACTTTTACGAAGCGCTGTTGGTTTTCGAGCACCAGGAAGCTTCCATGACGGTTTACTATAAGCCCATGATCCTCGCGATTGATCCCAAAGTGGAGAACCGGCGGCTGTTCCCGGTCCACTTTGCCACTCGTCCGCCCGCCCCCGTCACCAAGGCGGCGCCGGCCAAGTCGGAGGAAGAGCAGCTCCTCGACCAGGCTGACGACCAGTTTTTCCAGGGAAAATACCTGGAGGCGAAGACCTCATACCACGCGGTTTTGGAAAAGGATGATCCCACTAGCGAGCGCGCCATCTACGGCATGGCGGTGGTCTACGCCAACACGCGAAAACCTGACTTAGCGGAAGAGTACTTTCAGCAAGCCCTCTCCACCGCCCACGACCTGCGCATCGTGACCTGGTCGCACATCTACCTGGGACGACTCGATGATTTGAACGGCAAGCGCGATGCCGCCCTGGCCCAATACCACGCCGCCTTGCTGACCGCCGCCGCCTACCCCATGGCCCTCCGCGCTGCCCAAAGCGGAATGCAAACCCCCTTCGGCTCGCAACCCGAGGAGAAGCAAGAGAAGCAGTAAACCAGCCCTCCCCGCCCTTCTTCACGACCGCCGCCCCAGTAGCTGTGACCCTTACCTCAGCACGAGATGACACCACCGGTACTGGTATCATTTGCGGGACACAGGTGGTCCGAGGCGCAGCGCGGAGCTACCCGCCCATGAGCCCGGTACCAAAACTAAGAATTCTTCTTCCCTCACCCCTTGGGGGGAGAGGGGAATCAGTGAGGCGGGGGTCCGCACGTTTTGCGGGCGGGGGGTGAGGGGCATAGGCGCAGAATAAGCCACCCAATGATTCGCCGCCTTCATTCCCGCGAAGCGGGACACCATGAGTAGCCGTAGGTGAAACCTACGGAAACCGCAGGCGAGAAAGGAATGCGGCCCTGAAGGGGCCGACCTTTCCCACGGTCAACCCCGTCGGGGTTGAAGGGGCCATGGGGTTCTGCGAGCCGCAGGTTAAAACCTGCGGCTACCCACGGTTAGCCCCTTCGGGGCCGGACCGAAAATTGCATAGTCCAGCGCCTAGGGGGGTGAGGGGGGCAGCATTACATTGCCCGCGCCAAGTCAAATTTGAATTGGGCGGCGCGGCTTCGCTCCCCTCGCCCGGCCCGCCGCCATCATGAAAAGACAGGCTTATTCCCTACTTCCCCAGGTCCTCCGGCACATCGGTAAGACGGCCCAGCATTTCGTATACGCGCACCAACGCCTGATTCACCATGCGCTCGCCCGCGCCCACTTCCACGCGCGTGGCGGTGCTGGCGGCCCCGTAGCCGCCCAGAGAGGCGGCGTGGACCGTGGGGAAATAACCAAAGTCCCCGTTCGAGTAGCCCATGAAGAAAGCGTCGGGCACCGGGCAGCGATTGCGCCAGTCGGTTTGAAAATCCACGAAAGGCTCTCCGGGCATGGTCATGAACGCGATGCGCTTATTGATGAGAATCGTGCCCACCGGCAAGCGCATCGGTTCGTTGCGGTGGCGGTCGAAGTTCTCCGCCTCTTCCGCGCCCCAGGAGGCCAGGATGGCGGCGCGGAATTTGTCCGCGTCCCAACGCAGGTGCACATCCAGCAAGTCTTCGGTGAATTGCAGGCTCGCCTCGGCTTCCGGCTTGGTCACAATGTCTTTCGCCACCCGCGCGGCTACCTCACCCAGGCGATTGCCGGTCCAGTCGCGGCGGCCGACAGCGTTCTGATCGAGCGGCGTGACGGCGAAAAACGGATTGATGTCGCCATCGCCGCCTTGCAGGAAGAAGCAGATCGGTCCGGCGCCGGGACCTTCGCCGGCCAAGGCGCGGTCGACGGTGGCATCCATCACGCCGGGCCAGTCGGCGGAGTATTGCCGATTGTCGGGGCCGAAGACCACCGGGTGACAGGCATAGTTCACCAGGATGGCGATGGGTTTCCCCGAGGCGTTATCGATGCGCAGAATGGAAACCGTGGGATCGACGGGCGCCGTAGGCACCATGGTGGGGTTGACCATGAACCAGCCGAACCGTCCGTTGGCTTGCTCGCGCAGGCGATTGTGGCCGATGTATGCCACCCCGTACCCGGTCCCCAGGCGTGCTTCCACGGCGCCGTGCTCCGCCTCACCGACGGCGCGCTCGATTTTTTCCAGTGCGGGGGTTTCCCAGTCGGGGCCCTGGAGCGGGGGATACTCATCGGGAATATCCGGGCCGGCATGCGTGTGAATGGCGGCCTGCACAAGGTAGGAAATACCATACTTCTCCTTCGCGTCCCGGCGCAGGCGCTCGATCCATGCCGGGGCAAAGGGGCGGCCCAGGTCGCAGACCACCATCGCTACGCGCTGGTCGCCGGCCTCGAGCACCAGCACGCGCGCGTAAAGCGGGTCCAGAATGCCCGTCGCGCCCTCCTTCCGACCACCGTATCCGTACATCGTCAGGCCCAGCGGCGGAGTGATGTCCACCTTGGCGGCCCCCGCCTTCATCGTGGCGCTCCGGCCAATCATTGGAAACATGCAAATAGATATATACAGACTGAAAATCATTCGAATCAGGGTGCGCATCACATCTCCTGGGAATCTCAGGGGCTAATAACGAGAGGACACTCTACCAGTCCCCGCGGCAAGCTTCAAGTTTCGCCGGCAGCGGTGCAGTTTGTTCCTTCGCCCTCCTTGTCGCGCAACGGTCACAAAGGTAAGCCCCTGGTTCGTGCCGTGAGACTCGAAGAGGCTTGACCGTTGCCCGGTTCCCCGCAAGAGGAACACCTTGATTGGCCGTAGGTGAAGCCTACGGTCCCAGCGCCTAACCCGGACTTCTCACCACGGATCTGGAACGTCGGGGCTTTACAGGCTGCGGAAAAACACCCCACCGCAAATAACCACCCCGGCGCCCAAGGCGTCACCCCTCCTGAATCGGGAGGGGAGCGATTAAGGAACTCCCCTCCTCAGATGAGGAGGGGTGGCGCGCCGAGCGCCGGGGTGGTGTTGAACAGGAACTCAGGGGTGGTGCTGACAAGGGGAAGAGGGGTGGCGTTGAGAATGACAGTGCCGACGAGTTTTTCCGCGGCCTGTTTAGCCCCGCCCTTCCAGCATCGTCCAAACGTGGTGAGTAGTCCGGCCTAAAAGAGGACGTCACCTGTCTTCTCACGTGGGGAGAAGGTGGCCGAGGGACGAGGCCGGAGGAGGGGTTTCGCCAATCAATGCCCCCTCCTTCGGTCCGCTCAACTGCACGAAAATCTTGCTATAAAAACAGAGTTTTACAGCCCGGTATTGCCGAGTAATCGCGTGGTTCGAGGGATAACTCTGCGCTTCGGTTGCGGCTGCGCCGCGAGGTGCTACCCGCTAATGCCCCAGTTGGTTACTGATTGCTGCCAGCCACCTATCGAGGCAGTGTTTTGTCAATTCCGTGTAAATCTCTTCGATGGCCGCGGCTTTGGCGATGGCAGGGATGTCCCCCAAGAGCGCCTCATCAGTGGAGCCGGGGCAAGTGCTGTAAAGTACAAAGTAAGTTCCACGGCGGCCGGCCTTGCGGCATGCCTCGTCCCATTCGTCCCTGTTGCAGCGGGAATCGGAAGAGAAAGGGACCCGTTCATCGCAGAGGACAACATCGTGTTGGGGGAGAAGGCGAAGCGCCGTATCGAGGTCACCGGCCAGCGTGATCGACTTGATGCATCGCGCCTGCTGGTCGGCCCCTTTCAAGAGCTGCGCCGTAAGTTCCGCCAGCCGCGGGTTGTCATCGACAATCAAAAGCCGCACATCCCCCTCCATAAATCTTCCCTTGAGGAATGCTTTGACCGTAGGTAATCATAGGCCGGCCGGGCCCAGACATTTGCTTTCTGGTATCTCCCGAAACTTTTCCTAGCGTCCGGCTTTTCAGGTTGCGGAAAAACTGTCCTCGGCGTACAACCACCCCGGCGCCCAAGGCGCCACCCCTCCTGAATCAGGAGGGGAGTTGTTGAAAACGCTCCCCTCCTCAAATGAGGAGGGGTGGCGCGCCGAGCGCCGGGGTGGTGCTGACAGTGCAAGCGCCAAGCGCCACAGGGTTTTTCCGCAGCCTGTTCAGCCCCAATGCTGTTCACTTAAGCCGACCTTCCCCAATTCGATCCCCTCACCCCCACGGCCCGCATAACGTGGGGGTGAGGGGGTCGCTCTCGGGAAGATGGGGGTTGAATAATTTCCCCAACCACTTATCTGAATCGTATCGCCCTTAGCCCGCATTTCTCACCATGCTTGTAACACGGAAGGGCGGGGCTAAAGCCCGCCCTTCCTAGTTCCGGAAATTGCCGACCCCTAAGAACAGAAGTCTGCCCCCGCCGACCTATGCATTCAGATCGTCCTATTGGTCGTTACCCTGAATCTTCTGGATGGCGGTAAGGGTGCCGAACAGCCCGTTGGATTGTTTGTCCGGCCCCGCCGTGAAGAACAGAGTGGTCTCGGGACCGGCGGTACCCCCATTACCAAATCCGAGCGCCCAGAGTCCATCAATGGCAATTGGCTGGTTACTGGGGTTGAGGAGCTTCCCCTCGAAGTGGCCGGTCACGGGATTAAACGCCAGAATCTCACCGCTTCCAAATTGCCCCACCAGGACGTCGTGGCTGAACAATCCGAAGTCACTCGATGCCAGGGTGAGTCCCCAGGGGGCATTCAACCAAGCGCCATGCTCGAACCGCTGGAGAAGACGACCCGAAGGGGAGAAGACATCGACATGTCCGAAACCCGGGCCATCAACCGCATTATACTTTTCGGCGTCTTGCTTCGCATATGCCACGTAGAGGTTTCCACCGATATTCTGGATGTTGAAAGGAGCGTACCCTTCGGGCAGCCAATCGTCGTCAAATCGCTCCTCCCCCCACGACACGTGATGGAAACTGGTATCATAAACTTGCACGCGCCCCTTGCGAAAATCCGCAACGTACAGATAGGTTGTGCTGATCCCGCCCACGTTGACCTGCGCAACCGTAACCCCTGTGAACACCGATTTGCCCTTTTCGTTCACTTCGATAACCGCTTCGGTGGGATTAACGCCGGGATTCCAACCGGAAATGGTGCCGTCTTGGGTGACGAACATGAACAGCGCCGGTTCGCCGGGAGCCAGCAGGAAATCGATGCTGCTGCCATTGTAAATAGTCCCCGTCGGCGTTCCGATGGGGCTGACACTGGGATCACCGCTCGGGACGGTCACAATCAGTCCCTCCTTGGTCCCTGCGCTGGTATACAGGGTGGATTTTCCGGTGCCGTTGTCTGAGACCCACCAAGGGCTGCCCGAACTGCGTGACACTCCCCATGAATTCACCAGGTCTGGGTCGACGCTCAGGGCCACGCCCGCTTGACTGGATACCAGATTGGTTTGAGTGTATTGCTGTAATGAGTCTTGTGCGAAGGCACTGACGCCCAATGCCAGAGACAATGAGACCCATACAGCCAACCGCCTGACGAGTTGGGAATGGTAAGTTGCTTTCCTCACTTGTTTCCTCCTATTTGCCGAAGTCGAAGCCTCCAAGGGCTTCTGGATGTCATTGTTGACGGGTCGATATTAATGGGAGTCCTCGCCCCAAGTGTCATTACTAGGTAACAGATATGTCAATTACGTGTCTGGTATGGTAACCCGGATTTCCCAACACGGTTGGACGCTGCCGGAAGGGCGTTCCAGCCTGGCGAGAAATGCGGGCTAGACTTGTGGTCGCGACGTGTTGTCTTGTTTACAGATTATAACGTGTAGCCTCATTTTAATCTTGACAAATCGAGAGGGTATGGTACGCTAGATAATGAGGCCAGTACCCGCTGGCCGATGAACGCGCTCCTGCCGCTGCCGAGCGCTCCCGGTGAGCCCCGTCCGGGAGGAATTGAAACGAGATGCTCATGTCCGCAGGGGAAAAACCGGGAAGGGCAGAAGCGCCGGGAGAGATTCTTGCGGAGTTTATCCTGGAGCGGCAGGGCGGCATTCCTCACGGCGCTCTGCCGAAACTCGACGCGTAAGTCCTTGGAATTCAGCAGGCGTAGCGCCGACCTGTTTTGTAGGTCCGCGGCGCGTCCCCGATGGACACGGAAAAGCCGCGGACCTAAAAAACAGGTCTACGCTACCCTTCCTCGGCCCAAGTTTCTAACCATCATGGGCAGCCGCAAGGCTGGCAATGCTCAGAATGGCAGAAAAGAGCTTGGCGGCGCAGACCCCAATGGACGGCCCATCACAGGGCCGGGAAACGCCCAGGGTGTGGGCAGGCTTCATCTTCGGGCTTGGGACAGCGGGCTCCGGGAGCAGGAAGTTGTAAAAAGCTCCCCGCCACCCGATTATGTTCATGAAAAGGCTGCATGTTAGCGAATAAGTGGGAGATTTCTAATGGTCGGCGAAGAAAATAAAATGACTGAAAACAAGGAAGTTAAACCGAAAAGAGTCGAAGCCGTGGGGCTGACTCAGAAAAAATAAAAATATTTTACATGCAAAGCCAGAATGTGATTGAAAACAAATGGACGTCAATTCTCGAAACATGATATTCCGGATAAGTTAATGAAGACAAATAGGTTATTAATTTTGTCGATATGTTGATGAAAAGACAAGAGATAGCGGGAATTGAGGGCATCCAATTCGGCAAGAAGGACCCGAATTAACGATTTTCGTTTATCTTGCAGAAAATAAACAGCTTATGATGAGGGGCGGATTTCTCACCACGGGTCCGGAAGGGCGGGGCTTTACAGGCTGCGGAAAAGCTCGAAAGAGCTGTCATTCTCGACGCCACCGCTTAGTCCCCTAGTCAGCACCACCCAGCGCTTGGCGCGCCACCCCTCCTCATCTGAGGAGGGGGAGCATTTTAGGCAACTCCCCTCCTGCTTCAGGAGGGGTGGCGCGTCGAGCGCCGGGGTGGTTATCCGCGCCGGGACGTTTTTCCGCAGCCTGCAAAGCCCCGCCCTTCTAAAGTCGTGGTGAGAAATGGGGTTAGTCCCGGCTATGGTTTTAGAACCTTCACGACAAAGTAAGAGACCGATTGCGGGACTTCCTTGAACCAATGGGGAATGCCAGCGGGAATCACCATCACATCGCCCTTGGCTAAATGATGGACTTCCCCTCCCTGAATTTCTGTGCCAATCCGTTGGCCGGGGGAAGCCACTTTGCTCCCCACCATCTTGCCACCCGTGACGAAGGTGGCTTCACCGCTGACCACGTAGAAAACGTCGGTCTCCTTTTCATGGAGCTCCACGTGCCCCGGTCCCGAACGGTGAGAGCCCATAACGAGAAGGTCGGAAGCCCTGAGCAACGTGCCGCTGTTGGCTAACGCGGCGGCAACCTTTTCGTGGCCGATGTGGGTTACGGGGGGCTCTCCGTCTCCCCTTGTCAACAAAGCGGCCGTTGTCAAGGTGGCTAAGACTAGCAGTGGGTACTTAATCATTTATTCTCCTTTTTCGTCGCAGCCATTATGGGGAAAGAGCGTTCTCCAAATCTGCGATCAGGTCGCTGACACCTTCAAGGCCGACGGAGATACGAACAAGGTCCGGCGTGATTCCCATTTTCAACTGGACCTCGCGAGGCACGGAGGCATGGGTCATGGTGGTCGGCTGCTCGATCAGAGACTCCACCCCGCCCAGAGACTCCGCCAGAGTGAAGATCCGGCAATTGGCCAGAAGGTGATTCACCGTCGCTTCGCCGCCGCGCAGACGGAAGGAAAATGTCCCGCCCGATCCCCGCGTCTGACGCAGGGCCAGCTCATGCTGAGGATGGCTTTCGAGCCCCGGATGCAGCACGGCCGACACTTTCGGATGCTTTTCCAACCAGTGCGCGATTTCGAGCGCGTTGCGGTTGTGCTCCTCCATGCGGATGGCCAGCGTCTTAACGCCCCGCAGAACCAGGAAGCAGTCCTGGGGCCCTGCGCAGGTGCCCATGGCATTCTGGAGAAAGCCGATCTTCTCGGCCAGGACAGGGTCGTTGACCACCAGCGCTCCACCCACCACGTCGGAATGGCCGTTAATGTATTTGGTTGTCGAATGCACCACAACGTCAGCGCCCAACTCGAGGGGGCTCTGGAAATAGGGCGAAAGGAAAGTGTTGTCACAAATCACCAGCGCCCCGTATTCATGCGCAAGGTCCGATACCGCGCGGATATCCACGAGATTCATCAGGGGATTGGTGGGCGACTCAATCCAAACCGCCTTGGGCCCGCCGGCGAGCACGGAACGGAGCTGGGCGGCGTTGCGCAGATCGACGTATTGGGCGCGAATCTGCTTCGTGGCAAAAACCGACTCGAACAGCCGATAGGTGCCACCATAGAGGTCATCGTGGACGACGATGTTATCGCCCGCGGAAAACATCATGAGGAAGGTCGTTTCCGCCGCCATGCCCGTGGCAAAAGCGAACCCTGCCGTCCCGCCCTCCAACTGCGCCAGGCAGGATTCCAGCGTCTTGCGGGTGGGATTGCCGCTTCGCGAATAGTCAAACGGCCCCGGTTCGCCCACGCCACGGAAAGCAAAAGTCGAGGTCTGGTAAATGGGCGTCATCACCGCGCCGAAATGTTCCTGGGGGTTGTGCCCGGCATGGATTGCAAGTGTTTTGAAGTTCATAGCTCCTCGGAAGCAACGAAACTGCCCTCGGCCCAGGTTGGACGCTACGCGCGTCGTACCCAAGGACATCGAAGGACTGGGTAAGATTTAGTATTTCTGAAACCTAAAAACGCCCGCTTTTTCAGAATAGGTACGCATGTCATTGCTGTCAATTGCAAATGCAAGAGAGAAAAGGTGGGAGCGCGATCCCTCAAGGCGCCTCGTTGCAAAGGGCAGGGTCAGGCGGATGTATTCCCATTTCCATTTTGAACATCGCCAACGAATCCGCGGCAAAAAGGGCGCCTTCCGCGGGTTCTGGAGGCAGCGTCCTTACTCCTCACTTCCCCAGCAGTCCCAGGCCGCGAAGCCAATTGACGAGCAATTTTGGCCATTCGCCCAAGGCGGGGTCTCCCAGATCCAAGCCCACGCCGTGGGGGCCCTTCTGGAAGATGTGCAACTCCGCCGGCACCTGCGCCTTGTGCAACGCCAGATAGAATGCCACGCTGTTTTCTGCCGGAACCCCCGTGTCCTCACTGGTGCTGAACAGAAACGTAGGAGGCGTTTGGGGAGTGACGCGAAGATCGGTAGAGAGGTCTTCCAAAAGCCTGGGATCGGGCGAATCGCCCAGCAGGAATTGGGCGGAACCGCGATGGGTATAAGGCGCCGTGAAGGAAATCACCGGGTAGCCCAGGATGGCGAAATCGGGCCGCGAGCTCGCGCGGTCGATGGGATCAGGAGCGTTGGGGTTCCCGCTGTCGAAATGGGTTTCGGCGGTGGAAGTCAGGTGGCCGCCCGCCGAAAAGCCCATCATGCCGATGCGGTCGGGCTTCACGCCGTACTCAGCCGCGCGCGTCCGCACCAGGCGGATGGCCCGTTGGGCGTCACCCAATTCGATGGGATGGTGATAACGAGGTCCCAGCCGGTACTTGAGGACGAAAGCCGCGATTCCCACAGCGTTGAGCCAGTTCGCCACCTGCCGGCCCTCGTGATTCATGGCCAGTCCCTGGTAGCCGCCGCCCGGCGCGACGATTACCGCCGTGGGAATTCCACGCAAGGCGGGGTAGTAAGTCAGTGTAGGGATGTCACTATCTTCATGTCCCAAAGCCCCCGGAGCACCGTTCTCCCAAAGGGCGAACGTCTGGGGTTCCTGTGACGCCGCAGGCTTGGCGGTGGGCGTTTGAGAAAATACCAACGAGGGGGCCAGGGAAATCAGCCACACCCGAAGGATGACGCGAAGGAAAATCTTCATAGAGCCTCCTTTAAATCTGCCCTCTCGAGACACCTAAACGGAGCAACTCTTGCAACCCGAAGGTCGGGGGCGCTGCGAGCCGCGGCCCCCAAAAACGCGGAGCCTGTGGGCGGAAGCGTAACACTTCTGTACGCCTTTCCGCAAAGCGTAAAGCATACATCTTGGCAGCAGGGGAATACAGTGTTCCATCGTAGCCCGGCAATCCCTTTGAGCGTTGTGCAAAACAGCAACGTGAATCCTTTATCCTCTAAATCAGCAGGGCTCCGTCTTGCTCCAATGAGTTTAAATGGACCCCTTACCTCCCCTGCTCCGTCTGGCGCCTTCAGAGGGCTGTGATTTCGATTTCAATCCCTCTCCCATGGCGAGAGGGTTTCCCGAACGTCGGAACGGGTAACGGTTCTCTTCGTGGGTTGTGTATACCAGGCACGAGCGGCACGCGACACCTGCGACTTTGGCGAGGCACAGTTTGCGTCCCTACCCGTTTGGATTTTCATGTCGTATGATGCCATCGGAAGTTGATTGCCGGCCCGGCCCTGGAACTTGTTTATGCATAACCTGGAAATTCTCGACTCCATTCGCAGTCTCACCCGAAGCATGCGGGACGCGACCTCGTTGCTGGCAGAGGTGGTAGGCTTGTTGCGCCGCGAGCGCCCGCACTATCACTGGGTGGGCGTCTACCTGCTTCAAGGCGAGGAACTGGTGCTGGGTCCTTACGTGGGCAAGCCCACCCCTCACACACGGATTCCGCTGAATCAGGGCATCTGTGGCGCGGCAGCTTCCACCGGGCAGACTCTTGTCGTGGACGACGTAAACGCCGACCCTCGGTACCTTGCGTGCAGCCTGGAAACACGCTCGGAAATCGTGGTGCCCATCCGGCGTCAAGGCCGCATTCTGGGCGAAATCGATATCGACAGCGACCAGCCCGCAGCGTTCACGGACGACGATCGAGACCTGTTGGAGGCCGCTGCGGCACTCCTTGCGGAAAAACTGTAGCGGAAATCTGTTCATCGGCACATCGGTCTATCGGGTGATTTGCAGCTTGGGAGTTGCGATTTGTGATTTGCGAAGTCGGCAATTCGATTCATATCCTCGCCTGACGCTGTCGATAACCGAAGCGGGGTTGTGTGTCACGCTTGGGGTTTGGCCGCCGGCATTCCCCGTTCTCCCCCCGTCAGACTTTGCCTGTTGCTGGCCACTCGCCCCTGGTCACTGCTTTTCGTGTGCGTCACGCTGGGGTTTGGCCGTCGGCGGGTTGAGGCCTCCGGGCGGGAGGACGTCCTCTACTCTGAAACCCTAACTCAAGCCGTGACAACTCGCTTGTATACGATCGCGTTCTAGCGTTGCTCTCAAACGTTTTCGGCGTTCTGGCGCTGCTCTTGGTGGCTATCGGACTCTACGGGCTGATGTCGTATTCGGTGGCCGGACGTACAGCCGAGATTGGTGTGCGCATGGCTCTGGGAGCGGAACCGGGTGGCATTTTGGATCTGATCCTCTCTGACTCCCTGCGCATGATCGCAATCGGGCTGACCATAGGACTCCCGGTTGCCCTCGGTATGTCGAGGCTGGTTTCTAAGATGCTGTTCGACCTTTCACCCGCGGATCCTCTCTCGCTCACAATCGCGTTAGTCATTGTGGTTGGAATCGCGCTGCTTGCAGCGTACTTTCCTGCGCGCCGGGCGACCAAGGTCGATCCTATGGTGGCACTGAGGTATGAATAGAGCTGTCAGCGATCAGTTTTCAGTAGTCAGCTAAAGACCGAGCCACGCAGATCATTTTCTGCCTGGAAGGGGAGAAGAGCGGAAGGCGTTACTTTCCGTACCGTGGAAGCGCCTAATGGCATTAATATGCACGATCATTTGTGGCTCCCGGAAGGGCAGAGGTAAAAAGGAAGGGTAGCGCGGACCTGTTTTTTGGTCCGCGGCTTTTCCTTGGTCATCGGGGACGAGCCGCGGACCTAAAAAACAGGCGCCACATCTGCTACTTTATCCTCTTGTCAGCACCACCCCGGCGCTCGGCGCGCCACCCCTCCTCATCTGAGAAGGGGAGTTCTTCAACAGCTCCCCTCCTGATTCAGGAGGGGTGGCGCCTGGCGCCGGGGTGGTCATCTGTAGTGCGGCGTTTTTCTGCAGCCGGTAAGGCCCCGCCCTTCCGCCCGGCTACAAACGGTGTCGCTCATTTCTGCAACTTGGCGGCAGTGAGGCGACGCACAGACGGGCATACACGCAAGTGCTCAGAAGTCGATGCGTGCGGCGATCTGGCCCTGACGGGCGCCGGCGAACGAGAACAAGCCCTGCGCTGACGTAATGCATCCGAAACCGCAAAGTCCCGTGGCGGAGTTATTAACATTGGTGATATTCAGGTTGGGATTCCCCAGATTGAGGTGATTTAAAACGTTAACGAAGGAAAATTCAAACCGCAACCTGGCACGTTCGGTAAGGTTGAAGCTTTTGGAGATGCCGGCGTCCCAGTCGATGGTGCCCGGACCGTTTACGATACCTTCCCCCGAGGTCCCAAAGCGGCCGATGGGAGGCGGCGTATCCCCGCCCTCACCAATGCTACAGCTTCCACCAGGGCATGCGAAGCCCGCGCTATTGATCCATTCCCCCGCGGTCTTCTGGGAAGGAATGAAGCTGCCGATGCGGTCAGGCCGCTGGGCACGCCCGGGAAGGCCCGCGGTCGGGCAGGCGTGGAATGATTGGAGGTTGGAAGGGCGGGACTTCACCGGCTGCGGAAAAACCCCACAATACTGTCATCCTGAGCCCATTCGCTGTCATTCTGAGCGCAGCGAAGAATCTCGTTCTGCCGCTCAGGGTAAACTTCGCGAAGGATCTCGCTCTGAGTTTTTCAAGGCAATGCGAGATTCTTCCTTCGCAAGGCTCAGGACCGCTGCCGCTCCTCTGCAGAAACTCGACGCGCTAGTCCTTGGGATTCAGCAGGTGTAGCGCGGACCTGTTTTCTTAGGTCCGCGGCTCGTCCCCGATGGACAAAGAAAAGCCGCGGACCTACGAAAACTGGTCCGCGCTACCCTTCCTCGGCCCGAGTTTCTGCCCATCCGGGGCAGCGACAAGACTGTCAATGCTCAGAATGACAGCGCTTTCGAGTTTTTCCGCAGCCCGTGAAGCCCAGCCGTCAAGAGGCCTTCCTGATGATTTTCGTGCCTCGCGTTTTCCTCGAACCATTCGCTCATAATTATTCCCCCCACCAGGTTTGGCTCTGATAAAATCCGGCGGGAAAACGGTCCCAGGAGCCCTGAATGCCGAATAAGAAGATCGACGAACAAGAACCTGTATTCGCCGCGGCAGGAGCCTTGTACATTCGTTTTTTGGTATTGGTTCTTGTAGGTTTATAGTGTTGAGGTGT
>JBEKQO010000131.1:0-19136 GCA_049519635.1 Terriglobia bacterium | reverse complement strand
GCCTTGCGGTCCCCCCTCTCCCAGGGGGGAGAGGGGGGACCGCAAGGCGGTGGGTGAGGGGGCCCCACGTTTTTGTTTGCGGATTTGCCGAGATGTATACACCTAAACTAAAAAGGCTCTAGAAAAACCAAGATTACATCATGTGCGGCGCGGAAAAGGTCCGCGCCGCTGGAAGAGCCGCAGAGCCTGCCCTGAGCCTGTCGAAGGGGCCGAACTACGGGCCCTGCGCTACTTTTGCCGTCACGCGCGGCAATGAACAGGGCGGGATTTCAAGAACCGCAGAGGAAGGCAAACTACGCCTACCTCTGCGCTACCCTCTTCATGTCGGCGACCGTTGAGAAGCCAGAACAGGCCACGGATTGGGCGCGCTGACAGAGATTTTGCCCGTGCTCATGGGGTGCATCTATACAAACCAATGTATGCGCCACCCCCGCGAACAGTCCCTACTATCACAGGGCGATTTCGCTGTTCCCTACCGCGTCAGGCAGGACCGACCACCTTCGCCTCGCATCCATAAACAGCATGTACGCGCACTCCGCAAATTATGGGGAAACTTCGACGGTGAGCCTGAGCCCAATGGCCCTGGTGACAGCAACCAACGTGGACAAACGAGGGTTGCCATGAACCGACAATGCCCGGTAAAGACTCTCTCGCTCGATGCCGGCGGCCTTGGCAACTTTGGCGATGCCCTGGGCTTGGGCGAGGTGGCGCAAGGCAATCAGCAGAACACGGGGTTCGTCCTCATCTTCTAATGCCGCTTTCAGGTACTCGGCGGCAAAATGCGAGTCCTTGCGAAGCCGCCGAACTATGGCTTCGTCATGGGAGACGCTGGCTTTACGTTTCATAAGATCTCGCCCCTTTCTTTATAATCGCTGAGATACTCAATCGCCCGGTCAATGTCGGCTGACTGCTTTCGTTTGTTGCCGCCGCAGAGAAGCAAAACGCAAATCTTCCCCACCATCGCATAATAGACCCGGTAGCCCGGCCCCCAATCGATCCGCAACTCGCACACGCCTTGTCGCAGCGGCTTGCAGTCACCAAAGTTGCCGGCGGCGAGCCGGTTAATTCGGCTGGCAATTTTCGCCTGTGCGCGGGCATCCGCCAGTTGCGACAGCCAGTCGTCAAAAACATCTTTCCCAGCGCGGCTGACGTAGCGGCGAACCTCGATCACGTGTTTATTGTAACTTATAAATCACATGCTGGCAAGGCAATCTGCTCGCTCCAGGAATGGGGCAAGGGCGCGGGCGGCCGAAAAGCGGGGTGCGGGCCTACCTGACGGTGACTGACCGGAACCCGGAAGCGGTGGAAAGAGCGCTCATGAACAAATCGTGGGATGCGAAGGGTATCAGGCATGCGCCAGCTTGGTAGCGCAGGGCCCGCTCTCCGGCCCCTGCGGCCTTTCCACCTGGACGTGGTTTTGACGGCGCGGTTAGAGTTGCGATGAATTCGTACCCGGTAAGGTTAGAAAAACCAAGATTACATCATGTGCGGCGCGGACAAGGGTCGCGCCGCTGGAAGAGCCGCAGAGCCTGCCCTGAGCCTGTCGAAGGGACCGAACTACGGGCCCTGCGCTACTTTTGCCGGCACGGGGGGCGCCGACATTGCCCTTCATGTCGGCAACCGTTGAGAAGGGGGTAGCGCAGAGTTATTCTGCTCCGAGACGAATTCCTCTGCGGCCCCTTCTCATTGCGCGTCAATGAACAGGTCGGGATTGCAAGAACCGCAGAGGAAGGCAAACTACGCCTACCTCTGCGCACCCACTTGTTACGGCGCCGGGTTACGGGTCTCTGAGGGGGTTCGCCTGAAGCCCGCCCCGATCGATGGTCAGCGCATGGTCATCCGCGTCGAGCAAGGCAAGGGGCAGAAAGGCTATCGTGGGAACGTCCCCTGTGACTTGGGCGCGGCGGTGCCCACGATTGCCAACTTGTGGATGACCTCGATACCGCGCGCCGGCTGTTGACCTCTATCAATTGGCGCACGGCGATTGGGCGCCGTGATTACGCCATTCTGCTGGCGCTCGCTCGATGGGGATTACGAGCGGGTGAAGTGGCACGACTCGAACTCGAGGATGTTGATTGGAATGCGGGATCGTTGCGCGGTCGAAGGAAAAGGCGATTAACGCAGTACCCTTCCATTGCCCGCCGTTGTGGGCGCTGCGATCTCTGCTAAAATTATACTTCACATCTTTCATCGGAATCTGCCGGCCTGCGATATACTTTTGATTTCGGAGTCACCTTATGTTCAACCTTCGATCTACTTACGTTCAGCGCAACGCCTCATTAACGGATTGCCCAGCGCGGCGAGTGGTCCTCGGTTCCGGCCGGCGAGTTGCCTTGGGTGTTGAGTGTCGGGCTGCCCTGGTGCCGGCCGGAATTATGCTTGCCGCAGTTCTGATCTTGGCCGCGTCCCCGAGCTTCGTGACGTTTGCGCAGTCTCCTTCGCGGGAGATGGTCACGCGGGGGCAGAGCCAGTTCAAACAGTCGTGCGGCTTCTGTCACGCACCCGACGCTACAGGCGCACGCGGCCCTGACCTGGTCCGCTCCAAAATAGTGGCGCATGACGTGAATGGGAATTTGATTGGCGAAGTCATTCGCAACGGACGTCCGGACAAAGGTATGCCGCCGCTTCCTCTCAACATGGAACAGATTACGGCCATCGCCGCGTTCCTTCACAACCGCGCGCACGAGGCGCTGGAGTCCAGTCAGGTTCCCGAGAAATATCCGCTGGCGAAACTTCTCACGGGCAATGCCGAAGCGGGCAAAGCCTACTTCCAGGGAGCGGGCGGCTGCAAGGCCTGCCATTCGCCCACGGGCGACCTGAAGGGCATTGCCGGCAAGTATTCTCCTCTTCGCCTCCAGACGGAAATGATTTATCCGGGTGGAGCTTCCTCCAAATCAACCGTAACCGTGGTGCTGCCGACGGGTGAGCGCTTGCAAGGGCCTCTCGTGCATCTCGATGAATTCACTGTAGCCTTGCGCGATGGGTCGGGCTGGTACCGGTCTTTCCCGCTCGACAAAGCCAGTATCGAGGTACACGATCCGCTCGCTGCGCATCGCAAGTTGATGGACGAATTGACGCCGGAACAGTTCCACAATCTCTTTGCGTATCTGGAAACCTTGAGGTGAGAGCATCCTGGGCAATACGCGCTGCGGCAGAGGGTTAGGCTCAATACTGGTCCCATAAGAGGTTTGAGGAAACCATTCATGAGTTGGTTCCCGGGAGAGCCCCGCACCCCCACGACCTGCAACACGTGGGGCCCCCTCCGCCATGCGCTCCACCCTCTCCCCCAAGAGGGGGCGAGGGTGGAAGGATTCTCTGTTTTGGTGCTGCATTCACGAGTCTTTCTGCCCCAAGAAGGCGGGGGTGCTGACCACTGAGAACTCGCGACGGAATATCTCTGCCCTCGCCCCCTTGGGGGAGAGGGGGACCGCAAGGCGGCATAGGCGCTTGAATAAGCGCGTTGTCGATTCGAGATCCTCTTTCCCGTGAAGCGGGACACCGTGAGCAGCCGTAGGTGAAACCTACGGAGACCGAAGGCGAGGAAGGGATCCGGCCCTGGAGGGGCCGACCTTTCCTGTGGTCAACCCCGTTGGGGTTGGGTGGTCAATGGGGTTCGGCGATCCGCAGGTTAAAACCTGCGGCTACCCACGGTTGGCCCCTCCGGGGCCGGACCGAAGATTGCTTATTCTAGCGCCTATGCCGCAAGGCGGAGGGGGGCCCCACGTTTTGCGGGTCGTGGGGGTGAGGGGGTAGAATATGGGGAATGGTCAGCTTAAAGTGAACAGTATTAGGGTTAGGCTTGATTTATGAATCTTGAAAATTGCTTTCACGAGGACGCCATGGAGATTTTGCACAAGGTGGAGGGTCGGAAGAAAGAAATGCCCCCGCGCGGTGCCGGCGGGTTCGTTCCCAGGTGGGGCGGACTGGGGTTTCTATTGGCCATGATTCTCATGCCCTGCGCCCTCGCGCCGCGGCTCGCCGCCCAAGGGCTTTCTCCCCAGACCCTTTTGCAGCCGCCCACTTCGAATTGGCCTACCTACAATGGTGATTATTCCGGGCGACGATTCAGCACGCTTGACCAGATCAATTCCAAGAATATTAGTTTCCTCACTCTGGCTTGGAGATTCAGGGCAAACGTCCCGATCAAATCGACGCCCCTGGAAGTGAACGGCGTTCTCTATCTCACCACACCGGATAATGTTTGGGCGATTGACGGACGAACCGGCCATACCGTTTGGCATTATCATCGCCCCTCCGAGGGCGACCACATTGGCCACCGAGGCGTGGGAATGTTCGGAGACTGGCTTTACTTCACGACCCCGGACGCCCACCTGGTAAGCCTCAATGCGCGGGATGGAAAAGTCCGATGGATTATCGAGCTGGCCGACGCGAAGCTCGGATACTTTTCTACGATGGCGCCGCTCGTGGTGCGCGATCATGTGATTGTCGGCGTCTCGGGAGACGTCACGGACATCCCCGGTTTCCTCGAATCGGTCGATCCGAAAACGGGAGCGGTGCAGTGGCGGTGGTACACGGAGCCGCGACCCGGCGAGGCGGGGTCGGAAACCTGGCCGAAGAACTCCGACGCCATACTCCATGGCGGCGCGATGACATGGATGACGGGGACCTACGACCCCGATCTCAACCTCCTTTACTGGGGCACGGGCAATCCCAATCCGGTTCTCGCCGGCGACGAGCGCCCCGGCGATAATCTTTATACGTGCTCGATCGTGGCGCTCAACCCCGACACGGGAAAACTCGCGTGGTACTTCCAACCTTCCCCCCACGACGTACACGATTGGGACGCGGTCGAGACTCCCATTGTATTTGACGCGGAATTTGGCGGCGCGCCGCGCCAGCTCGTGGCCCAGGCAAGCCGCAACGGATTTTTCTTCGTGCTCGACCGGGCCACCGGCCAACACCTGGTCACCGCTCCGTTTATCGATGTCAATTGGGCGTCGGGGGTCGATTCGCGCGGGCGTCCTATCATCAAAGCAGGCTACGCTCCGAGTCCTGACGGCGCGCTGGTCGAGCCCGCTTCGGATGGCGCCACCAACTGGCTGGCCCCCAGCTTCGACCCGCAAACGGGGCTTTTCTACGTGAGTGCGCGGCGCGCGTTCAGTATTTTTTACCTCACCAGTACGGGCAAGCCGGAAGGTTGGGCAGGTCGCGATGCCGGCCTGTGGGCCAACTCCACGATTCGAGCCATCGATTATCGTACCGGCAAGATTGTATGGAATCACGAAATCGGTGAGGGTGTAAGCGGGGCGGGCATCCTGACCACGGCCGGTCATCTGCTATTTACCGCCGATGTTGAAAGCAATATTCTGGCCCTCGACCCTGCCACGGGAAAGACTTTGTGGCACCTGAATGCCGGCGATAGCACCGAGAACAGTCCCATGACTTACGAACTCGATGGGAGACAGTACGTGCTTATGGCGGTTCACGACGAACTCTACGCCTTCGCGCTGCCGGAAAGCATGGTGCGGCCCGAGCATTGACTTAACAAATCCACAGTGCGTATAACTCGCCATTTTCCCGATGACGGGGTGAGGAGTGGGTAGCGCCAGAGGTGAGATGAATACCGATCGAGCGTTGCTGGTAGACCTGTATGAGTTGACGATGGCGGCGGCGTATTTCGAGCATGGCATTGACTGCCGCGCTACGTTCGAGCTCTTTGTACGCCACTTGCCGCCGCAGCGCTCATTTCTGGTGGCGGCGGGGCTGGACTCGGCGCTCACGTTTTTGGAGAACCTGCATTTCACTGACGATGACGTGCGCTTTCTGCGCCAGTACCCCGCCTTCCATACGGTCTCGCCGGAGTTTTTCGACTACCTGCGGGAATTTCGCTTTCATGGCGACGTGCGCGCGGTGCGGGAGGGCACGCTGGTATTTGCGGAAGAGCCCTTGCTGCAAGTGACCGCGCCGGTGTTGGAAGCGCAGATTGCGGAAACCTATCTGCTCGCGGTGATCCATTATGAAACCCTGGTGGCCTCAAAGGCCGCCCGCGTGGTGCGCGCGGCGGCCGGCCGCAGCGTTCTGGAGTTCGGAACGCGCCGGGCGCACGGGCCGGAAGCCGGCGTGCGCGCGGCCCGGGCGGCGTGTGTGGGGGGCTGCGCGGCCACCTCCAACGTGCTGGCGGGCGCGCTGTATGATCTGCCCCTGGCAGGCACGGCGGCGCATTCCTGGACGCAGGTTTTCCCCAGCGAGCGGCGCAGCTTCGAAGCGTTGCTCGAGACTTTTCCCGATACCGCCATCCTCCTGGTCGACACTTACGATCCGCTGGTGGGCGCAGAGATTGCGGCCACGCTGGGAAAGCCGGTCCCCGGAGTAAGGCTTGACAGCGGTGATCTGCTGGAGAAGAGCCGGCACGTGCGGGAGATTTTGGACCGCCACGGCCTGTACAACACCAAGATTGTGACCAGCGGCGATTTGAACGAACACAAGATCGAAGATCTCACGGCCTGTGGCGCGCCGATTGATGCTTTCGGGGTGGGTACGGACCTTGTAACCTCGCGCGACGTGCCCGCACTGAGCGTTGTTTACAAGCTGGTGGAGACCGAAACCGGCGGTGTGCCGGAGCCGAAAACCAAATTCAGCGAGGAGAAGGTTTACTGGCCGGGGCGCAAGCAGGTTTTCCGCTTCTCCCAGGGCGGGTATTACCATCACGACTTGCTTGCCTGCGCCCAGGAGGATTATCCGGAGGCTTCGCCCCTGCTCGAACCCGTCATGCGTGCAGGACGCCGCTTGGCCCCGGCCCCGCCGGTGAAACAAATCCGTGAGCGCACGCTGGCCAACCTCACCTGCCTGCCGGATGCCTACCGGGCGTTGCGCGGCGCGCCCGCATATCCCGTCGAGAAGAGCGCGGGGCTCGATCGGTTGCTGGAGGAAATTCGCGTGCAGCACTTTGGCGCGGTGAAATCATCTCCGCAAGAGGGAGGACATTGAGGAGTGAGCGTCATTCCTGAGCCTCTGGTCTTTTTCGATATCGACACGCAAGTGGATTTCATGCGGTCCACGGGGAGGCTCTACGTTCCACGGGCGGAACAGATCGTGCCCAATCTCCAGCGGCTGATGAACTGGGCGCGCGAGAATGATGTGCCGGTAATTTCCTCGGCGGACGCGCACTCGCCCGACGACCCCGAATTCAAAATCTGGCCGCCTCATTGCGTCGCCGGCACCCCCGGACAACGGCTCATTCCCGAAACGCTGCTTCCCGCGCCCGCGGTCATTCCCTGTTGTCCCGGTGCTTTCCAGCCTCCGGTGCGGTGGGCAGGCCAATTCATTGTTGAAAAGGCCACTTACTCGGTGCAGGACAATCCTAACTTCGATGCCATTCTGCACGCGTTGGGCTCCCGGCGCGCCGTGGTATTCGGCGTGGCGACGGAATTCTGCGTGCTCGCCAGCGCTCTGGCTCTGCGCCGTCATGGCTTCCCGGTGGATGTGGTGGTTGATGCGGTCAAGCCCATTACCGCGGAAGGCGGCCGCAAAGCCTTCGAGGAAATGGCGGCCGCCGGCGTCCGTAGGGTCACCACCGCAGCAGCCTGCAAGCTCGACGCGTCGCCCGCGATGTCGGTCGGGTGATCAGGCGTTTTTGAGGACGCGCCGGTAAAGGTCTTCGTAGAGGGGGATAATGTTGTTGCTGCAAAAGTGGCGGAGGGCACGTTGCCGGGCGGCGCGCGACATCTCCGCTTGCCGTTCCGGGTTGGTCAGGATTTCAAGAGCCCGTGCCGCCATGGTTTGAACGTCTCGCGCCTCGACAAGAAACCCCTCCACGCCATCGCGCAGAACTTCCGGCACGCCACCCACGCGGGAGCAAATAGCGGGGACGCCGGAGGCCATTCCTTCCAGCGCCGCCAAACCGAACGATTCGATTTCACTGGGCAAAAGCAGCACGTCGGCACAATTGAGAAGGTCCTGCACTTGATTTTGCTTGCCGAGGAAGATCACGTCGGGACTGAGCTTCTTTTCGCGGGCCATCCACTCCGCCACGGTCCGGTCAGGCCCGTCGCCGATCATCAGAAGCTTGGCAGGGATTTCCCGGCGAACGAGGGCAAAGATTTCAACGACGTCCGCCACGCGCTTGACGGGCCGGAAATTTGAGAGGTGAACCAGAATTTTTTCCCCCTGCGGCGCGAATTCCTGGCGCCGGCATTTGCCGTTGGCGGGGCGAAAAACGTCGCAGTTGACAAAGTTGGGGATGACCTCGACGGGCCGGTGGACGTCAAATTCGCGCAGGGTGACATCCCGCAGATATTCCGAGATGGCCGTGACCCCGTCACTTTCCTCGATGGAAAAACGGGTAATGGGAAGATAAGAGCGATCCAAGCCGACCAGTGTAATATCCGTGCCGTGCAACGTGGTGACGAAGGGCAGGCGGCGCGGCTTCAACATGGCGCGCGCCAGATAGGCGCTGACCGAATGGGGAATCGCATAGTGGACGTGGAGCAGGTCGAGGGATTCGTTTACGGCCACGTTGGCCATGGCGGTGGCGAGCGCCAGCGTGTAAGGCGGGTGGTCGAAAAGCGGGTAATTCATCATCTCCACTTCATGAAAGTGGATGCGGCCGGAGGCTTCCGTAATCCGCACCGGCATCGCATAGCTGATGAAGTGTATCTCGTGCCCGCGCGCGGCCAATTCGATGCCGAGTTCGGTGGCAACCACGCCACTTCCGCCGTAAGTAGGATAGCAGGTGATACCGATGCGCATGGTGGTCTTAGGGGAATCAGGAGCCAGGCCGCCGCGAGGGGCTAAGAGTGCGGCTCCTTCTTCTTGGATTCGCTGGCAAACAGTTCGATGCGGGTCACCGTGCGGTGGTCGGAGCGTTGGTCGTAATAGACAATGACGCGGGTGCCAGGAGCGAGCACGCCCAGTTTTTTCCTGAAACCGTCGGCGGTTTCCACATGAGTGCTATGCTTGATGGGGAAGATTTCCGTGTCCCCCCCCTCCACCGCATCAATGCTCAAGATATTATGCTTCTCATCGACCGTTTTTACCGTTCCGGTAAAGGCCAAATGCTCGTTGGCGGCGATGATCTTGTCAAGGCCCGGGAGCTTGGGTTTCTCCTCCTGCGCCGAAGCTGCACCTACGAGCAGTAGAATCGCCGGAACCACCACAGCCAGCCGCCAACTTGCGCGCCACATGGTTCGCCAACACCGCGCCTGTCGCCGAACGGCTTGCAGATCGAAATTGGGAAAGGTGAAAGTCCTCACAAGGTAGTCCGTTATGCGCAATGCAGGCATGAGTTCATGCTAGGCGAGCCCCGGCACGCTGTCAAGTAGCGAGCGCGATGGGAGGATTAGGGGCACGCGCCAAGGGCGGCAACTGCACCTGACAGGATCGCCGCCTTTGTTCGACGGGGAAATCAAAAACCTGCCCAGCGGTCTTCGTCGAGAGCAGATTGAAGGCAAACCGGACGCGAATCCATCGACAATCTTTCTAGTCTGGTTCTTGTTCTTGGGTGTGGTGGTTGTCCCCTTCGTGGTTCGCCCCATTGCGGGATTCACCATCTTTATACATAAACCGGATGCACGATTTCATAACCAGCAGGTTGGGTTCGTTCGAGCGATGCACCTTGATGCAGCTCTTATCGTACCATTCGATGACCCCGCGGATGGTTTCTCCCTGATCCAAGACCACGACCATGGGCGTGCGGGCCTGCATCTGCTTCAGATAATAGAAATTCTCGGCGTTGGTTTGCTCTGGCGGAGCGGGTTTCTTGCGCTGCATGCGCGCGCCCAGTTGGTCCTGCACATCGGACAGGGTGGGTCGGATCAATCGTCGATTCATATTGGTTTGCTCCCGAAGCCCGAACGGACGGGCAAGGATTTCAGATAATCCCGGTGAAAAGCGCGGGTTGCCTCTACTTACCGAAGACGCTTCACCAAGCGTCCCGCTTTCGTACGGCCAACCAAACAATGACCATGCAAGGAAGACAGCCGCGAATGAAATGCATAGTAACACAGGCAAAAACAGGCCGCAATCGTTTTAGCCGGGATGAACCCGCTTTACTCCGGTCTTTGAACCAATTGCGCTGGCCACTCGGGATTCATAGCAGTTGGATGGTCAGCGGATATTCCTCGTTGCCCGTCCGCTGAATTTTCGGTGGCCGATTGTCGATGGTTGATTGAAAAAGCATCGTCGATCGACAATCGTCAATCGGCAATCGACAATCGAACGTCGATGCCCAGCGTCTCAAAACCAAGTTGGGGATTTACGTTGCGGATTTGCAGTCGGTAAGCCTGATCGAGGCCGGCCTTAAGCTTCTCGATTCCGCCGAGGGTAAGCTTGGGCGCCCAGCCCTGGAGGCGCCCCGTCAAATCAACATTCACTATCGCGTCTGCCGCCGGGTCCAGGAGGATGTGCAGGAGATCAGAGAGAAGGGAATAGCCGACTTTCAGGGTTCCCTCGAAATCGTCGCGATTCTCCGCCAGCGCGCGGGCGGAGTCAAACACCAGCCGCCAGTCCACGGGGGCGTTGGGAGCGCCACGGCGCGCCAATGCTTCCAAAAAATCCACCCAAGGCTGGCGGCGGCGTTCATACTCGGCCGGGTCGAAAGTCCGCGCCCGAGCCACGCTGCCCGCTGCCACGCGTGCGGCCAGCGCCTTCTGGGGCTCAGTAAGTTTCTTCTCGCGCGCCAGTAAGTCTTGGATGAGGGCTTGTTCTACCGGTTGGAAGGCGACGCGCATGCAACGTGAACGGATGGTGGAGCGCAGCTCAAAGGCATTGGGGCAAATCAGGATGAAGCTCGTCGTCTCCGGTGGCTCCTCCAGCACTTTGAGCAGCAGGTCCACGGCCTGCCAATGGATTGCCTGGGCTTCGTCGAGAATAAAGATGCGGCGCGGGAACTCGAACGGCCGCGTGTAGGCCACGGCGCGTATCTGGCGGATCTGCTCGGTGAGGATGAATTTCGTCAGAGGCTCGATGATCTGGAGGTCGAAGTAAACCAGGCCTTCCACCCGGCGCGCGGATTCTTTGATTTCGCGGCGGCGCGCCAAATCTTCCCGTGCCGCGGCGAACATCTGTTCCGCTTTGCGGCAGCGCGCACACTGGTCGCAGAAGTCCGCGGCGCCGCGCTCGCACACCAGCGCCTTGGCCATCATCAGGGCCAGGGTTTTCTTGCCCACGCCCTCGGGTCCGGCAAAAAGCAAGGCTCCCGGCACACGGCGGTTCGCCAGCATTTCACGGACTGCCTCCACCGCCTGCGGATTGCCGAGAAAGGAATCGAAGCCCATATCTTTAAGTCTTTAAGTGTAGAAGTCTGACCGTTCTCGAAATTTGAAAATCGAAACTGGAAACTCGAACCTCGTCATGATACCCGTGGTGCGGTTTTGGAATTTCGATTTTCGACTTTCGTTCCTTCCGTGCCAGGAGTGGCTCGATGAGTGCGCGAATCTGGCGTTGCAACTCGTTAATGGATTGGTCGGCGTGCACCAGCTTGATGCGTTCCGGAGCGCTGCGGGCGATGGCGAGATACCCGGCCCGCACGCGCTGATGAAAGGCCAACCCCTGCGCCTCGATGCGGTCAAGGCGCGATCGCCGCCGCGTATCGCCGAGAGCGCGTCCGCGCGCGCGTTCGGGATCGAGGTCGAGGATAATGGTCAGGTCCGGCTGAGTCTCACCGCAAATGACCCGGTCGAAAGCGCGCACAGTGGACGTGCCCAACTCGCGCCCGTAGCCCTGATAGGCAAACGACGCGGTATTGTAGCGGTCACTCACCACCACTTCGCCACGGGCGAGCGCCGGCCGCACCACCTCTTCCAGAAGTTGGGCGCGCGCAGCGTACATCAGCGCCAACTCGGCCAACGGCGCAAGTCTTCCTGTCTTTGACGCCAGCAGGATGTCACGGATGCGCTCCCCCGTGCGTGTTCCGCCGGGCTCGCGCGTCACCAATACCCGATGACCGCATTTGCGCATGTACCGGACAGCGCGGCGTAGTTGCGTGCTCTTGCCGGTGCCGTCCAGCCCTTCAAAAGTGATGAAGAGGCCACGTTGCATGCTGTCCTTGGTCCTTTGTCCGTTGTCCTTTGTCCGTTCGCAGTCGTTAGTTTACTGTAAGGATCGTGATCACGTCTCGAAAATCTATCTTGATAACGCGATACTGGGGCCGGTAGTCTTTAGAGGACTCCGGACAAATGACCACGGACCAAGGACAAAGGACAACTGACCAAAGCCGCATCCTAACACTCGCCTATGGCCGTAACAAGGTGCCATCGCGCGGTGCGGACAGTGATAGAATGGCACGGTTTCAATTCGTCAAGCCCGAAAATTTTGCAGGAGGCTCCGCCACGCTCGAGTCTGCCGGGAGATATGTTCGCGAACATTTCAGAAAATATCGCGCGGGTCGAAGAGCGAATCAACGCTGCCTGCCGGCGCAGCGGACGCCCGCGGGAGGATGTCAGGCTGGTGGCCGTTTCCAAGACACACCCCCCCGAATTGATTCGTGCGGCATTTGCGGCAGGCCTGCGCGATTTTGGGGAGAACCGCGTGCAGGAAGCGAAGGCCAAGCGACCGGAGCTTGCTGACTTGGGCGCTACTTGGCACCTGATGGGGCATCTTCAGTCCAACAAGGCGCGGGCGGCGCGCGAACTTTTCCATTGGGTACATTCGCTGGATTCGCTGCGCCTGGCGGAAAGACTTGCGCAGGCCGCTGACCCTGGAGGCGCGCGCCTGCCCGTGCTAATCGAAGTGAATTTGGGAGAGGAAACCTCCAAGGCGGGCGTTCGAACTGGGGAAGTGGCTGCCCTGGCGGAGCAGATCGCCCCGCTGGAGACGCTCGAACTGCGCGGCCTGATGGTAATTCCGCCTTTCCTCGAGAGCCCAGAAGACGTACGGCCTTACTTTCGCCAACTCCGCGCCCTGGCTGGCGAAATCGAATCGCGGAATCTGCCCCAGGTTTCCATGCGCGAGCTTTCCATGGGCATGAGCCACGATTTCGAAGTCGCCATCGAAGAGGGCGCAACGATGGTGCGAATTGGGACGGCGATCTTTGGCGAGCGGGAGTGAGGCTGTCCGTTGTCCGTGGTCAGTTGTCCGCTGCAAGTCATCCCTTGCGAGTTCTACGATTTCAAGAGATTGGTTCCTAATGAAAGCCGAAAACTGATAACTGACCAGTGACAACGGACTACGGACAAATGACAACGGACGCCTTTGTGCTTAAATTCAAGGTCGAACGCGAAAACGTAAGCTTCTGGCTGCGCGTGAAGCCCCGCGCCGCGCGCGAACGGTTGACTGTAGGCGCCTCGGGTGAGTTGCGCTTGGAATTACATGCCCCCGCCACAGAGGGTCAGGCCAATGAGGCTTGCGTTTGCTTCTTTGCCCGGGCGTTGCGCCTGCCGCAAGCGTGCGTGGTGATCCTTTCCGGCCAAAAGGCGCGGCGCAAGTTGCTGCGGGTGACGGGGCGCTCAGCGGAAGAAAGCATCGAGCAGATCAAAAAAGCAGTGATGAGTGACAAGTGAAGAGTGACGAGCAAACAAAAATGCACTAATGAATTACGAGTAAGGAGTGATGAGGTTTTTGCTCGCTCGTCACTCTTCACTTGTCACTCGTCACTGCTTTTGAGGAGAGGAAACGTTGAGCTTCACCCAGCGCCTGGCGGAAATTCGCACCGGATTTGAGCGCGCCTTTTGGGTGGCGAATTTCACCGAACTGTTCGAACGCCTCGCTTACTACGGTGCCAGCGCGGTCCTGGCCATTTACCTGACCGAACAATTGCACTTTTCCAAAGAACTTACCGGATGGATGATGGGGACCTTTGGATTCGTGGTCTGGTTGCTGCCGGTGCTGGGGGGGACGCTGGCAGACCGCTTCGGTTTTCGCCGTGCGCTGATGTTTGCGTATCTCGTGATGACCGCCGGTTATTTTCTGCTGGGTTCGCTTTCCGCCCCGTGGATGCAGGGAGCGCGCCAGGCGCTCGGCGACAAATGGCTGGTCTTTGTGATCCTGATGGTTCCGGCGCTCGGCCCTGCGGTGGTCAAGCCCTGCGTGGCGGGAACCACGGCGCACGCTTCGGCGGAGAACGTCCGCTCCATTGGTTATTCAATTTACTACACGATTGTGAATATCGGCGGCATGCTCGGCCCGGTAATGGCATGGCTGGTGCGTAAGCGACTGGGATGGGGGGTGGAGAATGTCTTTCGCGTGTCTGCCCTGAGTGTCTTCCTGATGTTCCTGGTCACGCTGCTATTTTTCCGCGAGCCGGCGCGGTCAGGGGAGCAGAAGGTGGCGAGTGTCGCACATGCCCTCAAGAACATGCTTGTGGTGCTGGCTAATTTTCGCTTCGTTCTGTTCTTGCTGATCTTTTCGAGCTTTTACGTGGTTTTTTGGCAGGAGTTCATCGCCGCCCCCCTGTTCCTGCGCGGCTACGTAAATCCCAATGCCAATGTCGACCTGGTCCTTTCTGTTGACGCGCTGGCGGTGATTTGCTTCCAGATTCTCGTCAGCTACCTGACGCGGAAAATCCCAACATTTCCTGCGATGACGTTGGGCCTGGTGATTTCAAGCCTGGCATGGTTGATTCTGGTCTTTGTTCCCACCACTCTGGGACTCATCGCCGCACTGATTGTCCTGGCCCTTGGGGAGATGACCCAATCGGCGCGCTACTACGAATACATCTCGCGGCTTGCGCCCGCGGGCCAGCAGGGCCTCTATATGGGTTATGCTTTTCTGCCCATCGCCATCGGGTATTTTATTGCCGGGCCGCTGGGCGGATACCTTCTCCACGAGTTCGGCGACGTCCTGCACCGACCGCAGCAGATGTGGTGGGTGGTGACGGCGATAGGATTAGTGGGCGCGGTGCTGATGGTGATTTACAATAAAGCTTTCAAGCCGGGGGAGGGGTAGAAGGGTAGCGCGGACCTGTTCTGTTGATTCCGCGGCGTTTCTTTGCCAATAGGGTACGTGCCGCGGACCTACAGAACAGGTCCGCGCTACACCCGTGGAGGGCTGCGTGGGTCGGCGGACACAAAGGAGGACCTTCCTATGAACCTTGAGGCAATTCAATCTGCACTTCGCGAAGCCAAGCTTGACGGCTGGCTGTTCTATGACCACCACCGCCGCGATCCCATTGCCTATCGCGTGCTCAATATTAATCCCGTGATGTGTACTCGCCGTTGGTATTACGTTATTCCCCGAGAAGGGGAGCCGGCGAAGCTCGTGCACCGGATCGAGGCCCACAACCTGGCGGGCTTGCCGGGCACGGAGGAGCGTTATTCCTCCTGGCGCGAGCAGCGCGAGGGGCTTGGCCGGCTGCTGCACGACAAGAAGCTTGTGGCGATGCAATACTCGGCCTTGAACAACATCCCCTACGTGGGGTTGGTGGACGCGGGCACGGTGGAACTGGTGAAGAGTTGCGGGGTGGAAGTGGTTTCTTCCGCCGATCTGGTGCAGCAGTTTGAGGCGTCCTGGTCAGAGGAGCAATGGCAATCGCACCGGGCCGCCGGCCAGGTGGTGCACCAGGCGGTGCGGACGGCGTTCGCGGCCATTCGTGATGCCGTGCGCGCCGGCAAGGAGATCAGCGAATACGACGTACAGCAGGAAATGGTACGGCTTTTTGCGGCGAACGGCCTGATCACTGATGAGCCGCCTTGCGTGGCGGTGAATGCCAACACTGCCAATCCGCATTACTCACCGTCCCCGGAGGCCTCGCGGCCCATTCATGCCAATGATTTCGTGTTACTGGATGTTTGGGCCAAACAGAATAAGCCCGGCGCCGTCTATTTCGATATTACCTGGACGGGATACGTCGGCGAAAAGGTTCCCGAACAATTTACCAAGGTTTTTGAGGTGGTGCGTGAGGCGCGCGACAATGCCATCATCCTGGTGCAGAAATCCTTGCAAGCCGGGCGCATTCTCTATGGGTATCAGGTTGACGACGCGGCGCGCGAGGTCATTGAGCGGAATGGGTACGGCACATTCTTTGTGCATCGTACGGGGCACTCGATTGGTGAAGACGTGCACGGCAACGGCGCCAACATGGACAATTTCGAAACCCATGACGAGCGCCGGATCATCGCCCGCACCTGCTTTTCCATCGAGCCGGGCATTTATCTGCATGATTTCGGTGTCCGGAGTGAAGTGAATGTGTTCACCGGAGCTCGCGACGCTTGTGTGACCGGGGAAATTCAAACAGAGATCGTGCCCATCCTTGCCGCGCCTTGAGGTTGTGTGTTAGGTTGGAAAGCTAGGATTTAGGATCGAGGATTAAGAATTTAGGCGCGCGGATTTCGATCCTGAATCCTAGATCCCGGATCCCAAATCCTTTTCCTATGGCGAACAAAGTTGTGCAAGAAACGGTTTCCCGCTCCGCTCAGCCCAAGCTGACCACCTTGGTGTGGCTCTGCGTGGCGGCATGGATGGTGCCGGGCCTGGGCCACTTTCTGCTCGGCCGCAAGTGGCGCGCTCTAATCATTTTCTCCGCGGTGGTGACGATGTTCCTGATGGGCATCGCCATGCAAGGCGAGTTTTTCAGCACCAATACAGGATCTTATCTTGAAACACTCGGTTATTTCGGCGAGTTGTGCGTGGGCCTGGCCATGCCGGCGGCGCGTTTTTTTGGCTATGCGGGCGGCAACCCGCTGTTTGTGAGCGCCGACTTCGGCACGGCCTATCTGGTGGCGGCCGGCATGCTCAACACGCTATCGGTTCTGGATACTTACGATATTGCTTTGGGTCGCAAACCCTAGGGGCGGTGAAGTGTGCCGAGTGCAGAGTGACGAGCCCGCAATGAACGGAAATCGAAGCTCGGAAATCACGGCGAGTTGCGAATTTCGAGCTTCGATTTTCGTCTTGTAATTGCTCGTCACTTGTCACTTGTCACTTGTCACTGAATTCTGATATGGCTGTTGCACATTTTCCCGCGATGCTTTTGTTCTCCTTTCTCGTCTCCGTGGTGTTCGGAGTGCTGGGCAAGAACACACCGCGCGAGCAGTTATTATACGGCGCCAAAGTGTTTGGGGCCTTTGTAGGTGTGGCGCTGGTGCTCGGTTGGATTATGTACCCCCTGCCTTGAATCCCTCGGACAGAAATGCCTTTGCCCCACCAGCCCGCCTTGACTTCGCCGCAGACCGGCCTTAGAGTAGCCGTCACTAGAAGAGTTATCGTCCGCCCAGCGACAGTTCCTCGCGAGGTGTAGCGCACTCTCCGGACTCAAAGGCCACCGACATGATTCTCCTGGCAAGCACATCGGCGTTTGTTACGTTCCTGGCGATTGCGGCGTTCGGTTTTTTCTTCCTGATCGGCAGCTCCATCCTGGGGGACATGTTCGAACATGGGGACTTCAGCCACGATGCTGACGGCCACGGCGCAGGCCCCAGCATCCTGAGCAGTCGCATCCTGAGCGTCTTTGTGACCGCGTTTGGAAGTTTCGGGGCTATCGGCATTCACCTCGGCTACGGGGTAGGCGTGAGCACGGCCATGGGCTTCGGGGGCGGAGTGCTGTTCGCGGGAGTGATCTATGTTTTCGCCAGTTTTCTTTACAGCCAGCAAGCTTCCAGCCATGTCCGGACCAGTGACTTGGTGGGAAACACGGCGCAGGTGAGCGTGGCCATTCCCCAAGGTGGAATGGGCCAGGTGCGTTGCACGCTGGGTGACACGGTGGTGGAAAAGGTTGCCCGTGCGGCGAATAACGAGGAAATTCCCGTCAACACTCTGGTAAAAATCAATTCCATCGTCGGGGAGGTTGTGCTGGTGGTTCGCGCGGAATAAGGGAGGAGTGACGCGTGACGAGTAAAAAGTGACGAGCAACCGAAAGATGAAAATCGAAACTCGAAACTCGCTGCTATTTTCGAGCTTCGATTTTCGAATTTCGGCCCTCGCTGGCTCATTACTTGTCATTCGTGAGTTGCCACTTTCCTTCGGAGGACTATTATGGAGCATTTTTCGCCCTTTGTTATTATTCTGGCGGCGGTTGCCGCCGTTGCCCTGCTGGTCGCAATTTCCCGCTTCGCCAAGAACTACATCAAGGTGCCGCCTAACGCGGTGGCCATTTTCAGTGGGCGCAAACACAAGATGGCTGACGAGCGCATCGTGGGCTATCGCATGGTGCGCGGCGGCGCGGCGTTCCGCTGGCCGCTGCTGGAGCAGGTGGATTACCTGTCTCTCAACGTCTTTACGATTCCCCTTGAAATCAAGCGCGCCTACACGCTGAAGGGCGTGCCGATTTCCGTGAAGGCCGTAGCCAACGTGAAGATCAAGGGCGATGACATGTCGCTTTCGGCGGCCGCGGAGCGCTTCCTGGGTATGACGCATGACACCATCCAGAAGGTGATCTTCCAAACCTTGGAAGGCCACTTGCGATCGATCCTGGGTACACTGACCGTGGAAGAGGTGAACAGCGACCGCTCCAGCTTTGCCCAGAAACTAACCTCGGAAGCAGCGCTCGATCTGGAGCGCATGGGCATTGGCGTGGACGTCCTGACGATTCAGGACATCAGCGATGAGGAAGGCTATCTCGACGCCCTGGGCAAGAAGCGCACCGCGGAAGTGAAACGCGACGGGACGATTGGTGAGGCGGAAGCCACCCGCGACGCCAAGATTAAATCCGCCCTGGCGATGCAAGAAGGCGAAAAGGCGAAGTTCGACGCGGACGCAAACATTTCCAACGCGCAGCGCGACTTCGCGGTAAGGCAGGCGCAGTACCAGGCCGAAATTGAAATGGAGAAGGCCAAGTCCGCGCAGGCCGGACCCCTGGCGGAAGCGAAAGCGAAGCAGGCGGTGGTGGCGGAAGAAGTCCGCGTGGAGAAGACTCGCACGCAGGAACAGATCGCTGTACAAGAACAGGAAGTTTTGCGCAAGCAACAAGAGCTTGAGGCCACCGTCATCAAGCCCGCCGAGGCCGACCGGCATGCGGCCATTCTGCGCGCAGAGGCCAAGAAGCAGGCGGCGATATTGGAAGCGGAAGGCCAGAAGGCCACACAGATCGCACTCGCGGAAGCGCAGCAGGAAAAGCTGAAGCAGGAAGGATTGGGCCGCGCGTCGGCGGTCGAAGCGGAAGGCCGCGCGGAAGCGGCGAAGATCGAAGCGATGGGACTCGCCCAAGCACGAGCCATCGAGGCGCAAGGCCTGGCAGAAGCTCAGGCTATCTTGAAGAAGGCGGAAGCGTGGCGGCAGTTCAACGACGCGGCCAAGTTGCAAACGCT